>JAZOQX010000118.1:0-3373 GCA_045656325.1 Eubacteriales bacterium
CTGTGTACCGCGTGGAATTTAACGAGAAGAATGAGCTCATCGTACTGGTCAAACCGAACGACGTGCTAAAGCTGACCTACGCAGACGGTGCGATCCGCATCGTGCAGATGTGGGAAAAAGTTGAATAAACGTAAACAAAAAATCCGAAAGCCGCGGCTTTCGGGTTTTTTTATGATGTTATTGTGGCTTACTTAAGGCTTCAAGCAATTGCTTTCTTGCCGCGCGGGGTGTCCAGCACCACGGCAGCGGATGCGCTCGGATAATCAAAGCGATCGGGATAGGTAAATTCCGCAGAATCAACGACAACGTAACGCATAAAGTTCCTCCATTTGAAATAGATTGGGGGCGCGGATGAGATAGCAGAGTTGTGTTTTTTTCATTATACCATAGGTTTACCCCAAACGCAAGAGGGGATTTCCCGCATATCCAAATGGCGCGTATCACTATCGTAGGGCGGTGGCTTGCTGCCGCCGCGCTTGAAAGATCGTAGGGGGCAGGTGCAAACAACAAAAAAGGGCACGCTGTTGCGTGCCCTTTGTGTTGTGATATTTCCGATTCCCTTGGCGATGATGCGAGTTGCACTTGACCGTTGGTCTTATGCAACGTACTCAGTATACACGTAGCCCTCGATTAAGGAATCTCCATTCTTGATCTCATATCTCAGTCGATAGGTGCCGCTCTTCAGTCCCGTTTTCTCTTCTTCGGGCTGCTGTTCATTCTGATCGGGAGCGGTCTCGGTCTCGTTGGTTTCAACCTCGTTGGTCTCGGTCTCGTTGGTTTCGCGTTCACCTTCTGCGGGAGCATCTTCGTGCAGGTCTACCTCTGCCCACGTATCATTCTCTACAAGGATCTCCAGCTTTGCGCCCTCTACCACGTATCCATACAGGTATGCCTTCTCGGCAAGGGCGTTGTACATTTCCATGTAGGAGACATCGTCCGTTTCGAAGGTCAAGCTGACCCCGATATTGAGGATGCGCTCGTAAATCACTGCCAGCGCTCCGTCGTCTCCGGGACGGACGGTGAGGGCGATGTTTTCCGCTTTGCTTTCGAAGTTGGTGATTTCGGTAAAGACCAGCGTGGTATATCCGCTCATGCGGATTCCTTCTACGGTGGAAATGTACGCGACCACCGTGTATTCGTCAAAGTACAGAACAGGGATCTCAAAGCTTGCACTCTGGGTGACGGTAAAGGTTTTGCCACCGGTGTATGCAACCGTTTGCGTTCCCTCCACGGGGATATGCGTCAGGCCATCGGAATTCTTGCCGATAAAGGCGAAATTGACCATATAGGGCTCATTCTCGATCATAAGGGTCGTGTCCTCGATCGTCAGGGACAGATCGGTCACGGTGATCAGAAGGTCATCGTTCTTGACGGAGGCAGCTTGCAGGGCTGTGATGGGTGCGAAGTGGATATTCAGCTCCATCGCATCACGATCGTTATAGTCGATGACTTGGTCGTCCTTGACTGTGTCGTACAGAGCACTCCACGCTTGGTACTTGGCTTCGAGATTTTCAAATCCCTTGGCAAGATCCTCCTCGGTGGCAATGGGGCTTTCATTCCATTTCTGATATTGAACGAACTGTGCCAGCTCCTCATAGGCCTGCAAAATGCCCTCCTGCACACTATTCATATCACGTCTGCAGGTCAGTCCCGTCAGCTCCAGGAATTCGTTCAGTATGGCCATGCGCTCTTCAAAGTTGGTCGCCTCGATATACAGGCACAGCTGCGGCATGTACCCGCAGGTGCCGTCCTGCTTGTTGAAGAATGAAATCGGGGTTCCGATGATCCGCACTTTACCGTCGAGGTATTCATCGCCGTCACGGAGAGTCATGCCGTTCTCCAGCACCACCTCGACACTTTTATAACCGCTCGGGAAGTAATATTTCTGATCGTCCTGCTCAAGGTAATACAGCCAGAATTTCTCGTCGGGCTTTTCATGGGAGCCAACCTTGTCCGCAGGAGCTTCTAACTGAATATGCTTGATTCCGTCAAATGCCTGCAGGGACAGATCAATAGACGATCCGTTGAAAAACAGAATATCCGTCTTCTTATCCGCGCTGATACATTTGAGCAGGGTCAAGCCTCTCATTTCCTCGGCGGGCTCGTAGAAGGCATCATAGCAGATATCCTCCTTGACCACCATACAGGAGACGTTGTAATGGGTTTCAAATCTTGAAACGTCAACGACCTCCCAAAAGCCCTTGGTGTTCTCCGCGATAAAATTGTGATTGAAGCCGTTCCGGTTTTGATGCGTGTACTCGTATTTGCGTCCCTGGATGTAGGTCATGCGCGTTTGCGAGGTGTCGGATGCCTGGTATAGCTCGTATACGTTGACGCCCTGCTCGTTCTTTGAGCGCTTGCAAATGCTGATTCCGCTGGCCCAACGCTCATACAGGATCTCGCAGTTGTCCTCTACGTGGAGGTAGTACTCCGAAGCTCCGAAGTGAACCCATTTATCGATCACGCGAACGTATTTCTTTGTGTTGTTGATCTGGTCGGCGGCACGCTCTGCGTTACTCACAATGGAGTGGGTCAGATTTGTGAAATAGTCGTAGGAATTGGAATACTCCGCAAAGTTACTCCACTTGTACAGGTCACCGTCTATCTCCAGCACGCTGCCGTCTGTGTTTTGAATCACAGTGGAAAGCTGATCCATTTTGGCGCGGCCGCTTGAGCCCAGAGGCTGTACGCTTGCGCGCCCGATCGAACTTTGGGAGAGCTCGGTCATTTGGGAGCCCTCGTACGTGTACTTGACAAGATTGTTCATCGCGGTTGCGGCGAGGTTTTCAAAGACTTCCGCACCGTTTTCGAAAATGTCGCCTTCATTTTGTAAAAGCTTGGCATTCAAGCGCTCTTCGGCCAACAAAAGCTTCGCCGCATCCGCGCCCTTGAGGGTCACAGACGGCTCGGGGGTGGTATTCCCCGAATCGGGAGGCATGGTCTCACCGTCCACCGGAGGGACGAACGTTTCTCCGTTCGGGACTGTGATTTCGTCCGTTGTTGAGGGCTTAGAATGCTCATCATTGACCGATTGGCATGCCGCGAAGCAAGCCAGTAACATCACGGTAACGATGGCAAGAGAAATCATTTTTTTCAATTCATAGTCCTCCTAAGTTATTTTTGGAATGATTTTCAAGTAAAGTTATATCATAAATCACCAAAATTGTCAAGTTTTTTGGACATATTGCACTATTCTGCGCACGAAAGGCGCAGGGTTTGCACACCGCAGGCACCTCCGTGTTTGCGTTAGATTACATAAACTTTCGAATATTTCAATAAAAATGCTTTTCGCCGGTTTGAATCCGGTGAAAGCCCTTGCAACTGTTTACTCAAAAAGTAAGTTCCGTGGCCAGATTTACGAACTGATATTTGC
>JAZOQX010000119.1:0-2388 GCA_045656325.1 Eubacteriales bacterium
GTTTCCGCCGCCTACCACGGCAACGTCCATGCCGTTGAAGAAGGCACCGTCGCAGACCGCGCAATAGGATACGCCCTTGCCCACAAGCTCGTTTTCACGGGGCAGACCCAGCTGGCGATGCTTGGAGCCAACGGCAATAATGACCGAGCGTCCCTCAAATTCGCCAAATTCGGTGACGACGATCTTTTTGTCCTCCTCGTTGAGGATTCCGATGACCTCGGCAAGCTCGATGTCAGCGCCGTGCTCTACTACCTGATCCAGCATCAGCTGCGCCAGCTCGCTTCCGCTGATCTGCATTTGGGTGGGATAGTTTTCTACCTTAGGGGAAAAGGTGATCTGTCCGCCAAAATTTTCTTTTTCAATAATTAAAACCTTTTTGTCGGCTCTCAGACCGTACAATGCGGCAGTCAGTCCCGCGGGACCTGCTCCGATGATGATAATATCGTACATACTCCGTTCCTTTCTGTCAGAAGGGAAAGGCATTGCCGTAAAGGGAATCACAGCAATGCCTTTTTACCCGTTCGTTTGCTTATGCCCTTGCGGTATCTGCGTAGCGGCGGATATTGGAGACGTTTTCGATCTTCAATACGCTGTCACCCGTCAGAAGAACCAACGTGGGAGCCTGCTTGATGCCGTATCTTGCGGCAAGCTCGGGGGCGTCGTCCGCATAGACCTTCGTATAGGCAACGCCTGCGTCGCCAAGGAATTTCTCTGCCATGCGGCAGTTGGGGCAGGTCTTGGTTGCGAACAGAAGAACGCTGTCGTTGGATGCCACCGTTGCGGGCTTCTCCTCGGGAGCGCACTCGCATACGGGAGCCGAGGCGGTTGCCGTGGTCTCTACGGGAGCAGCGGCAAAGCTTCTGTTCTCCATGGATGCGGCAATGTCGTAAAGCTTACGGTTCTTGTATTCCTCTGCCTTACCGTCGTTCCAGTTCTGAACGGGACGGTAGTAGCCGGTAATACGGCTGTAAACCTCGGTCTTTTCACCGCAGTGAGGACAAATAAATTTCTCTCCGCTGAGGTAGCCGTGGGCGCGGCAGATCGAGTAGGTGGGAGACATGGTGTAGTAGGGAAGCTTGTAGTTTTCCGCAATCTTTCTCACAAGGGTTGCGGCAGACTCCCAAGAGGGAAGCTTCTCGCCGAGGAAGGCGTGGAAGACGGTTCCCGAGGTGTAAAGGGTCTGAAGCTCGTCCTGAATGTCCAGCGCCTCGAAAATGTCGGAGGTATAACTTACGGGCAGGTGGGAAGAATTGGTATAGTAGGGGGTGTTGCCCTTTTCGGAGGCAGTGATGATGTCGGGGAATCTCTTCAGGTCGTGCTTAGCCAGACGGTAAGAGGTGGACTCGGCGGGAGTAGCCTCCAGATTGTAGAGGTCGCCGTATTTCTCCTGATAGTCGGAGAGTCTCTCTCTCATGTGGTTCAGTACGTCCTTGGTGAACTGCTGAGCCTCCACGGTGGTCAGATCCTTCTTGATCCAGTTTGCGTTGAGGCAGGCCTCGTTCATGCCGACCAGACCGATGGTGGAGAAGTGGTTGTTGAAGGTGCCGAGGTAGCGCTTGGTGTAGGGATACAGACCCTCGTCAAGCAGCTTGGTGATCACCGTTCTCTTGATCTTCAGAGAGCGGGCGGAAATATCCATCTGACGGTCCAGACGCTTGTAGAAATCCTCCTCGCTTTCGGAGAGGTAAGCGATACGGGGAATGTTGATGGTAACAACGCCAACAGAACCCGTGCTTTCGCCGCTTCCGAAGAAGCCGCCCGACTTCTTGCGAAGCTCGCGGAGATCCAGGCGCAGACGGCAGCACATACTTCTGACGTCGTTGGGTTCCATGTCGCTGTTGATATAGTTGGAGAAATAAGGAGTACCGTACTTGGAGGTCATCTCAAACAGCAGCTTGTTGTTCTCGGTTTCAGACCAGTCAAAGTCACGGGTAATGGAATAGGTGGGAATGGGATACTGGAAGCCGCGTCCGTTGGCGTCGCCCTCGATCATGATCTCGATGAAGGCACGGTTGATCATATCCATTTCCTTCTTGCAATCGCCATACTTGAAGTCGCCACGCTTGCCGCCGATGATGACGTATTCGTCCTCAAGGTCGTGCGGTACGGTCCGGTCAAGGGTGATGTTGGAGAAGGGTGCCTGCGTACCCCAACGGGAGGGGGTGTTGACACCGTAGATAAAGGACTGAATGCACTGCTTGACTTCCTTTTGGGTCAGGTTGTCCACCTTAACGAAGGGGGCAAGATAGGTATCGAAGGAGGAGAATGCCTGCGCACCTGCCCACTCGTTCTGCATAATGCCCAGGAAGTTGACCATTTGGTTGCAGGGGGTGGAGAGGTGAGCGGCGGGGGAGGAGGTGATCTTACCGGGAATGCCGCCAAGACCCT
>JAZOQX010000120.1:0-5118 GCA_045656325.1 Eubacteriales bacterium
ACGGGTAATATCGTCGGTGCCTGCGGCGCAATCCTCATTGGCGGTCCCGGTGCCATCTTCTGGATGTGGATCATCGCGTTCTTCGGTATGGCGACCATCTACGCCGAGGCAACCTTGGCGCAGGAGACCAAAATCGTTCGGGAGGACGGCTCGGTTCTCGGCGGACCCGTTTACTACATTCGCCGCGCCTTCAAGGGCAGGTTCGGCAAGGCTCTGGCGGGCTTCTTCGCTGTAGCGATTACTTTGGCTCTCGGCTTCATGGGTTCCATGGTTCAGTCCAACTCGATCTCCGAGGCGATCAGCACCGCTTCCACGGGATATATTCCCACGTGGGTCATCGGTCTTGTTTTGGCTGCTGTTTGCGCCTTCATTTTCCTTGGCGGCGTGCAGAGAATTGCGTCGGTTGCCGAGAAGATCGTTCCCATTATGGCGGTGATCTACCTCGCTCTCGGTCTCGTAATTCTCGGTATCAACTTTACCTCGATCCCCGCAACCTTCGGCATGATCTTTAAGTACGCGTTTGTACCTCAGGCTCTCATCGGCGGCGCGTTCGGCGCAGCCATCAAGGCGGCGATCAGCCAAGGCGCAAAGCGCGGTCTGTTCTCCAACGAGGCAGGTATGGGTTCGACTCCTCACGCGCACGCGCAGGCTAAGGTAGAGAAGCCCCACGATCAGGGCGTTGTTGCCATGATCGGTGTGTTTATCGATACCTTCGTGGTTCTTACCATCACCGCTTTGGTCGTAATCTCCACCCTGTACGCAAACGGTCCTCTCGGAACGGCAGAGGGACTTGCCGCCACCGAGATTACTAAGGCAAATCTGATGCAGACCGCTGTGGGAACGGCATTTGGAAATCAGCTCTTCGGTAATATTACGATTGCCGTATGTCTGACCTTCTTTGCCTTTACCACCATCATCAGCTGGAACTTCTTCGGAAAGCAGAACGTCCAGTATATGTTTGGCAAAAAGCAGAAGGTTGCCACGGCGATCTACTCTGTGCTGGCGATTGCGTTCATCATTCTCGGCTCCATGTTCCCCAACGATCTGGTTTGGGAATTGACCGATATGTTCAATAACCTTATGGTTATCCCCAACGTCCTCGCTCTGTTCGCGCTGTCGGGTATTGTTGTAGCTGCCGTCAAGCTTGGCAAGAAAAAGAAAGCGAAAAAGAACGCCGACAAGGTCGACGCGGAATAAATCGCAAAAAGAGGCGCACCTGCCATGCAGGTGCGCCCTTGCTTTTTGGGAAACGGTCTGCTTATTCTCCGTAAGACGCGTCAAGGGACAGGGATTCCAGCGCCTTTTCGTTGAAATACTCCAGAGGATCCACCGCCAGCTCCTCAATGGTCATTTCAAAGTGGAGATGAGGCTCCTCGGCAACCTCCACCATGGCGCTCTCGCCCACCGAGCCGATCAGCTGACCCGAACGGACAGCTACGCCCTCGGCAATGCCGTCGGGCAGAGTCTCGGAGAGATTCTTATAGACGGTCAGGCAATCGCCGTTATGTTGTACGGCGATACAGTATCCCATGAGAACGTCCTTCCAGATCTTCGTTACCATACCGTCTGCCGCGGCATACACGGGCGCATTCTTTTCGGTTACGATATCCACGCCGATGTGGGTGCGGTAATCATTCATGGTCACGGAATAAACCTGAAGCTCGGGGTCGTGCTTTTTAGAAAGGACGCCGCTGACGGGGAGCACGAAGGAGGGAAGGGAATCGTCTACCGATACCGAGGTGTCAGCGGGCTTCTCCGACTGAGAGTCCTGGGGCTTGTCCGCTTGCGTGTCCTCGGGATCCTCTTGCTCGGTGTCCTTGGGGGTATCGGTAGAGGTTGAGGTGTCGTTCGGTACGGAGGTTTCGTTCTTCTTGGAACGGTTGGTGGCAACGGTGATGCCGATGATGAGGGTCAGAGCAGCGACCAGCACGACGGCAACGATCACGGTGACGCGGTTGATCTGCGTATTCTTCATTTTTTTAGAGGGACGGCGATGATTGGATTGTTCTGACATAGTTTTTAACTCCTTTGCGTGATTTACTGCTAATATTTTTACCATCTGTATGCGGTTTATTCAGCAAAGCGGAAAAATTAAGAAAAGAAGATTGACCGAAGCTAAAATCGGAATAAAAACCTTTTTTCGGGGGGTTGACTTTCTCTTGATACTGTGATATAATGACAAAGCGTTGTGCGTGGAGGGTTATCGAAGCGGTCATAACGAGGCGGTCTTGAAAACCGTTTGTCCTTTGGACACGTGGGTTCGAATCCCACACCCTCCGCCAAAAGGGATTAAGCTGAAAGCGGCTTAATCCCTTTTATGTTTTCTCTGTTATTATTTCATAACTCCGCCGTTTTTGACAAAAAAGGGTCAGGAGGAGTCTTCGGTGAGGTGCGGAAAAACAGAAAGTTTCAAAAAGCCATTGACAAATCAAGGGGTTTGTGCTACAATAACACTGAATAGGAATATTCTAAACGATCTATATAAGGAATATGGAGGTTTTAGCAGTGAAAGCGAGGTATTTGACAATCGCAAGAATTGTCTGCGCGGTTCTTTCTCTTCTGCTTTGCGTTGGATCCGTGACCATTGGGGCGGGCGCAACGACTTTGGGAGATTATAGCAAGGAAGCGGAACGGGATTCGATCCCTTATTACGAGTTTGATTATGACTATTGTCCTCACGAAAAGGTTTCGGGCAACGGCGTGGTAGCAAGATATCCCGACGGAGAGACTCCCGGATCGTTTGAGGCGGAGTGCGCGCGCTGCGGCGCTATGGTGCAGACGCAAGAGATCCCTGCCTTGAAGTTTAAGTCGGCATCCTTGGTGCTGAACGATAGCTTGGCGATTAACTACAAGATCGACAAGTCGATCATCGAAGCGGGCGCGTATACGAATCCCTACGTCGTATTCACCTTTGCGGAAGAGACGATTACGGTTACCGATTATACGGTGAGAGACGGCTATTACGTGTTCGTTTATGACAATATTGCCCCCCACAGAACCAACGAGTCGGTTATTGCTACTCCCTACGCTACCTGCCACGGCGCCAAGGTTTGCGCGGGCAAGACGGAGGAGTACAGCGTTGCTGATTACTGCTACAACCAGTTAGGTAAGGCAGGCGATTGCGCAGAACTGAAAACCCTTCTCGTGGATCTCTTGAACTACGGTGCCACGGCTCAGGTCTATACGAAGCGTAACGTGGAGAATCTTGCGAACGCGTATCTGACCGACGAGCAAAAGGCGTGGGGAACGACCACCGACCGAGAGCTGGTGACGGTTCAGGATACCGAGTATATTCTGAGAGATAACACGACGGTTAATTGGAAGGGCGCGGGTCTTTCTCTGCAGGATTCGGTTGCGATCCGCTTTAAGATCGACGCGCAGAGCGTAGAGGGTCTTTATGCCAAGGTAGTGAATGCCAACGGCGAGTTTATCATTCCCGCAGCCGAATTCGTGAAGACGAACGGCGGATACTACGTATATTTTGACGATTTGTCCGTTGCCAATATCAGCAGCGCAAATTATATTACGATTTACGATCAGAACGGTGCGGTCAGCAATACGCTCTGTTACAGCGCGGAATCCTATGCGTATTCCATGAAGGCCAAGGGCGATACGCAGGAGTTTATTGATCTGATCAACGCAATGATCCGTTACGGTGATTCTGCCAAGGCGTACGTTCTCTCCCAAAACGGAGAACAGCCCGATTTGTCCGACGAAAGCTGGACGAAGCCTTATTGATGGCGTGGAGTTTTAGAAGGAGGTGAGTGGAGATGGAGAAGGAATTTTACGAAAAACCCATAGCACAGCTGATTAAGATGGAAACGAAAGATATTGTGACGACCAGCACGAGTATCGAGCTTCCTGATGATGATTTTGAATAATTTGTGAGAAGTGATAGATAAAAGCCGCAAAGCAAACGCTTTGCGGCTTTTTCTCACGGAAAAAAGCGGATAAATTGGAAAGAGGGAGGAGGGAAAAAACGGGATGTGCTTCCAGTCAAGGAGAATTTCGGAGGATTGGCAGAGAGGCGCTTCCTTTTTTGGTCGGATGCGGAAGAGGTGCCTGAATTTGTGGGTTGCTTTTTGTGATGGCTATGTGTATAATGGGACACGTGAGCCAACCGAGGAAGTCCTAACCATCGGGGCTCAAATCCAAAGAAAGGAGGATACGCTTTGAAAAGGATGAAAGAAAGAAAAAGAAGTATCCGCGTTCTCGCGTTTGTCCTATGCTTGGGAATGGCAATCAGTACGTTCAGCATACTGGCGGGCGCAGAAAGCATTCCGTTCCCCGACGGCGCCGCCTCCGTACATATTCAAATGGACGGAAAGACGGTGATGGAGGGATCGGCGGCGATTATCGATTCGGTTACATACGTTCCTCTTCGGAAATTTGCGGAGCTTTGCGGCGCAGATTCCATCACCTGGAATGCCAAGACCTCTACGGCGACCGTGAAAAAGGGAAGCGTGGAGATTCAGGTTACCGACGGATATTATTACATCGTTGCATCGGGACGTTATTTTTACACGGTAGCGCCCGTTCGGAACATTGGAGGACGTCTGTACGTTCCCGTTCGCCCCTTGGCTAAGAGCTTTTCCATGGAGCTGTCGTGGGACGGAGCGAGCCGCACGGTCGTGTTGACGAGTACGGGCAAGACGCTGACTCCCGCATCGAAGTATTACGTACAGGACGATCTTTACTGGCTGTCCCGCATTATTTCGGCGGAGTCGGCAGGCGAGAGCCTTTACGGACAGATCGCCGTGGGAAACGTGGTGCTGAATCGCGTGCGTCACAGATCCTACCCTAACACGGTGTACGGTGTGATCTTTGATCGGGTGGGCGGACTTCAGTTTACACCCGTTGCCATAGGGACCATCTACAACACTCCCTCGGAGAGATCGGTCATTGCGGCGAAGATCTGCTTGGAAGGATATTCGATTTCCGACGATATTCTGTTCTTTATGAACCCAAGGATCGCCACCAGCAATTGGATCTCCAAAAACAGACCCTTTGCCTTCTCCATTGGCAACCATGACTTCTATCGATAATCAGACGTAAAGAGAATCTGGCGCCCTAAAGGGCGGCGGGGCCTTTTGTGAATGTCTGTTGATAAAATTCATA
>JAZOQX010000121.1:0-31460 GCA_045656325.1 Eubacteriales bacterium
TCTTCTTCAAATCTGTTCTCTTTGCCATAGCTGCATATCCTCCCGATCTTTCATATCTATATTATTTTTATTTTACTATCATTCTTCACGGTACACGGTCTTGCCGTCCACCACAGTCATCCTGCACACACCGTACAGCTCCTCGCCCGCAAAGGGCGTCGCTCTTCCCTTCGTCAGGAAGGCCTCGGGGTCCACCACGCGGCTCTCGCCCAGACACCAAATCGAAAAATCATTGCCAAGGGGAATCCCAAACCGCTTTCTCGGGTTGTACGCCATCAGTTCCATCAAGCGATCCATGGTCATACGTCCCGTTTTTACAAAGTGCGTATACATCACGGGGAACGCCGTTTCCAATCCCACGATGCCAAACGCGCTTCCCTCAAGCCCCTTCGCCTTTTCCTCTGCGGAATGAGGGGCGTGATCGGTGGCGATCATATCGATGGTACCATCCATGATTCCCTCCACCAGCGCCAATCGGTCCTCTGCGGAGCGCAAGGGAGGATTCATTTTGAACCGTCCCTCCTCCCGAAGATCGGAGTCATCCATCACCAGATAGTGAGGCGCTGTCTCGCAGGTCACGTCCACACCTCGTTTTTTTGCCTCTCGAATGAGCGCCACGCTTTCCTTCGTGGAAATATGGCACACGTGGTACGCGCATCCGATCTCCTCGCAAAGCCGCAAATCGCGCTCGATCTGCTTCCATTCGCTCTCGGAGCAAATGCCTCTGTGTCCATGCTCCTTGGCGTACGCGCCGTCGTGGATATATCCTCCCCGCAGAAGCTCGTTGACCTCACAATGGGCAACGATCATCTTGCCAAGTCGCTTTGCCTCCCGCATGGCGCTTCGCATCATTTCCTCGCTCTGCACGCCTCTGCCGTCGTCCGAAAACGCAATCGCGTCGGATGCCATCTCCGAAAGCTCCGCCAGATCCAGTCCCGCCTCGCATTTGGTGATCGCGCCGTAAGGATAGACATGAATCACCGCCCCAGAGCGAATCAGCTCCAGCTGCTTTTCCAAATTCACTCTCGTATCGGGAACAGGCTTCAGATTGGGCATGGTACACACCGCAGTGTAGCCCCCCCGAGCCGCCGCGCGGCTTCCGCTCTCCATGGTTTCCTTATAAGAAAATCCCGGCTCACGAAAATGCACATGCACATCACAAAAGCCGGGAAGAACCGTATATTTGGGAGAGTTCAAAAAAGACTCCGCTTCATGGGAGAAAAAAGTGGGATGGGAAATACCGACAGAGATCTCTGCCGCGTGGTTCCGATTCATTTTTCCCTCAAGCATCTGCTTCATCGTTCGTTCTCCTTCTCTCATATTTCGAATTTATTGTTATTGTGGGTCGGCATCGCAAATATATACGCCGTTTTCGCCGTCGATCTCCCGAACCGAGACCTCGACCATCTCGCTCTTTGAGGTAGGTACGTTCTTCCCCACATAATCGGGTCGAATGGGTAATTCTCTGTGTCCGCGGTCCACAAGAACCGCCAGCTGTACCGCCTTCGGACGACCTGCGGAGAAAACCGCCTCCAGCGCCGCCCGCGCCGTACGCCCCGTATACAAAACGTCATCCACAAGAATTACGGTCTTTTCACGAAGGTCACAGGGAATACGGCATTTGGGAAGAATCCCTTGCTTGTCCGTATCCGAAATGTCGTCTCTGTGCAGGGTGATATCCAACTCTCCCACAGGCACGTCAATCCCCTCAAACCGACGGATATTCTCCGCCAGCATCCTTGCCAGAGGGACACCCCTCGTGTGAACCCCCAAAAGGCAAAGCTCCTCCGCACCTCGGTTTCTCTCGACGATCTCATGGGTAATTCTTGCCATAGCGCGGCAAAGCGCAGACTCGTCCATGATCATAGCTTTTCGGTTCACGAGATCACCCGCCTTTCCTTATCAATAAAGAAAAAAGTCCTGCCCATCGGCAAGACCGTTCCGCAAAAAGACCCAATGTCCCCTTTGTCTGACATAGGATCGTCTGTGTTACTACTCGCTCTTACCGATATCTCTGTATCGCTTTAAAGATTCACTTGAATTATTGTACCACATCTTCTCTTCTCTGTCAAGGGGACATTTCGATTTTTCTTCGCAAATTTTCATTTTTCGTCTCGGCTTCCGTCGTCGTATTGGATATCCTGCTTGAGTCCGAGATAGGACCAATCCATGCTCATGGGAGAAAACTTCAAAAATAAACCGTTCGGCAGCGGAGTCAATTCGAACAAAACTCGTTTTTTGGATGCCAGATGATCCATCCAGAACAGATCCTCGGGATGCTTTTTGCCTCGCTTCATCCCATTAAGCATCACCGACACCGAGCATCCGTAGGAGCGCTCCTCCAAGGAAAAGACCGCCTGCTTCAGGGTCGGATCCTGCTTTGCCATGGTCAGGATCACGGTTACGTAGGCAAGGAAAAGCCCCTCGTCCACCTCCCCGTAATTTATCACCTTGGTTCTTACTCTCCAAGAGATGGGAAAACCCAGAAAGCGGGAAAGGAACTCCACCCGATCGGCAAGGACGCCTCCGATCTCACACGGAACGCTATGCGCGCCAAATTCGGCGTGTCCGTAGCAACGCTCGATCATGTCCATCAATTCCTCATATGCCCGCGTCAGTTCTCCTTCGGCATCGTGCAATCTTCCCAAGGAAGCAGAGCGAAGACCCTTCCCCAATAAAATGGGAGCGCGGGGATCCCGCAGAGCCAGCTTGATGAAGTCGCTCTTTTTCAGATCGGGAACCACGACCATTGCCAAGGATGCCGACGGCATCAGATACGGAAGAACCAAAACCGTCCCCAAGCAGCACTCCGCGACGGCAGGGAGCATTTGATAGCTTTTGAGGTACTCGTACCATTCTCCACGATCCTCCTCCTCAAGGGACGCGAAGAGCGGCTCCGCCCGTTTCCGCCTGTGCTCCGACGCGCAGCAGAAAATCAGCTTTCCCGCTTGGTCGAGATCGTATACGTAGTATTCACGAAAGAAACGTCGCGCTCGATTCGCCTCGGCAACCGATGTTTCCTCACGCAGAATCTCCATGGCTGTCCTCCCCTCACTTTTTTGCGATTCCATTATACCGCAGAATCCCCGCCGTGTCAAGACCGATGCCAAAAAGGAGTCAAGAGAGATTCCTTCCCTTGACTCCGAAAAAAGAGGCGTATTCACAAAAAAATCCTTTGAAGCTGCCTTCCCCGCATGGCTTCCTCCAGAGTCGGACACAGCAAGGAAAAATCCGAAATCAGCGAATGGGGCTTGCTTTGGGGATCGTCCTGCTTCATCGGTACAAAATACACGCATTTCTTATTGAGCATGGTCGCGATATTTTTCAGATTGGCAGACAGGGCGTCGTTGGATGCCAGAGCGATCACCAAGGGACGGTCGCTCCGCAGATGCGCCTTTGCCGCCATAGTTACCGAGGTATCCGTAATTCCCTGAGCAAGCTTTGCCAGCGTATTGCCCGTACAAGGGCAAATAACCAAGGCATCCAAGGGACGGGACGGTCCCAAGGGCTCCGCCTCCGCCACGGTGTGGATGGCGCTCTGACCGCATAAGCCCTCCACCTCTCCGATCAGCTCCTCTGCTCTTCCGAAGCGGGTATCGGTTTGATAGACGTTTTCACTCAAAATGGGACAGACCTCCCATCCTGCCTTCAAAAGATTCCGAAGTTCTCCGAGAGCGGCGCGATGGGTACAATAAGACCCGCACATAGCAAATCCGATCAACTCTCTCCCACCTCCTTCCGAAGAATGTCATTCACGCAATCGGCAATCAGCTCCCCCGCGCTCAGGGGCGCGTATTTTCCGGGCAAGGAGGTTGCCCAAAGCACGTTGATCCCCAATTCCTTGGCGGCGCAGATATCCACTCCGCCGGGAACCGATGCCAGATCGATCAGGAAGGTTTCCTCATCCATCTTTTCAAGAAAGGAGCGATCAAAAAGCCAGTGCGGTACGGTATTGTAGATCACGTCGTAGCCGTGGCACAAGCGGGAAAGCGTTTCCTCCCGCTCCTCTCCCAGAGAAAGCGATTCGCAGCCCAGAGATGCCGCCCAAGCCAAGTCCTCGGACTTTCTCGCCGCCACCGTCACGCGGGCGCCCAGCGGGATCAGGATCCCAACCAGATGCTTGGCGATCCTGCCAAAGCCCGTAATGGCAACGCGGGAGCCGCGAAGATTTCTTTCCAATCGGTTCATGGCAATGCTTAAGGCAGCCTCCGCCGTCGTATAGGCATTATGGATCTGAAAGGGCTCGGAATCGAAGTAATCGAACACACGCAAGCCAAGGGACTCCGCGTATGCCACCGCCTCCTTGGGAATCCGGCCGCCCACGATGGCGCAGCGGCTCGGACAGACCGAAAAGATATCCTTCAAGGAAAGACGGGAATCCGACGGAGCAAAGGGACAGTTCAGATAGATCCCGTCCAAGCTGACGGGCAAAGGAAGGACCACCGCATCGGCAGAACGGACCGCCTCCTCCCATTCGGAAAAATGCGGCATTCCGTCCTCCTTCCAATCCGATCGGTCCTGTCCCCATATAGAAAGATCCCAACCCATTGACCAAAGCTTTTTCGCCGCAGTTCCCTGCCTGAGATCGCCTCCCAACAATGCAATTTTCTTTTTGCTCTTCATCTCATATGATCCTTTCCAAGCAAAGCGAGCATCTTGTCATCTCGCTACATTCCATTGTATGATTTGGAAAGAATCCTTGACAACGATCAAGGCAAGATCCTCTCAAGGGAGCCGCCCTTCTTTTCTTCCTCGGGATAAAGAAGCTCCCCCTTGTAATGCTCCACGAAAATCCGTTTGGCGCAGCCTTTTGCTCCATAAATAACGGTCCTCGTTCTTGCGTCATCGGAGAGAGCGTAAGAGATCTCGTTCGGCTCCTTTGCTCCGTGGCACCCGAATATCACCGTCTCATAGGACGACATTTCCACCTCCACCGTATGCGGATCGGTATGGGAACGGGCATCCGAGGATAGGTATAAAAGTCCCTCCTCCCGCCCCTTGGCGGAGATAACCACCGCATCGTGCTCGTCTTCGCTTTCGTATTCGACGCAAAGAGAAAGCCCCTCCCACAGAAGCATGGCGCTTCCCGATTCATAGACCTCGACCTCGATTCCGCGCTCCTCTGCCAGGTTTACGAAATTTTGAGCAACGGAAGCCTCGTCGCGATCGGTTGGCATGGGAATCATAACGCTGCGGAGGATCACGCGGTCGGATACGTATTCAAGCATGGATAAATGCCCCTCATGCCAATGGGTCAGAAGCAGAAGCTCCACCTCGGTAGCCACCGAATCCTCGTACGCGTCCAGCACCGCGCCCGCTCCCCACCATCCGCCCGAGGATACGTCGCAGACCGCCAGACGGTGATCCCTCCTCAGCACAAGAGTCTCACCGTAGACCTCCGAACGCAGATATACCGCTTCGTTTCGGGAAAAGAGAAAACCCTGTACCAACAAACAAAGGGCAAACGCCGCCGCGGCAACACACGGCATCGCCGCAAACAGCCATTTTCTCCGCAAGCGGATCAGGAGAAGGACCACCGTGGTCACGCAAAGCAGCCCGACGATCACGTTCGCAAATCCGTATCGAAGAGACACCACTCCGTATGGAATTTTCGAAAACCCCTCAATGATTCCCGTAAGCACCTCTCCCAAGGATCGGGTAAGCCATACGCACCCATCTCCCACCCAAGGAATCCAACCGAGAAGGAGCAGCACGGGAATACTCACGAGAAACGCGGAGGACAGAAAGGAGGTCGCAGCGTTGCAAAGAAGCCCGATCAGAGAAAATTCTCCAAAGCTGAGCCAAAGAATGGGAAGCAAGAAGAGATTGGCGGCCGCGGTCAACAGAACGCCTCCGAGAGCCGCCCTTCCGATTCGAACCAACGGCTTGAGGATCCCTCCTCCGCCGCGGATACGCCTGAGCGCCCCATCCCAGAGAGGATAGATGGTCAAAAGCCCAAGGGTTGCCAAAAACGACATCCAAAGCCCCAGATCGCTCACCGCGTAAGGAGAGATCAAAACGATCAGCGCGATCGCCGAAAAGAGCGTCGTAATCCCGTCGCGGTCCTCTGCGGTCATAAATTGAAAATATACGATCAGGAGCATCATCACCGACCGACAGGCAGAGGGAGAAAATCCCGTCAGAATCAGAAGCAAAAAGGAAAAGACCGCAACGATGGGAATACGGATCCGCTTCGGTACCAGAACGCAGCGCAAAAGCCACTCGATGGCTCCCAGCAAAATGGTAAGGTGTAAGCCGCTAACCGACAGAAGATGGATTACCCCCGATCTTCGGAAATGCAGCATGGTATCCTTGGCAATTCCCGAGGAATCTCCCGTAAAGAAGCCCGTCGCCATTGCTCCGATCTCCTCGCCCAAAAGGGTATTTAAGCGGGAGCGCAGTCCCTCCTTTGCCCGATAGATCAGAAGTCGGATGCCACTCAGATCGGAGAGCAAGGAGAGATCGGTTTCCCTCTCGGATAACCGCCTGATCTGTCCATGCCCCTCCTCCGCCACGTAAACCGACAAAAGGATCCCGTCGCTGTTCTTTCTTGAGGAAAATTCAGAGGAGTCGTAATCCGTGTACTCCGAAACGGTTGCGTACGCGTAAAATTGATCTCCCACCGAAAAGGAGACGGGGAAATCGCAGACAAGCTTGCTTTTCACTCGAACCGATTCGCCGTCCGCGCTCCGAAGCAGGACGACGGCAGTAGCGGAATACGCCGATTGCGTTCCCTCCTCTATGACCTCGCAAAGCACCATCCGCTGACCGCAAAGCTCCCTCGCGCGCAAGGCGGGAAGCTCGGCAAACAGAAAGGAATGACAAAGGGAAAGAAAAGCAACCGTAAGTCCGAGCGCGAGTCCAAATAATCTTCTTCGGAATTTCCGTACCGAGAAAATAAGCGCGGCACCAAGGAAAAGAAGGACCGCGCCCCAAAGGAGAAGGGAGAGCGGAACGTAGCCCGCCAACAGAGATATCGCCAAAAACAAAAAGCAAATTAAGGCCAAGGGGCGCTTTGAAAACAGCTCCATTCTTCTTCCTCCCTTCGTTTTTTTATATCTTATCACAAATTGGGGCAAAAGTCAATTTGCGATTTGAAAACGAAAAATTTCCAAAGAAAGAAGAATATGTCTTGACAAGCGGTTTTTTTTCATATATAATAGGGGTTGTTAAGGGAAACCAACCAAGAAAATTTTTCTTTTGGAGGAAAAAATATGTTTGAAAAATTTGCTGATTTGTTGGTCGAGGAGCTTCAGATCAACCGTGATGACATTACCATGGAGGCAGAGCTTTCGGGCGACCTCGGAATCAATTCCATTGAGCTTGCCGATTTGGTTATGCTCTGCGAGGACCGCTTCGGAATTGAGATCAACGACGACGACATTCGTCAGTTTGCTACCGTTGGCGACGTAGTCAACTACCTGGACACGCTCAACAAGTAAGACAAAAAAAGGGGCTTGTGAAAACAGGCCCCTTTTGATTTTGTTGATTTCCCACGCTTCTGTTTTGCCTTTTTCGACGTGACTCTCGTAAAACGCCGTTTCGTTTTTGGGGCAGGAAAAGCTTTATATTTTTACCAAAAAATATTTTTTAATTTTTCAAAAAAAGGTATTGACAAACAAAATCGAATATGGTATAATCTATGTCGTTCCGGTGATAAATCCGAGATTCGCTGGTGTGGCTCAATGGCAGAGCAGCTGATTTGTAATCAGCAGGTTGATGGTTCGACTCCGTTCACCAGCTCCAGCGGTTTCGCAAGACGGAACCGTATATTTGGGGGATTTCCCGAGCGGCCAAAGGGGGCAGACTGTAAATCTGTTGTCACTGACTTCGGTGGTCCGAATCCACCATCCCCCACCAAAACAAAACAACCGACCAAAAGGTCGGTTGTTTTGTTTTGGTGAGGGATATTAAAGTGGATTCGGAAGCCCGTGCCCATGTCGTAGACGGGCAAAAACACCACGGTGTGGTGTTTTTAGGGCGTGGACCTCACGCGAAATACGAAGCAACCCTACGAGTGGCGCATCGCTAATGCGATGCATTCTCTCGTCCTCACCAACCCGACCAAAAGGTCGGTTGTTTTGGTGAGGGATGTTAAAGTGGATTCGGAAGCCCTCTCTCATCGTCCCGCCTTCGCCTACTTGGCTTTTTTATTTTTGATCCAATCCATGAACCGCCATCGGTCGGCAAACGTAGGGACGGTATCCCGCCTCCGCCAGCGCCCCCCTCGCTTTTTCGGCCGCTTCCTCGCAATCAAACACACCGAACACGGAAGGTCCGCTTCCGCTCATCATTGCGCCCATTGCGCCCACTCCGCGCAGAATCTCCTTCACACGCGCCGCGATAGGTCGCTCCGCCAAAATCGGCTCCTCAAAAACATTATACATATTCTCGCAAACGAACCCCAAATCGCCTCGATCCAAAGCGGCTCTCAGCCCATCGGCTTTTCTTGGTTGGTAACCGCTATTGCTCGAAAAATTCCGATATTTTCGATCCAAAAGCCCGTATGCCCAAGGGGTAGATACTCCCTCTCCCTCACAAGCCGCCACGATCACGCAATCGGGCATGGACGGAAACGGATGAAGCGCGTCGCCTCTTCCGTCCGCGTAAGCGCTGCCGCCTACGATACAGAAAGGAACGTCGGCACCTAAGCGCGCGCCAAGCAGACATAGCTCCTCAAGACGCAGCGGCTCTCCGCACAAGCGGTTCAACGCCCGAAGCGTGGCGGCTCCGTCGGCGCTTCCGCCTGCCATCCCCGCCGCCATGGGGATCTCCTTTCGGATACGAATCTCTCCGCCCAAGGCTCGTCCCGTATACTCACAGAAAAAATTGGCGGCGCGGACCGCGATATTTCTCTCGTCCGACGGCACGCCCTCCACGTTGCAGACAGCAAAGAAGCCTTCGCCTTCCCTCAACGATACCGTTACCTCGTCGCAAAGGGAGAGCGTCTGCATCACGGTTTCCACGGCATGATAGCCATCGGGCATTTTCCCGATCACGTCCAGATGCAAATTGATCTTGGCATACCCCAATTCCGTTACCGAGCGCCCCTGTTCCATCCTGTCCTTTCCTTTCAAAAAAATCTGATTTCGACCTTGATTATACCATATTTCGCCTTTCTTTTCAAGCAATTTTCAAAATAATCTCCTTCCCTCGCGGGGAATCATGAAAAATATGTAAAATTTCGATTTGTCCCTTGACTTTATCTTTAAAACATTATACAATAATAATGATATGAACCTTGTATTTTCGACCGCTCCGAAGAGAGCACTATGAAAGCAGGAAAGGATTTTTTGATGCAAACGGAACAAAACAAAGACTATACCGATGCCGAATTTGCGGAATTTGAGCCGGCAGATGAACAACCCGAAGCCCCTCGTCCGGGTCCCGATGCCCATGAGGCGGCAATAGGAGCCTCGTCGGCTCCGCCAAAGAAAAAACGGAACCTTGCCGCCGTAGCGGTAACCTGCGCCGTTTTATTCACGACCCTTTATACCATCGTTAATATTACCGTGCTTGCCAACCTTTTTTCGGCGGTTTTGTCGGTATTTGCCCCCATCATTCTCGGAGCGGCATTTGCGTACATCCTCAATCCCATTTTAAAGTTTTTTGAGTTTAAGGTCTTTAAGTGGATCAAGCACAAATCCTTGTTGCGAAGCCTTTCGCTTATTATGACCTACGTGGTCATGTTTGCCATCATTGCCGCCTTCCTTCTGCTGCTGATCCCGCAGCTGATCGATAGTATTTCTCAGTTTACGTCCAAATTCGACGGATATATGGATCACACGGTAGAGCTGATCAACAATCTTGCCGCGGACATTACGGCAAACGAGCAATACCGAGAGATGATCGACGCGCAAAAGCTGACCGACGCGCTGACGGGAATCCTCTTCAAATCGGGAGATATGTTCTCGGATATTATAGGCTACGTTCAGGAGTACGGCGTTGGATTGATCGTCAGCATCAAGAATCTGGTTCTTGCCCTCTTTATCTCCATCTACATTCTCAGCGCCAAGGAGCGTCTGAAAGCGCAGATGGTAAAATTCGCCACCGCCGTGTTCTCCCCCGCCAAGGCGCGCCGCTTCTTTAAGTACGTCAACCTTTGCGACCGTACCTTCGGAGGCTTCTTCGTCGGAAAGATCATCGACTCCCTGATCATCGGCGCCATTACGCTGGTCGCCCTTCTGATCTTCCGTATTCCCTACGCGCTCCTCGTATCCACCATCGTTTGTATCACCAACGTCATTCCCGTGTTCGGTCCCTTTATCGGAGCCATTCCCTCCGCCTTTATCATTTTCATGGACAGTCCGCAGAAGGCGCTAATCTTCTTGGTTCTGATCCTCTTGATTCAGCAGCTGGACGGAAACGTGATCGGTCCGAGAATCCTCGGAAACACCACGGGTATCAGCTCCCTTGGGGTAATCGTGTCCATCATTATCATGGGTGAGTATTTCGGCATCATCGGTATGCTGGTCGGCGTTCCGATCTTTGCCGTCGTGATCAGTATCGTGAAGGAGATTCTGGAAACCAAGCTGCGAGACAAAAACAAGCCTACCGATACGGCGGAATATTATTCCATTGATTCCTTGGAGGATCCTCACGAGCATCATCAAAGACCTCTGCTCAAAATGTTTGAGTCCATCGGCTCCCTGCTCGCAAGGATATTCAAGCCCAAAAAGCAAAAAAAGAACAGCAAAAAGTAAGAAGGTAATTTCTCATGTCGTCAAATGATTTTCACACCGTCAAAAAGGGCGGAATTTCGGTAGATACCGAGCATATTTTCCCCATCATCAAAAAGTGGCTCTATTCGGAAAAGGATATCTTTCTCCGTGAGATCGTATCCAACGCCTCCGATGCCATCACCAAGCTGCGCCGTCTGGAATCTCTCGGAATCCGAGACGGAGAGGGCGAGCGCTACCGCATCACCGTTGCGCTGGACCCCGATGCCAAAACGCTCACGGTTTCGGACAACGGCATCGGTATGACCGAGGAGGAGCTTTCCAAGTATATCTGTAACATTGCCCTATCGGGTGCCGTGGATTTCATCAGCAAATACGAGGGAGAAAGCGAGGGCGCGAAGAACGGAATCATCGGACATTTCGGTCTTGGCTTTTACTCCGCCTTTATGATCAGCGAGCGCGTGGAGGTGATCACCAAATCCTACACCGATGCCCCCGCCGTTCACTGGATCTGCGACGAGAGCGGCGCGTATGAAACCGAAGCTTCGGACCGTACCGAACGCGGAACCTCCGTAATCATGCACGTTGCCGAGGAGGAACGGGAATATCTGTCCGCCTCCAGAATCCGCTCCATGCTGGATAAATACTGCTCCTTTATGCCCGTAGAGATCTACTTTGAGGATCTTTCCGAGGAAAAGAAGGAAGAAAAAAAGGAGGAGGCTCCCATCAACGAGGTGCATCCCCTTTGGCAAAAATCCGCCTCCGAGTGTACTGAGGAGGATTATAAGGAGTTCTACCGCAAGGTGTTCCGCGATTTCCGCGATCCCCTTTTCCACATTCACATTAACGCCGATTATCCCCTGAACTTCAAGGGTATTCTGTATTTCCCCAAGCTTGCCAACGAATACGAAACCATCGAGGGACAGGTCAAGCTTTACTACAATCAGGTCTACGTGGCGGATAACGTCAAGGAGGTCATTCCCGACTATCTTCTGATGCTCCGAGGCGTTCTGGATTGCCCCGAGCTTCCCCTCAACGTTTCGAGAAGCTATCTGCAAACCAACACCTACGTCTCCAAGGTATCCGCCCATATCGTCAAGAAGGTGGCGGACAAGCTCACCTCCCTGTGCAACAACGAGCGCGAGCGCTACGCCGAGGTTTGGCGCGATATCGCTCCCTTCGTGGAATACGCCTGCATGAAGGATAAAAAATTCTACGACCGTACCAAGAAGGCGTTGCTGCTCAATCTGACCGACGGCTCCTCGGTTACCTACGAGGAATATTTAAGCACCGCAAAGGACAAGCATGAAAATACGGTCTACTACGCGACGGATAAGGCGTTGCAGGCGCAGTATCTCTCCATGTTTGCGGCGGAGAATATTCAGGTCGCGCTCTTTGATAAGCCAATCGACACCCAGTTTGCCTCCATGCTGGAGCAATATATGGAAAACGTGAAATTCCTGCGGGTGGACGCCGACGTTGCCGACGCGCTCAAGGGAGATGGTGCCGTCAGCGAAAACGAAACCGTCAAGACCCTGTTTTCCGAGGTCGCCAAAGAAGGAACCGCGTTGAAATTTGACGCGCTCAAGGATGCCTCGGTCCCCGCGATCCTGACCGTTTCGGAGCAATCCCGCCGCATGGAGGAAATGATGCGCCTCTATAACATGGGCGAGGAGCATTTCTTCCCCACCGAAAGCACGCTGATCCTCAATACCGCATCTCCTCTTCTCTGCCGCCTTTCGGAGATTGCCGAGACAGATCGGGAAAAAGCAAGGGAAATGGCATCGTATATCTACAAGATCTCCCTGCTCTCTCAAAAGAAATTTTCCGCCGAGGAAATGCAGGGCTTTATGAAGGATAGCTACGAGCTGTTGATGAAGCTGTAAAAAAAGAAAGGATTATAATATGGAAAAAATCGTTTACGATACCAAGGGAGTATGCTCCCGTCAGATTCAGATCGAGCTTACGGGCAACGTGATCTCCTCCGTGAAATTTCTTGGTGGCTGCGCGGGCAACACACAAGGCGTTGCCGCTCTGATTAAGGGCATGACCGTTGAAGAAGCCATCAAACGCCTCAGCGGCATCCGTTGCGGCTTCAAAGCCACCTCCTGCCCCGATCAGCTGGCGTGCGCTCTCAAAAAGTATCTCGACAAAAACTAAGCGTCAAGCGCCTCGGAGTCCCTCTCCGAGGCGCTTGACTCCCTCAAAAGCAAGAAAAAAGCGAAAAACCCTTGACAAATGAATTTTTTATGATATAATATATCGTGTTGTAACGGCTGTGCGGATTCCGCATACGCTGAATATGAGCGTTACGCTCTCGATTCTGATAAGGAGAACCATCGTGGATAACGGCGACGGGAACTGTCGAAGTACCTATACCTACATACTGAATATCGTTACGTTCATGCATAACCTGCGTCTGTGAGGGGCTCGGGCTATGCTTTTTTGCGTTTATTTTAAAATGACACCCTGAATTTATTGAAATCAATGTATTTTTAAAAAGGAGTTATCATGCCTGACGGTAGTTTATTGAAGATGATTATTATGGTGGTCTGCATCATTTTCTCGGGATTCTTCTCGGCAACCGAGACCGCCTTTACTTCCTTCAATCACACGAAAATGAAAAATCTTGCCACGGACGGCACCAGAAAGGAAAAAAGAAAGGCGAAGCTGGTATTAAAGCTCGCCGATAAATACGACAAGCTTCTTTCCACCATCCTCATCGGCAACAATATCGTAAATATTACCCTATCCTCCGTTGCCACGGTTTGGTTCATCCAGCTCTTGATGGACACCGATGCCGAAAGCTACGGCTCCGCCATCGCCACCGCCGTCACCACGGTCGTGGTCCTGATCTTTGGCGAGATCTCCCCGAAGAGCATTGCCAAGGAGCATCCCGAGGGCTTTGCCATGGCGGTTTGCCGCTTGGTCAATTTCTTCATTGTGATCCTGACCCCCATCAACGCGATCTTTATGCTTTGGAAGAAATTTCTCAATCTCATCTTCAAGCCTGCCGAAGAGGAGGCGGTCACCGAGGGTGAGGTCCTTACCCTTTTGGATGAAGCCCACGAGGACGGAAGCATTGACGAATACAACAAGGAAATGATCGAAAATATCTTTGATTTCGACGACCTGTCCGCGGGAGAGATCGCAACGCACCGTACCGAGCTTACCATGCTTGCCAAGGATGATTCTCTGGAGGAATGGGAAAGCGTGATCTATAACAGCCGCTTTTCCCGCTATCCCGTATACGGTGAAAACGTAGACGACGTCATCGGCGTTCTGGACGCGAGAGAGTATTTCCGCTTAGAGGACAAAACCAAGGAAAGCATTATGGAGCACGCCGTCAAGCCCGCCTATTTCGTTCCCGAAAATGTCAAGGCGGACGTTCTGCTCCGAAATATGAAAGCAAACAAGGCAAGCGTTGCCATTGTTTTGGATGAATACGGCGGTGTCCGCGGCTTGGTAACCTTCACCGACCTTGTAGAATGTCTTGTAGGTGAGCTTACCGAAAGCGACGAGGACGAGGAACAGATCGAATCGATCGTTCGCTTGGATGATAACCGCTGGCAGATCAACGGCTCTGTCACCATCTCGGATTTGGAGGGAGCGTTGGAGGTCGAGATCTCCGATTGCGACTCCGACACCTTCAACGGACTTGCCATGGGTCTTTACGGCTCCATCCCCGAGGACGGCTCTACCTTCTCTGTCTCCAACGATCTTTTGGATATTGAGGTGCTGGATATTCGGGAGCATCGAATCGAATCGGCAATCATCACCCTGAAGGCCCCCATTGAGGACGACGATGAGGATGAGGATAAGGAAGAAAAATCCAGATCCTCCAAAAGCGAATCGGTATTATAAACAACGGGAAGCGCCCATTTGCGGCGCTTCTCCTTTTTAAAAATTTACAGAAAAAACTTGATTTTTTATAACATATATGATATAGTGTTTGGGTACACTACCGAAAGGATCAACACAAATTATGAATATCAAAGCCACCCTCAAGCGAGTGATCTCTCACGCTTCTGTCTATTTTACCGTCCTGACGGCGCTATACGCTCTTTTGGTGATGATCATCAACGTCACTGACGAGGGAGCCAAGCTCCTTGCGTCCCAGCTTTTGTTTATTTTTCTCTTCTCCGTGCTGGCTTCCATCGGTCGGGAATTTTTATATACGGAGCATATTTCGACGGGACTCGGTGTCCTTGTCCATTACGTCATTCTGCTGTTTGCGTTTTACACCTGCTTCTTGCTTCCTCTCGGAATGCAGGGAGTTCAGATATTTGTAGGAATCTTCCTCTTTTCCTTGGTATACGGTATCGTTATGGGGGTTCGCGCTCTCATCCGCGCGCGCTTCCGCGCCAATTCCCCCAAGGAAAAGGCATACACCAAGCAATACGACCGCAAACGCTCTTGATTCCATAATGGCTGATCCGAATTCAAGGAAAGGCCGTGTACTATGAGATTGATGCTGTCAAGAATCCTATCCCTTGCGCTGCTTCTCCCCTGTCTATCCTCTTGTCAAACGAGGCAAGAGCCGACGGTACGGGAGGAGGAAACCCAATGCGCGTCTCGGCTGACCATGACCGAGGATCGGGGGCAGGAGTATCTTGACAGCATTATTTTTTTCGGCGAATCCACCACCTACCATATGAAGGATCGGGAGGTGCTTCAAGGAGGAAGGGATACGAAGCAAATCCTCGCGCCCGATAGCGGAACTGTCAATCTGGACCATACAACCAAAACCATTCCCCTCCGCGATCCCGAAACAGGAGAGTACGTGACCATCGGAGAGGCGATCTCTCAAAAAAAGCCCGAATATCTTATGCTCACCTTTGGACTGAACGGCGCCGTTCAAAAGATCCGACGCGGCGAGGATTATTATAAAAGCTGCTACCGTTCGCTCATAGACTGTGTTCGGGAGGCATCTCCCCATACCACCGTCATACTCCAATCGGCATTTCCCGTTGCTACGAACATGGACATGAGCCGATACTCGATCAGTGCGAGGGAGTTGAATCAATACCTTGATCAGATCAACGAATGGACCCACGAGCTGGCGGAGGAATACGGCATCGGCTATCTGAACACCTCCGAAATTTTGAAGGACGAAAACGGATATCTGAAGCAGGTATACCAATGCGGAGACGGCCACCATTTGACACGGGAAGCCTATCTGGAGATTTTATATTATATCCGCACACACGGATAAAAAAGGAGAAGCCATGAAATTGTTTTTGAAATGCGCCCTGCCCCTTATGCTGGTCTTGCTCGTTTTTTCGGCTTGCGCCGAGAGAGAAAGCTATGCCGACGGGATCTCCTGTCGGGAGCTGATGGAGCTTGCGGAAAAGGAAATCCCCACGGACTTGGGATATACCGATTTTGGAGAGGAACAGATCCGTTATTATTTTGACAACACCGACGACTTTGACGACGTATGCCTGCGCTACTCTACCCGTTCGGAGAATATCAATGAGGTCGGGATCTTTCATAGCGCAAGCAAGCAGGAGGCAAAGGAGATGCGAGAGGAGATCGAGGATTACCTTGAGGACATGAGGGAGGAGCAAAGCGCGTTTATCGCCTCCTACGCGCCAAACGAGCTTTCAAAATTAGAGGAAGCCGAGATCCGACAGTTTGGAAATTATACCGTGTATACCATTCTGTCTCGGGAGGACAAAAGCAAGGTCTTTCAAGCGCTGAAGGATCGGCTGCTGCAATCGGAATAGCAAAAGGGCTGAGGGCTTGCTCATAAGAGACAAGCCCTCAGCCTCCTTCAATCACGCCCTGCGCTAGGATTCGGGAAAGGCAAAGCGGCGCTGTGCGGCTTTCTCTCAAATAAACCCGCCTTCCACTCAAGGGGATCCGTCTTAGCCCCTCGCTGATCAAGGATGCCCGTCCATGTCCGCGCCTTGTATAGATCAAGGGAAGCCGCAGACAAGCGTCCTCCCGTTCCCTGCATCCGTCCTCGCCAAAACAAAATCCATACACACCCTCCGAGGATCTCATTCCCTCCACCTCGGCGCACACCAAAACCCCTAAGGGCGTATCGTAAAAGGAAAGACTCCCCCGAACCGAGCCGTCCTCCTCTCCGCAAAGCCTTGCGCAAGCGTAAGGACTTCTTCCCTTTTTTAAAAACTCATAGCGTCCGTGTTCGAAATTTTCAGCCATATCTTGTCCTCCCCCATTTTTACATATATATGTAGAGATCCCTTGCAAGTTTCCTCTTTTTGCTTGACATCGGTCTTTTTTTTTGCTATAATTAAAAAAGGTATATCCAAAGAAAGGGGAAGGATTTTGAGCCGTATGGACGCATCAAACAGAAATCATTTGCTCAGCGCCATTGTGGGAAACGATGCCATCCGCCATCGCTTGGCTCATGCCTTGAGAAGCGGCAATCTTCCTCACGCCCTGATTTTGGAGGGACCCTGCGGATCGGGAAAGCATACCATCGCCCAGCATCTGGCGGCAGCGCTGGTTTGCGAGGCGGATCCAAGCGCCTCCCATCCCATTCCCTGTCTGAACTGTCCCCCATGCCGTAAGATCTTGGAAAACAAATTTCCCGATCTTTCCCTCATCGGATGCGAGGAGGATCGATCCTCCATCGGCGTGGAAACCATTCGCTTTTTGCGAGAGGACGTTCGGGTAATGCCAAACGATTCGGAGCATAAGATCTATGTCATTGAGGATGCCGATCACATGACCGAGCAAGCGCAGAACGCGTTTCTTTTGACGCTGGAGGAGCCGCCCTCCTACGCGCATTTCTTCCTCCTGTGCGAAAACGCGGGACTGCTGCTGGAAACCATCCGAAGCCGCGCGCCGATCCTTCGAACACAACCGCTCACAAGGGAGGAAATTGCCGAGTATCTTTGTAAAAACGATCCCCGCGCTTCTCAAATGAAGCATTCCGACCCCCGGGAGTTTTCCGAGCTGGTCGCCGCCTCTCAGGCGGGAATCGGGCAGGCTCTGTCCTATTTGGAGCCAAAAAATTACGCAACCGTGAAGCAAATGAGAGAAGCCGTGTCGGAGCTGATCCGAACGGGCATTGAACGGTCGAACGCCCAAACCGTGCTTCCCCTTCTTTTGCGCTTTTGTGCAAGCAAGCGGGATGCGGTCGGAGAGCTTTTCTTGCTGATGATGGATGCGATACGGGATCTGATCCTTTTGAAGAAAAGCGAGAACGCGCCCCTCTCCTTTTACGCAAGCAGAGAGGATGCCATTGAGCTTTGCGAAAAAGCCTCCCTTTATTCCCTGCACCGCTTGTACGAGGCTGTCCATGGGGCAGCCGAGCAAAACCAACGAAACGTAAACGTGCGTCTGATCCTGACCAAGCTGGCATTGGACGCGGAATGGATATAATCCGCAAGCTCCCCCGTGGATCTCTTGCAGAAAGGCATATAAATTATGGAAAACGAAAAGAAACAACCCGAGACCCCCCGCGAGAATCAAGGAGCGAAGAAGCATCGCCCCCGTCATAAGCGAGGATATTTCATTGACCCCACGGCACCCAAAAAGGAGACTCCTATTCACGCTCCGCAGGAGCAAAAGGAGAATGCCCCCGCCCCCGAGAAGAAGCCCATCGAGGAGGGAAAGCAGCCCGCTCCATCGGGACAGGGACAATCCAAGAGAAAGCGCCACAAAAAGCGCCATGGCAATCAGAACCGTCCCAACGATGCCGTGACCGCCAACGCGAATCACGAAGCATCTCCCGCTCAAAGCGCGGCACCTCATTCGGACCGTCACAGAAATCAAAAGCCCCCACAGCGGGAAAACGAACGCTCCGCTCGCTCGGAGGATTCTCAAAGAAACCGCTCCTCGGACCGACTGATCCGTCCCCAAAGCCAAAAGCCCGTTTTTGATCCCGCGACGGACGAGGAATATGAGGAGGTCCGCTTCCCCGCCAAGGAGGAGCTTCCCGCAAATGACGCCCCCGTGACCGAGGAGGAGCCTCCCGTTATGGTGGAGGTAGTCGGAATCCGCTTTAAATCCACGGGCAAGGTCTATTACTTTGCCCCCGCCAACAAGAAGCTGAAGCGGGGTGACTATGCCATCGTGGAAACGGCAAGAGGTCAGGAATTTGGAGAGGTTGCCATCGGAAATACCATGGTTAAGGAATCCGACACCGTGCCTCCCCTTCGTCCGATCCTGCGCGCCGCTACCGAGGCAGACCGCGCACACCACGAGGAAAACAAGAAGAAGGAAGAAGAATCCTTCCGCATCTGCAATGAAAAGATCCAAGCCCATAAGCTGGATATGAAGCTCATCGACGCGCAGTACACCTTTGACAATTCCAAGCTGCTCTTTTACTTCACCTCCGCAGGCCGCGTGGATTTCAGAGAGCTTGTCAAGGATCTCGCTTCGGTATTCCGTACCCGTATTGAGCTCAGACAGATCGGTATCCGAGACGAAGCCAAGCTGATGGGAGGTATGGGAATGTGCGGCAGACCCCTCTGCTGTACTCTCTTCCTCTCCGACTTCGGTCAGGTATCCATTAAAATGGCAAAGGAGCAGAATCTGTCCCTCAACTCTGCCAAGATCTCGGGAATCTGCGGAAGACTCATGTGCTGCCTGCGCTACGAGCATGAGGCCTACGAATACGAGATCAAGCGCACACCTCCCGTTGACTCTTTGGTAAAGACCGCCGACGGAACGGGAACGGTCACCGAGATCAGCCCCTTGGTCGGCACCATCAAGGTCCGCCTGCACGCGTCCCCCGATACTCCTCCCAAGGTCTTCCGCCGCGAGGACGTTATTATGCTTCGCAAAAAGAATGACAGAGAGGAAAAGGAACAGCGGTCGGACAAAAAGGAGAAATAAAAAATGAAGCTTTCGGTTCAAAGCGCAGGTCTTGACTATGCTTTCGGCAAGGAAGCCTCCTATCGTATGATCCGTGAGGCAGGCTTCGAGGCCATTGACTGGAATATAGATCGTTATTTAACAAGAACCATGTTGGATTGCGCCGACGTTCTCGACAATCTCTGTATTTTCGAAAAGGAGCTTCCCGAGGTTCTGGCGTTCTTTGCGGAGGAATTATCTTATATTCAAGGAAACGGTCTTTCCTTTGCTCAGTGCCATGCCCCCTTCCCTGCCTACCGTCCGAACAGACCCGAGACGCTGGAATACAGCATCAGGATCTATCGCCGCATCATCGAATTTTGCGATGTCATCGGATGCCCGAAGGTCGTCATTCACGGCATTTCCAAGGAGAGATCCAATCAGACGGATACCCAAGAGGATATTGACCGCATGAATCGGTATCTGTATGAATCCCTCATTGACGTGCTCCAAAGAACCAACGTCATCGTCTGCCTTGAAAATCTGTTTGTGAACTATCCGGAGGTAAGATATAACGCCTATTGCTCGGATCCACACGAGGCGGCAGCGGAGATCGACCGCTTGAATGCCCTTGCGGGTAAAACCTGCTTTGGCTTCTGTCTGGACACGGGACATCTTCAACTGGCGCATATTCGCTTCTACCGCTTTGTCCCCATTCTGGGCAAGCGCATCACGGCTCTGCATATTCACGATAACGATGCCATTCACGATCGACACATGGCGCCCTATACGGGTACGATCCTCTGGAGTGAATTTTGCGAGGAGCTTCGGAAGATCGGCTACGATCAGGACCTCAGCTTTGAGACCTTCCATCAGGTTGACCAAACGATCATCGATCCCGAGCTTGCTCCCACCTTTTTGAAGCTCATCGCCGACATTGGAGCCTTCTTCAGAAAAAAGATTCAGGAATAAAAAAAGTCGTTGTGGTTCATTTCCACAACGACTTTTTTCTATCACCGAAAACGGTATCAAAAATGATCAAGCAGATATTGCTCCGCCTCAGCGCACCACAATCCGCCATGCTCCCGAACCATCTCCGCCAGTACCGCAAAGCGCGCATCGCTGCTTCCCAGCCGCTCAAAGTCCGAGATCGCCGTCAGAGGAAGGGATATGTGCGTATAGATCAGCTTCTTTCCTCCCTTGATATGCGGCAAATTCAAGGTGGTTTCTATTGCGGCATCCATTCCACCGATATGCGTGACCATCACCGCGGGATCAATATGATCCTCCCCAATCAGCCTAACAATATCCTCCATATCCTCGAGGGTACTTCCGCTTGTGCCGGCATAATGATGCTGTGCGTAGTGTACGTTGTAAAAATTGATCGGCGCGCTTTTGAGCTTGGCGAAGCTGCATATCTTCACAATTTTGATCGGCGGAGAATATTATGAGCAGGATATGTGTACGGTGGGTCCTCTCGCGGAGCGCTATGTCAAGGAGCTCAATGTAGACGTTGCGTTTTATACAACGGCGGCCATTTCTCACGATGGAGTAATATCGGATTTTGATTTGAAGCAAACGATGATTCGAAAATACGTGATGAAAAACGCAAACAAAAATATTTTTCTTTTTGAAAAAGAAAAATTTGGAAAAAAACATCTTTACACGCTTTGCGCCTCCGAGGACGCTACCGCTGTTTTAACTGCGGGAGAAAAATAAAAAGCTTATGGAAAGCCTTACGGTATAATCATCCGTGTCCAAGATAGCAGCTGCTTGCCAAGAAAAAAATGACAGAGAACGAAAAACATTCTCTGTCATTTTTTCTTGGCAGGTCTTGATTCCTTTTTAACCTGAAATCTGTACTTATTTTATCCTTACGAACGCGTAGCTTCTCGGTTCCTTGAACTCCACACGTACAGCACCGTCAAGAATCTCCACCGAGACCTCGCCGTTGGCGGAAAGGATCTCTGCCGCCGCCGCCTTTACGGGCGCGGAAATGAACGCCGAGGAACGGTCGGTCACCTCACGGAAGAGAAGCAGATATTTGGCTTCCTCTCCGTCGCTTACCACAAAGCCAGTCAGGCTTCTTCCATTCGGCTTTTCCCCAATGGGACACACGTCCATGGTTGCCAAGGCCTCTCGATGCTCCTTCCATACTGCCATCACGGGGGCAAGCTCTGCCCGCCGCTCCTCGGAGAGGAACTGCATCTCCATCCAAAACAGCGGATTGGAAAGCATCACCGAAGCAAAAAGATAATCCATTCCGTAATTGGCAGGCGCAAAGGGATCGCCCTCTCGGTAACAATCCTTGTTGTGATCAGGATTGACCAGCTCAAACTGGAATCTGGAGGCAGGAACGTATTTGGAGATCATCCAAAGATTTTTAAGACAGCCGTAGGGGAAGAAGTTTCCGCTCTTGGTATATCGGTTCTCTACGAACACCGTTCCATACTGTCTGCCGCAGAGATAGTTCAGTCGCTCATTTCGGGTCACGTCCATCTGTACGGTCACGTCATTACCGAAGGAATGAATCACCTCCAGCATCGACAGCATCTTATCTCGCTCCTCGTCATTGGAAACCCAGTACATATCCAGCTTGAAGAAACGAATGCCCCACTCATAGTACGCCTTGCGAAGCACATCCATATCTCTTTCCCAATGTCCAAAGCAATTGTGGCTGTCGGGAGCGAACCACATACCGACACGAATGCCCTTTTTCCTTGCATACTCCGTCACAGGTCCGAACTCCTCGGGGAAACGGACTCGGTCACACTCCCAGAAATTCCCGTCGAAATAGCGGCGCTTCAGCTCGTCCTGAAGACAGGTATTGGTATCGCCCACCTGCCATCCGTCGTCGATCTGCACGATGTCCACTCCCAGCTCCTCCGCCGCGTCGATCTCACGGCAAACGAAGTCCAGACAGACCCGCTCGTTTCCGTGTCGGTCACCCCACGTATTGGACATAGACACAAGGCGGTCGTATTTCCGAGCCTTTCGCAAATAATCACGGCAAAGCTTCTCACACTCTCCCACACGGCAATAACCGATGACAAGACCGTTTCCGCCGTTTTTCAGTCTGACGACACCCCGACGCGCGGTCAAGGTGGCGGTAACGTAATCCGCATTCTCGGAGATCACCACCATTGCCCGATCATCCTCTAAGCTCTCAAAGCAGAAGATCTCGCCGTGACGCTCTCCTTGAATATAGCCGTGGAACAGGGTGATCTCATTCTCCTCGGTCAGGGTATCGTTTTCGTCGGTAAAGGCGCGGAGCCTTACGTTGCGAATCAGCCAATGATCTCGGATCTCGAAAAGAGTCTCTTCACGGTATTCGGGAATCCAAACCAGAGGAAGATCCTCCCAAAGGCAGAAGCGAGTCTCGCTTCCGTCGGTTCTCTTGGCGGTGATCTCCAGATAAGGGTGTGACAGTCCTTCCCCGTCCGCCTGACGGGAGGTAACCGACACAACGCCCCCAAAGGAGGTCTCAAACAACCCATTGCCAAGAGTCAAGACCTCATGTTCCAAAACGAATCTGCAGTTTAATTTGCTCATAGCCCTTCTCCTTTCCGACGACAAGCCCGTCATCGACTGCCATTATACCACAGTCCGTTTGAAATTACAATCCCTTATTTTTTTAAATTCCACCTTGTATAAAGCATGGAGCATTTGAGGTCGTCCTCATACTTTTGATAGTAAACGGTATAGAGACTTCCGTCGTCCATCTCTACCGTAGAGGGATAGCCCAAATCCTTTCCATACTCGTCCTTGGGATTGTGAAGGATATACTCGTCCTCCCACGTCCTTCCGTAGTCGTAGCTGACGATCGCCCGCTCGCCGCAAGGAAATTCACGGCGGCCGTAGGAACAAACCAGCGCTCCCGAAGAATGCATCATCAGGTGAGGAGGCGAGCCGCTCACACCCGTAGGATAAACCTCACCCCACGTCTTTCCGCCGTCCTCGGACAAAGTCATCGCCATGGTAAAGGGCTTTTCTCCCTCAATACGGAAGGCGCCGAGGATATTCCCGTTGGGCAGCTCCAACACGTGAGGCTCGTCCAAATGCTGCTTCTCGGTAAACCAGTCGGGCGCTTGAATCTTGGATTCCAGCGTCCACGTGTAGCCGCCGTCGCGGCTGCGGTAAAGGGAGGCGTTTTCGTTGCCCACCAAATCACGGCAATGGGTGCGGTCGGTCTCGTAGGTCTCGATTCCCAGATAGATGAGGGAGCCGTCACGGCAAAGGCTGGGACCGTGGGGCGCGGTAATGGGCAAATAGATGGTTTCTCCCCAAGTCATACCGTAATCCTCGGAAACACGGACGTAGGATCCTGCCAGCTTCTCCTTCTCGGGCAGATAATCATAGCCTTTGAGCATACCCATGGTGGCGTCAAACGCCAAAGGCTCGGCGTGCTTGCGAATAAACTCGTTCCAACGGGTATTATACTCGTGGGGAGAATGGGTAAACCAGCTGACAAGCATCCGTCCGTTGCCCATATACACGATTCCCGCGTCACGGTCGTCGAGATACGTATCGTTGATAACGATGGGGCAGGACCAAGTCTTTCCCTCGTCCTTACTGATATACATCACGGTCTTACCAAAGGGACAAATGTGGCTTACGCGGAAGCCGCTGGTTACCGTATAAAGGGTGCCGTTCTCATCACGGGCAACGGTTCCCCAGGCTTGATAGCCAAAAATCGAGCCGACTACACGGTTCACGATACCTTGGCTTACTACTTCAGGGCGAATTTCGTTCATAATCAATTCCTTTCCAATTCAAAAATTATTTATATTTCTTCAAAGGGATCGTTTTTGGCTCCGTCCACGGGAAGCAGACGGAAGGAATAGCGGTAGGAGGATGCCTTGAGGGTGTATTCCTCCGAAAGCGCGGGGCCGCAGGAATTGGAGCCAATGCCACATTGCTTCGCGTCCACGCAGACCACCGTATCATTCATGGGAACCAACTCATGGTCGTGGGCAGTCTCGGTTAATGTTTGGGGAGTAAAATGGGAGCAATTAAAGGAATAGGAGGGGGTGTCATCCGTAGAAAGGATCCAAAGCCCTACCCCGTCCTCGCGGCGAAGCTCTACCCAAGCGGTACCGTCGTGCGCCATATTCTCCTGCGGCTTGATATAATGCTCGAAATGGTCGCTCACCGACGCGCCGTATTCTCCCACTGTCGCCCAAAGCCGCTTATCCGTATAGGATTCCACGGGACCCAATCCAAAATAACGCAAGGACTCAAAGCCCGTCGGCATAGAGAACATGACACCGACTCTGGGAAGCGAAACGGCAATCTCCCTTCGCAGATTCATTTCGTAGGTAACGGTCAATCCCTCTCCCGACGCAAACCGATAGCCGAGGATAAGATCCGCCAAGACCGACTTGGCAGGCGCTCCGATTGTCATGCTTACCGCCAAAACCGCCTCATTCCTCTCCCGTTTTTCCCAAGTCAAGGAACGGCAGCTCGTTTCCAAGCGGTCAAATCCCATCTCCTTCCATTTAGCGCAAAGGATTCGGTCGTTGTCGGTGGGTGCTCGCCAAAGGTTAGGACGGATCGGCATACCGAGAAACTCCGCGTCTCCCGTTCGGATAGAGGAAATCATGCCCGTTGATCGATCGACGGTATACACCGTATCTCCGTCCGAAACGGAAAAGGCTTTCTCGGTTTCCTTGATCGTCAAAACGCCCTTCGCCACCGATCCACTTCTTTTTTCAGCGGCTCCCGTCAGCCAAAGCTGCTCTCTTCCCGTCTCGTGCCCCCGTTCCGCCCAAGGCTCATCTCGGTTGGTGCGGAAGGAAAGCGTCAAATAACAATGCTTACCGAGAAGCTGCTCCCGATCCAGAGAAAGCGTATAGCTCTTTTCCTCACAGGGAGGAATGTCCAAGGAGGGAATGGATCCCGTATACAACTGTTTGCCGTTTCTCTCCACGGTATAAACCAAGGACAGATCGGACAGATCGGTAAAATATCTTCGATTTTTCAAGGTAACCGTACCCGTCTCCTCGTCGAAGGCGCTTACGATACAGGGACGCAGGACCTGACGGTATTCGAGCATTCCGCTATGCAGCCGTCGATCGGGATAGACCAAGCCGTCGGCGCAGAAATTCCCGTCATTGGGAAGGTCTCCGAAATCGCCGCCGTACAGATATTCGGGCGATTCCTCGGTCCCCGCGTTGACCGCGTGGTCGCAAAATTCCCACACGCATCCGCCAAAGAAATCCTCGTGTCCCCAAATCAGATCCCAATAACGGGAAAGATCTCCCGGTCCGTTCCCCATGGCGTGGCAAAACTCGCAAAGGAAATAGGGACGCGTTCTCGTCGGATCCTCCAGATAGCGATGAAGGCAATCCTCGGGCGTGGCGTACATACGGCTATCAATATCGATATACGGCGTTTCCAAATAACGCTCAAAGCCCTCTACCGAGGGATCCTTGATATCCACAAGATACGCAATATAATTATACCGCTCACTGTGCACGATGCAATCGGGCATTCTTTCATGGAAATAATCGGCAACGCGCTGAAGGTTTTGTCCGATTCCGCTTTCATTGCCCGTAGACCACATGAGAATACAAGGATGATTCTTGTCCTCCTCCATCATACGGCGGGCGCGGTCCAGATACGCCTCGGTCCACGCGGGATCGTCGGAAAGGCTGTTTCGTCCATAGCCCTCCGCCTGATCCATACCGTGCGTCTCAATATCCGCCTCGTCGCACACGTAAAATCCGAGACGGTCGCAAAGCCCCAAAAATCTCGGGTCGTTGGGATAGTGCGCCGTACGGATCATATTGATATTGTTGGCTTTAAAAATATAAAGGTCGCGAAGCATATGCTCCATAGACACCGCCGCGCCAAGCTCGGGATGGCTATCGTGTCTGTTGATCCCCTTTCCCTTGACCGCCTTGCCGTTGACGTAAAGGACGCGACCCTTGATCTCAAAGCGGCGGATCCCCACGGGAAGGCAGAAATGCTCCTTTCCGATCTCCAAATACAATTCATACAGCCTCGGCGCTTCATCACTCCAAAGCGCGGGGTTCTTGAGGTGGATTCGCAAAAGGGCTTCCCCTCCCTCACTTTGGATACATCCCGAGGACACCGTGGCACCGTCGGGAGCACAGAGGATATAGGAAATCTCGCCGTCTCCCGTCAGAGAAAGCTCGGCGATCACCTCCGCCTCGGTCAATCCTTCATCCAGCGGAGCTTTGATCCACGCGTCACGCAGATGGACGGGATCGCGCTCCAAAAGGTAGACCTCTCGAAAGATGCCCGACAGGCGGATCTTGTCCTGATCCTCCATGTACGAGCCGTCGCACCATTTCAGGACAAGCACGCGGATCTCGTTTCTTCCCGCCCGCAAATACGGAGAAATGAAAAATTCCGAGGTATTGTGGCTGACCTGACTGTATCCCACGAATCGGTCGTTGATATAGAGATAGAAGCAGGAATCCACTCCCTCAAACACCAAATAGCATTGCCGCTCCTCCAGCGTTTCCTCGGTGACCATGATCTCTCTGCGGTAAAGACCGCAGGGATTTTCCGAGGGAACGTAGGGCGGATCCACGGGAAACGGAAAATTGGATTCGGTATATTGGGGCTGATCATATCCCCGTCCCAGCGCCATCTGCCAGCTCATGGGAACCGTCATGGTATCCCACTCGGTCAGCATCTCGTCAACCGCCCCAAGGGAGGGAAACCATTGAAAATCCCACGTGCCGCACAGGGATCGAAACCGCTCGCTCTCTTCTCGCTTCTCGCCCTTGGCAGTCTCCCGACTATGGTAGGGGATCAAATAGGCGTGAGGCTCCTCGCAGCCTACGTGCAGGTTGTTCAGGTCTTCATGATAGCGCCACTCCTTACGCATATACTCCCTCCTTATTCTTCCTTTGCTCGGAATAGAGCTTTCTTACCGAGAAAAATTGCATGATCACGCAGATCATAGAATTAACGGCGTACACCAGATACGTGCTTTGGGCGGGATCGTCCAAGGTCATTACGAGGAACAAGATCAGATTCAAGAGACACGTCACGGGCATCAGCCAAGAATACTCGCGATAGGAGAACATACTGAGCAACGACACGACCAATCCAACGAGGGTAATCAAATTATCCAAGGTGGGATAGCTTCCCTCCGCTGACTTCAATACGAACTGAATTACCGTGAAGGATAGGGCGAAAGCCACCCCTCCCACGATCCAATGGACCGCCCGAAGTTTCTTAAATTCGGTAGAATGCTTGTAGGATCGGCGATTCCACTGCCAAAAGGTAACGAGCTGAATGGGGCAGGACCAAAGCAGGGTGCTTACCGCTTGGGCATACAATCCCATCAACAGATACGCCACGGTATAAATGATACAATTCAGTCCGCCAAGCAAAAAGGAAAAGCGGCTGGCTCTCGATTGCAGTAGTCCCACCACCAACGACACGTAGAGGGGGATCATCAAAAGAATCCTTTGCTCAAACAGGATTCCCGTGAGGGTGATCAGCGCCGCGCTGACGGCTAAAAGAAGATAGGAAAAAATCGTTCCGCCCTTCTTGGCTCCTTTATGACTCATAAGTCTTACACTCCATTCTTACGTACTATCCGTATTATATAAGATTTTCCCTAAAAAAACAATGACACAGTGTGACAATTTTTCGTCACACTGTGTCCCATTTTCGGAATTTTCAGTTGTTTTTCGGAAATTCTCTGCGATATTGCCCCGCCGACATGCCAAACGCCCTGCGGAAGGCAGAATAGAATCCCGACAGAGAGGTATATCCCACCGTCGCGGCGATCTCCTCGATAGCTTGATCCGTCGTCAGGAGCAGCTGCGCCGCCCGATGGAGCCGCTCCTCAATGAGAAGCTGACGGAAGCTTTTTCCGTAGATCTCTCGGAGTACTCGGCTGACCTGTCTGCGAGACAGATTCATTTTCTCCGCCATATGCGCCTCGGTAATGGGCTGGGCGTAATACTCCTGAAAATACTCCTCGGACCACAGCCGTCTCTGCTCCCGCTCGTCTCCCTCCTTGCTTTGCTTTTCCGCCTTGGTCTGACCGAAGCGATCGCAAAGCCTTCGCAGAAGGAGCAAATACAGGCGACTGAGCACTGCCTCAACGTATTCCTTGGAGGCTCTCCCCGGAGACGAAAGCTCCTCCCGAAGAAGCTCCATACAGTCCGCCATTTGCCGATCCTCTGAAAAAAGGATCACCTCCCCGCAAGCCTCCATGGTGCCATGGAACAGGTCGAAAAGCGATTCCTCCCTTCTCCGTTCCGAATCCTTGGCATATCGGAAACGAAGCGCCAGCTTTCGGGCGTCCTCCTGTGCCCCTCGGGTGCCGTGATACACGCCCGGAGGGATCAGGCAGAAATTTTCTTTTTGAATTTCCACGCAGGTGCCGTCAGCCAGACTCAACAGAAATCCTCCCTCCACGGAAAAAAGGATCTCATAGTAGCTATGGGCGTGCAATTCGGGAGACATATTGAAATTTTCATAAAATCCCTTGTCGGCAACCGAATTGATCTTCAGATCTCCCATGGAAATTTCCAAGATCAGATTTTCTCTCTTCATTTCTATCTCCCTTCTCTTGCATATAAAAAACGAACGGGAGGCTCTACGGCTTCCCGTTCGTTTTATGAAACCGCTCAATTAGTCGGTTACGTAAGGCAGAAGTGCAACCTGTCTTGCGCGCTTGATCGCGGTGTTCAGCTCACGCTGATGCTTTGCACAGGTGCCGGAGATTCTTCTGGGAAGAATCTTGCCTCTCTCGCTGATGAACTTTCTCAGCTTTGCGGAATCCTTGTAGTCGATGAAATCAACCTTGTCTGCACAGAAAATGCAAACCTTCTTTCTTCTACGTACAACGGGACGCTGAGGGCGTGCCACAGTATTCTCTGCTCTATCCATTTTTCATTACCTCCTGTTATTATCGTGATGCCGACCGATCAAAAAGGAAGATCGTCGTCGGTGGTGAGTACCTCAAAGTTGGGAGCTGCTCCCTGATTTGAGGAGAAAGCGGGTGTAGCGTTGTATGCCTCGGGAACATAGCTGCCTCCCTGAGCCGCGCCACTTTCGTTGCGGGAATCCACAAACATGGCTTCATCCACTACAACATCGGTTGCGTACCGCTTCTGACCCTGCTGATCCTGCCAGCTTCTGGTCTGAATGCTTCCGGTTACGCAGATCGCAGAACCCTTTCTGAAGTACTTGGAAATAAACTCAGCGGTCTGTCTCCAAGCAACCATCGTGATGAAATCGGTCTGCTGCTCGTTCTGTTCGCCATTTGCGTTGCGGGAAAATCTCCGATTGACTGCCAGCGTAAAGCGAAGGACAGAAACACCGGAGGGAGTCTGTTTTAACTCGGGATCGGCAGTGATTCGTCCTGCCAAAACGACCTTGTTCAAATTCAAAGCAGACATCTTACTCCTCCTCGCACGCAATTACTCTGCGTCGGTAGCAGGAGCTTCGGCTTCAACAACGGGCTCTTCAGCAACCTCTGCAGCTGCCTCAGCGGCAACCTTTGCTGCCTTCTTCTCGGCTGCATCGTACTCCAGCTTAATGATCATGGAGCGCATGATGGTCTCGTCAATGTTGAAGAGACGGTCCAGCTCGCTGGGGAACTCGGGTGCGGACTTGAACGTAGCCACCACATAATAGCCTTCGGGCATATCATCGATGGGATACGCAAGACGACGCTTGCCCCACTTTGCCACGTCAACGACCTCGGCGTTTGCCTCGATCACAGACAGGAACTTGTTTACCGTTGCTTCCGTAACCTCGTCGCCCTTGGTTACGTCAACGATGAACAGGTTTTCGTAAGAATTGATTACCTTTTCCATTTTTTACCTCCCTATGGACTTATGACCGTGTGCATTCGTCTTCATTTTTATTTACACACAGTAAGGAGACGGGCTTTTACCCGTACCGAATAAAGATTATACCATAATTTATATTTTATGTCAAGGGTTTTTAAAATATTTTTTATTCTCTTGATTTTTCCGCGCAAATAGGATATAATGGTTTCAAACGTGAAAAAAGAGGTATTGCTATGAGAGTTTTGATCAGCGGAGGAAGCAGAGGGATCGGTCGGGCGTGCGTGGAACGCTTTGTCCGTGACGGTCATCAGGTGGTCTTTCTCTACCGCCAAAGCGAATCCGAGGCAAGATTGCTGGCAGAAAAAACGGGGGCGGTGGCTCTCCGCGCCGACGTGTCCGACCCGAATCAGGTCCGAGAGGCGGTCTCCTCTGCCCTCTCTCTCCTCGGCGGTGTGGACGTACTGGTAAACAATGCGGGCATCTCCCAGATCAAGCTCTTCACGGATCTATCCGACAGCGATTGGCGCCGTATGCTCGACACCAATTTGTCGGGCGCCTTCTATCTCTCCAAGGAAACGGCAAGGTCGATGATCTCGGCTCACCGAGGTCGGATCATAAATATCGGCTCTATGTGGGGAAAAACGGGCGCCTCCTGCGAGGTACACTACTCTGCCGCCAAGGCGGGGCTTCGGGGCATGACCATGGCGCTTGCCAAGGAGCTGGGGCTTTCGGGTATCACCGTAAACTGCGTGGAGCCTGGAGTGATCGCCACCGAGATGAACCAGGAATTGACCGAGGACACCCTCTCCGCTCTCCAATCCGAGACTCCCATGGGGCGTATGGGAACCCCCGAGGAGGTTGCCGCTCTCGTAGCATTTTTGGCTTCCGACGAGGCCTCCTTCATTACGGGACAGTGCATCGGCGTTGACGGCGGCTTTGCCATTTAAAAGCAATAAAAATTTTTAAACTTTTTTCAAAAAGCTATTGACAAACCTCGCGCTTTGTGGTAGAATATTATCCGTTCGGTAAGAACAAAACCACATATGCGGGTATCTTTGTGCTACGCACAAGTAAAGAACGCTTTGCGTTCTTTAGGCATTGCCGTACCACGCTCAATTTCATTCGCGGGTATGGCGGAATTGGCAGACGCGCTAGATTCAGGTTCTAGTGGGGGCAACTTCGTGAAGGTTCAAGTCCTTTTACCCGCACCAAA
>JAZOQX010000122.1:0-20831 GCA_045656325.1 Eubacteriales bacterium
GTATGCCTCTGTAGCTCAGTTGGTAGAGCAGGGGACTGAAAATCCCCGTGTCGTTGGTTCGATTCCGACCGGAGGCACCACCTGCGGATTTAGCTCATTTGGTAGAGCGCGACCTTGCCAAGGTCGAGGTGGCGGGTTCGATCCCCGTAATCCGCTCCAAACGGGCACGAGACCAATCGTGCCCGTTCTTTTTACGAGTCAGACGCCAAGCGGCGATCTGTTATAAATAGCTGGATTCCACCCAATGGGCGGGACCTCAGCACCTGAACGGCGCCATAGCCAAGCGGTAAGGCAGAGGTCTGCAAAACCTTTATTCCCCGGTCCGATTCCGGGTGGCGCCTCCAAAAAAGAGAAGCGGTACGCAACAGCGTACTGCTTCTCTTTTTTGTCGTGCTACGCACGAAACGGACCGATCGCCGAAGGCGGAAGGTCCGATGAAGGGTAGGTGAGCAGAAAACAATTGAGAATTGTTTTCTGCCACCGAAACCGCCCAAAGCAAGGAGTATGCCGAGCCGAGCAAGCGCAGGTGAGAGCAGACGACTATGCGACGGTGGCGGACGGCGCCGTCAAGACAAAAGCGTACCGCTCTCCTTTAATTCATAGACACATTCCACAGCTTGTCCCCGTCCAAGGGATGATCCTTCATGGAATGGCTGCGGATGGCGCGGCACTCATAGGTGGTGTAGGAATAGGTGAGCGCGGAAAGATCCATGCAGTCGGTGTAAACGGTATAAATCGGCTCCCCCTTGTCGGTTACGGCAAGCCCCTTGGCTTGGGCAACGGTGTCCATCAGGTGGAAAAATCCCTCGGCTTCCTTGTGCGGGTCAAATCGAATATGCTCTCTCCCATAAGCCGCCCGCACGAAGCGGGAGGCGGAGGAGGTGTCCCCGGGTAAGCCGATCGCGCCCATACCGCGTGCATAGGGAGCAAGTGAAAGGGAAGGGGCAAAATGGTTTTTGGGAGGCGCGGGCGAGAGGGAGAGATAGTCGCACAAATGAGTCACGTGATAGGGAAAGGGCGGCTCGTTGGTGAGAACGCCTATGGGATCGTCATGAAGCAGAAGCCCCTCGGCGGTAGGCTCCGCTACGAATGCCCCCGTGGAATCCGCAATCATCCAGTGAAGGGGCGTGGAAGGAAGCTCCGAGGAGGCGGGATCATCGGTGATATGCGTTTTTCGCAAAAAATCCTTGGCATCGGATAACGATCGGCATTGCCCCAAAATGGCGGGGATCACCTCAAAGGAGGCAAGATTGCGATAGGATGGACGAGAAGCGGAATAGCGGGCGCTGACGGGAAAATTTAGAGCGGCAACGGCAAGCCCCGACTCGTTCATCGCGTCGTAGTAGAAGGGACGACCCTCCCGCAGATGGGCGCAGCCCAAAACCGCCTCATGACGGGAGAGTGTTTCTCCGTATAAAAAGGAAAGAGGGAAGTCCCTCGGGGTCAAGACTACCGATTCTCCAAAGGAGCATTCCAGATCCAGCGTTCGACCGAATAAATGATTTTTATGAATGGCAGTACACATATTGCCCTCCTTTTGGTTCATACTATTAGTATTCATCGCAAAAAAATATTTATGTAAGGAGAAGCGTATGATCGAACAGGATACGATAAAACTGCTGAGAGAATGTGATGCGGGTGTCAAAATGGGAGTCTCCTCCATTAAGGAGGTTCTGGAATACGTGAAGGACGCAAAGCTTCATCAGCTTTTGGTGGACTGCAAACTGGCGCACGATCAGCTGCAAAAGGAGATCGAGGAGCGCCTTGACCGCTTTGAGGACGAGGGAAAAGAGCCAAGTGCCATCGCCAAGGGAATGTCTTGGATGAAAACCAATATGAAACTTGCCATGCATGAGTCGGACCATACCATTGCCGATCTCATCACCGATGGCTGTAATATGGGGGTCAAAACCCTCAATCGTTACTTGAATCAGTATGCGGCGGCAGAAGAGTTTTCCAAGGATATCACAAAACGATTGATTCAACTGGAAGAAAAGCTGGCTGTGGATCTTCGAGAATTTTTGTAAACAACAGGGAAGCGGGGACGCGAGGGGATGCGATTTATGCCGCTTTTGAAAAAGCGGCGCAAAACTTTTATTACAAAATTGGTTTAGGAAACACACCTTTCTATTCTTTGTGTTGGTTTAAATTTCATACTTTCTTTCTAAGGAAAAAATCCGCGGAGCCTTTGGGTGCCACCGCGGATTTTTATTTTTTAAAAAACAAAAAAGAGATTCTCGGTGGCGTTAAAGCCGTCCGAGAATCTCCTCCTTAGAGAAAAAATAATATTTTATCCCTGACACAAGGAATAGGAAGGTGTGTAAACCCTACACATATTTTGTATAAAAGTTTTGCGGAGCTTTTTTAAAAGCGACCCGCATCCTCGCGTCCTCGCGTCCTCGCATCCCTGCGTCTATGCGCGTCCTTAATACATACCGCCCATACCGCCGGCACCTGCCATTGCGGCGTTGGCGGCTGCGTCTGCGGCGGGATCCTTCTTGTCGGCAACCACACTCTCGGTGGTAAGAATCACCGAAGCGATGGAAGCGGCGTTCTGGAGAGCGGAACGGGTCACCTTGGTGGGATCCACGATTCCTGCCGTCATCATGTCGCAGTAGACCTCGTTGTAAGCGTCGAAGCCGTAGCCGGTCTTGCCGCTCTTCATGATTTCGTTGATGATCACACCGCCGTCGAAGCCTGCGTTAGCGGCGATCTGGCGAACGGGCTCCTCCAGAGCCTTAAGCACGATCTTCACGCCCGTCTTTTCGTCACCGTCCACGGTTTCAACCAGCTTTGCTACCTCGGGAATGACGTTCAGGTAAGCGGTTCCGCCTCCTGCAACGATACCCTCCTCCACAGCGGCTCTGGTCGCGTTGAGCGCGTCCTCAATGCGGAGCTTCTTTTCCTTCATTTCCGCCTCGGTAGCAGCGCCGACCTTAATCACGGCAACACCGCCCGAAAGCTTAGCCAGTCTTTCCTGAAGCTTCTCGCGGTCGAAATCGGAGGTGGTGGTCTCGATGGCTACCTTGATCTGTCCGATGCGAGCCTTGATCTCCTCGGGAGCGCCTGCGCCGCCGACGATAATGGTGGTTTCCTTGTTGACCTTGACCTGTCTTGCGTGTCCAAGCATATCAAGGGTAGCATCCTTCAGCTCCAGACCGATCTCGGAGGAGATGACCTGACCGCCCGTCAGAATGGCGATATCGCGGAGCATTTCCTTTCTTCTGTCGCCGAAGCCGGGGGCCTTAACGGCAACGCAGACGAAGGTGCCGCGAAGCTTGTTGAGTACGAGGGTAGTGAGCGCCTCGCCCTCTACGTCCTCTGCGATGATGATCAGCTTTCTGCCTGCCTGAACGACCTGCTCAAGAACAGGGAGAACCTCCTGAATGTTGGAGATCTTCTTATCGGTAATGAGAAGGAGCGCGTCGTCGAGAACGGCTTCCATCTTGTCCATATCGGTTGCCATGTAGGGAGAGAGGTATCCGCGGTCAAACTGCATACCCTCAACCACCTCGGAGTAGGTGTCTGCGGACTTGGATTCCTCAACGGTAATAACACCGTCAGCGGTGACCTTTTCCATTGCGTCGGCAATGAGCTGACCGATGACCTCGTCGCCTGCGGAGATGGTTCCGACTCTGGCGATGTCGTCGCTTCCGTTGACCTTCTTGGAGTTGGCAACGAGGGTGTCAACCGCCTTGTCAACGGCCTTCTTGATACCCTTGCGAACGACCATGGGGTTTGCGCCCGCGGTCACGTTCTTCATTCCCTCGCGAACGAATGCCTGGGCGAGAAGAGTTGCGGTGGTGGTACCGTCACCGGCAGCGTCGTTGGTCTTGGTAGCGACCTCCTTCACGAGCTGCGCGCCCATGTTTTCGGCTTCGTTCTCCAGCTCGATCTCCTTGGCGATGGTCACACCGTCGTTGGTGATCAGGGGAGAGCCGAATTTCTTATCAAGAACCACGTTTCTGCCCTTGGGACCGAGGGTGATCTTGACGGTGTTCGCCAGCTTATCTACGCCGCGGCAGAGAGCATTGCGCGCTTCAATTCCATAAAGAATTTCTTTTGCCATAGTAATTGTTCCTTTCTGAATGTGGGATTTGATTGCTTATTCTACGATAGCGAGAATATCGCTCTGACGAACGATGTTGTACTCTACGCCGTCTGCCTTAACCTCGGTACCCGAATACTTGGAGGTGATTACCTTATCACCAACCTTCACGGTCATTACGACCTCCTTGCCGTCCACCAGTCCGCCGGGACCAACGGCAACGACCTCTGCTACCTGGGGCTTTTCCTGAGCGGCGGCAGTCAGGATCAGACCGCTCTTGGTCTTTTCCTCTGCTTCCAGTGCCTTGACAACCACTCTGTCTGCCAAAGGTTTAATCGTCATGTTTGTTTCCTCCTTATAATAAGATATTGTTAAACGTATGTTTTGAGGTTTGGCACTCTAATTCTTTGAGTGCTAACCCATATACATATTTTACACGATTTTTTGAAAAAATCAAGTGTTTTTTCAAGAGTTAACATTTAATTTACAATTCATAAAAAAGGGTGAAAAAACGGGAGGATTTTCATGCTGGAGACGATCAATCGGTACGTGTTGGGGACGGTGGTTCCGCTTCTTTTGACGGGAGTGGGGCTTTTCTTCCTTGTGTATTTGCGGGGTGCGCCCTTGCTTTGTCCCCGACGGGCGGCAAGAGCGTGGCGCAAGGGCTGCTCGGGGGGGCGGCGAGCGTCCTTTCGGGCGGTCTGCCTAGCCTTGGCAGGAACCCTTGGCGTGGGGAATTTAGCGGGCGTGGCGGGTGCCATCGCCATGGGAGGAGCGGGGGCGGTCCTTTGGATGTGGGTCAGCGCCCTCTTTGCCATGATTTTAAAATACGCGGAGATCGTTCTCGCCATGCGTCACCGCAGAGAGGGACACGGCTCCTCCATGGAAACGATTCGCAAGGGGTGCGCGTCCCGCGGTCATCCCCTCCTCGGGCGGGGACTTTCGGTTCTGTTTGCCTGTCTCTTTCTCGGAGCGTCTCTCAGTATGGGAAGCGGTCTGCAAGCCAACGCGGTGGCGCATACGCTGTCGGGGGTGTTTGGACTTTCTCCCCTGTCCGTCGGACTCCTTTTGGGGGGCGCGCTTCTTTGGGTCCTTGCAGGGGGCAGGGAGGGGACGCTCTCGCTTTGCGCGCGGCTCGTTCCCTTGATGACGCTTCTCTACGTGGTCCTTTCGGTAGGGGTGCTGATCCTTCGGGCAGACCGAATCCCGTGGGTCCTCGGTGAGATCCTGAGAGATGCCTTCGCGCCCGAGGCGGCGGTGGGAGGGATCGGGGGCTTTCTTCTTTCCCGTAAGCTTCGCTTTGGCGTTATGCGGGGACTGATCTCCAATGAGGCGGGGTGCGGAACCGCCCCAACCGCCCACGCCTCTGCCGAGGGAGTATCCCCTGCGGGACAGGGAATCATGGGAATGGTGGAGGTCTTTGTGGATACCTTGGTGCTTTGTACGCTGACGGCGTTTGCCGTTCTCCTCGGAGAGGGAAAGGGAGATTCCTTTATGATGATGACCATAGACTCCTTTACCTCGGTGCTGGGCGATTTCGTTGCCGCTCCCTTGGCGCTTTCGGTGGTTTGCTTCGGCTTCGCCACGCTGGTCTGCTGGGCGCATTACGGAGCGGAAAGCCTTCGGTTTCTTACGAGGAATCTCCTTTTCCGACGGATTTTCTACGCCGTCTTTATCGGAACGGTGATCCTCGGAGCGTGTACCGACGCGATTGTTTTTTGGCAGCTTGCCGATCTCGCCATCGGGGCGATGACCGTTATCAACCTTTGGAATCTTTTTGCCATGCGGAGAGAGATCAAGGAGGAAACCGAGGAAATGTAGGGAATACAGTAAAAAATCCGCGGCGGCATAGTAGCCGACCGCGGATTTTGATATTAGAGAAAATATGAAGATGATAGGGTCAAGGGTTATCCCGAGTCTCCTCGTTCTTAACCCTGCATCTTTGCCAAAGCAGCGGTAACACCGTCCAGATTTTCACGGTATTTCGCCAGCTTCTGACGCTCGCCCTCTACGACGGCGGCGGGAGCCTTGGCTACGAAGCCCTCATTGGAAAGCTTCTTGGAGAGACGGTCGATCTCACCCACCAGTCTCTTCTGCTCAGCCGAAAGGCGAGCAATCTCCTTTTCGGTATCGATGATATCGGAAAGAGGAAGGAGGATGGTGGCGGAATCGGTCACGATCTGTACCGCATCGTCTGCCGAAAGAATCCCCTCAAAGCCCTCAGCCACCTCAATCTCGGAGGCGGAAGCCAAGCGAGAGAAGAAGGGAGCGGTGCTTTCGTTAAAGGCGTCGGCATACCTGGTCGCGATATAGACCTTTGCCTTGCGGGAGGGAGGCACGTTCATTTCGTTCCGACGGGCGCGGATCGCCTTAATGGCGGTGATCACGCGGTTCATCTGCTCGGCATCCTTCGCGAAGGCGAGAGACGCGTCGGGGGCGGGGAAGCGGGAGATCACGATGCTTTCGTCGGAGTGGGGAAGAGACTGATAGATCTCCTCGGTGATAAAGGGCATAAAGGGGTGCAGAAGCTTGAGAATACCCGTCAGCACGTGACCCAGCACGTTCTGCGCCACGCGGTTGCCCGCCGACTCCTTGTCCATGAGACGGGACTTAGTCAGCTCGATATACCAGTCGCAGAAGACATCCCACGTAAAGTCGTAGATGCTTGCCAGCGCCACGCCCAGCTCATATTTGTCAAGGGACGCGGTGACGCTTGCCACCAGCTTGTTGTATTCGTGGAGGATCCACTTGTCCTCGGCGGAAAGCTCATCCTCCTTGGGGAGAACGATCTCGTCGATGGTCAGATTCATGCGAACGAAGCGGGAAGCGTTCCAAAGCTTGTTGGCGAAGTTACGGGCAGCCTCGATCTTTTCGTCCGAGAAGCGCATATCGTTTCCGGGGGAGTTGCCCGTTGCCAGCGCATAGCGGAGAGCGTCCGCGCCGTACTTGTCGATGATCTCCAAGGGATCGATTCCGTTTCCGAGGGATTTGGACATCTTTCTGCCCTGCGCGTCACGCACAAGACCGTGAATGAATACGGTGGAGAAGGGCTCCTTTTCCATATGCTCCAGACCAGAGAAGATCATACGAGCCACCCAGAAGAAGATAATGTCGTAGCCCGTGACCAAGGCGGAGGTGGGATAATATTTCGCCAGCTCCTCGGTGTTGTCGGGCCAGCCCATGGTGGAGAAGGGCCACAGCGCGGAGGAGAACCAGGTGTCAAGCACGTCGTTTTCCTGACGAACGGGAGCGCCGCAGTCGGGACATACCGAGATATCGGTCTTGGAAACCGTCATCTTGCCGCACTTGTCGCAGTAGAAGGCGGGAATACGGTGTCCCCACCAAAGCTGACGGGAAATACACCAGTCGTGAACGTTTTCCATCCAGTTGGTATAGGTCTTGGAGAAGCGCTCGGGAACGAACTTTACCCGTCCGTCGTAAACGACCTCCAGAGCGGGCTTTGCCAAGGGCTCCATCTTTACAAACCACTGGTTGGAGGTGATAGGCTCTACGGTGGTGCCGCAGCGGTAGCAGGAGCCCACGTTGTGTTTGTGAGGAACGGTCTTGATCAGCAGTCCCGCGGCATCGAGATCCGCGATCAACGCCTTGCGGCAGGCATAACGGTCCATGCCCTCGTACTTGCCCGCGTGCGCGTTCATGGTCGCGTCGTCGTTCATGACCTTGATCTGCTCCAAACCATGTCTCTGACCAACGAGGAAGTCGTTGGGGTCGTGGGCGGGAGTGATCTTCACGCAGCCCGTACCGAAGCCGATCTCAACGTAGTCGTCGGCAATGACGGGGATCTCACGGTTGACCATGGGAAGAATGAGGGTCTTTCCGATCAAGTGCTTGGTTGCCTCGTCCTCGGGGTTCACCGCCACGGCGGTGTCGCCGAACATAGTCTCGGGACGGGTAGTCGCTACCTCTACGTAGCCCTCCTCCCCCTTGATGGGGTATTTGATATGCCAGAAGAAGCCATCCTGCTCGGCATATTCCACCTCGGCATCGGACAGCGCGGTAATACAGTGAGGACACCAGTTGATGATGCGGTTTCCACGGTAGATAAGACCCTTGTCGTAGAGGTTCACGAAGACCTCGCGGACGGCGCGGGAGCAGCCCTCGTCCATGGTAAAGCGCTCGCGGCTCCAGTCGCAGGATGCGCCCAACTTTTTGAGCTGGCTGATGATGCGGTTGCCGTACTGATGCTTCCAATCCCAGACACGCTCCAAAAACCTCTCGCGTCCGAGATCGTAGCGGGTAAGCCCCTCGTTCTTGCGGAGCTGCTCCTCTACCTTGATCTGGGTAGCAATGCCCGCATGGTCGGTTCCGGGAACCCACAGGGTGTTGAAGCCCTGCATTCTCTTATAGCGCACGAGAATGTCCTGCAGAGTCTCGTCCAGCGCATGACCCATGTGAAGCTGACCCGTTACGTTTGGGGGCGGAATGACGATGGAAAAAGCGGGAGCAGGATTCTTTACGTCGGGGGTAAAGTAGCCCTTATCACACCAATTCTGATAGATGCGATCCTCAAATTCCGAAGGGGAATAAACCTTCGGCAGTTCGTTGTAGGAATTCATAAGCGACCTCCTTAAAATGTATCTAAAATATTTTTAAAACAAAAAAAGCCCCCGTCCTCATCAGGACGTGGAGCACGCGGTACCACCTGACTTTGTCCTTTCCCAACGGGAAAAGACACCCTCAAAGCCTTAACGGCGGCGACCGTCACGGGCTACTGAATTCACCCATGCCCCTCACGGGCGACTTCCGCGTTTATCGGTACGGACTCGCACCATGCGTCCGCTCTCTGAAACCGAATCAAAACGTACTACTCCCGATCCAAGGGTTTTCCTATTTGGAAGTTGTTTGAAAGAAAAATCCCGAGGACGATTGCCCTCGGGATTTGGAGCTGGTAATCAGAATCGAACTGATGACCTCGTCATTACCAATGACGTGCTCTACCGACTGAGCCATACCAGCATCGATATGCGACTCACATATTATATCAAGAACTTGTCTTTTTGTCAAGGGCTTTTCCAAAAAATCTTTAAAAATTTTAAAAAATATTTTTGAGGAGAAGGGAGGGGCGCATCGGTTTTCATTTTGCGGGCTAAAAACCGATACGCCCCGAGGACAGGCTTATCCGTTCAATCTCCGCCGCTTGCGGTTCAGATGACGCTCAAAGCTGCCGTTTTTAATAAATTCCGCGAGAAAATGCTGATCCGCTACGGGAACCGTGCAGGAGGAGGAGCCAAGGGCTTCGCGGTAACGCGCCATAAGCGGGGCGGGGAGGATCATGTATCCGAGACGCATGGAGGGAGACAGGCTTTTCGAAAAGGTGTTTAGATAAATTACCGACTCACGGGTGTCAAGGGAAAACAGAGATTCTGCGGGGTGTCCCGATAAATAAAACTCACTGTCAAAATCGTCCTCTACAATATAGCTTCCCGTTTCGGTCGCCCATCGCAGATATTCGCGACGCTTGGCGATGGAGGCGGTCACACCCGTGGGAAAGCTGTGGTAGGGAGTGACGTGAAGCACGTCAAAGGAATTGCCCCATAGCGCGTCGCTTTTGATGCCGTCCTCTCCCATGGAGAGTCGACAGGTCTTTACTCCCATGCCGCGGAGTACCGCGGGGATCTGCTCGTAGCAGGGGTCCTCAATGCCAAAGATACGGTCCCGTCCGAGGAGCTTAACCACGGTTTCATAGAGCTGCTCCGCGCCCGAGCCGATGACGATATTGCGGGGATCGGCAGAGATTCCGCGAGCGCGAAGCAGATAGTCCGAAACGGCGTTGCGTAAAACGGCGCAGCCCGCCGAGGGGGATTTGACAAAGAGAAGCGCGCCCTTGTCCGCCATGACCTTGCGGACTGTCTTGAACCATACCGAGTATTCAAAATCGGGGTCGGAGTCGGGAAGAGGATCGGTATCGGGCAGAGGACGGCAAAGAGAGGGAAGCGCCTCCTTTCGGGGGTGCAGATGCCCGATATCGTTGACAAAATAGCCGCTCCGCTCCTTGGCGGTGATATATCCCTCGTCCTCCAGCATGGAGTAGGAGGTGGCGACCGTAATGGGGCTGTACCCCGTCTGCTCGGCAGAGACGCGCTTGGATGGCAGCTTTTCGTTGGGGCGGTAATCCCCCCTGAGAATTTTTTCCTTGATCTCTTCGTAGAGAGACAAATACTTTTTTTCTTTCATCTGATCTTATAAAATTATCCTTTTTTGATTATTTAAATCATATCACGACTCTATTATAATAAAATTACATTCATTTGTAAAGGGGTTTTTATCATGAATTCTAAAATTTTAACGGTTCAGGACATTTCTTGCGTGGGACAATGCTCCCTGACGGTGGCGCTTCCCGTGATCTCGGCTTGCGGTGTGGAAACCTGCGTGCTTCCGTCGGCGGTGCTTTCGACCCATACGGCTGGCTTTTCGGGCTATACCTTCCGCGATTTGACCGACGATATGCCCGCCATCAATGCCCACTGGGTTAAGGAGGGAATTACCTTTGATGCCGTCTATACGGGTTACCTCGGAAGCGCGAAGCAGATCGAATACGTCAAGGGACTGCTGAATACGGTTTTGGCAAAGGGAGGCTCCGCCGTTATTGATCCCGCCATGGCGGATAACGGCAAGCTGTATCCTGGATTTGATATGGCGTTCGTGGAGGAGATGAAGGGGCTTTGCGCGCTGGCGGACTACGTGGTTCCCAACGTGACCGAGGCTTGTATGCTGACGGGCGTAGAATATAAGACCGAGTATGACCGCGCCTACGTGGACCGCCTGCTTGAGGGGCTTTGCGCGTTGGGTGCCAAGAGCGTGATCCTGACGGGCATTTCCTACGCCGAGGGAAAGACGGGCGTGGTGGTTTACGAGCAGGGAAGCTATTCCTACTACGAGCACGAAAAGATGGCGAAGGGAAGCCACGGTACGGGCGACATTTACGCGTCTGCCTTCGTGGGCGCTCTGACGCGGGGCAAGTCGGCTTACGATGCCGCTCGCATTGCCGCCGATTTCACCCTCGCTTGCATTCGCGAGTCTCAGAAGACTCCCGATCATTGGTACGGCGCGCGCTTCGAGCCTGTGCTGGGACAGCTGATCGAGATGCTGAAATAAGGACGGGAAGCCTTGATTTCCCGTGTTGCCGGAAAGAATATCGCTTTTCAAACAAAAAACTTCGGACGGCTGTGCGCCGCCCGAAGTTTTTTGTTGTTTTTCCGGTGTTGCTCTTGTTTTTTTGAAAAAAGCATGATATAATTGAAACGAATATAAAACGGAAAGGGAAATCATATGAAAGAAAAAATCAAGGAATACGTAAGTGCAAATCAGACCGAGCTGTTTGATCTGCTTCGAACCCTTTGCTTGATCCCCTCGCCCTCCCATTTTGAGGACGAAAGAGCGAAATTCTGCAAGGAATGGTTGGAAAAGGCAGGCGCTCGGGGAGTTTATATCGACGAGGCAAAGAACGTCGTCTTCCCGCTTGGATGCGAGGGAAGCGATCGGATCACCGTGTTTGCGGCACATACCGATACCGTATTTCCCGATACCGAGCCGTTGCCCTACGAGGATGACGGTGAGATTATCCGCTGCCCGGGTGTCACGGACGATACGGCAAACGTGGCGGTTCTGATGCTTGCCGCTAAATTCCTACTCAAGGAGGGAATTGTACCCAAGGGGGGCGTTCTTTTCGTCTGTAACTCCTGCGAGGAGGGCTTGGGAAATCTCAAGGGCTGTCGGCAGATCTTTAAGGATTACGCGGGCAGAGTCAAGCAGTTCGTCTCCTTTGACGGATACTATTCCGAGCTGTCTGACCGTTGCGTCGGCTCTCACCGCTACGTGGTGGAGGTGAGTACCGAGGGCGGCCATTCCTGGAGCAAATTCGGAAGAAGAAACGCCATCGCCGAGCTTTCGGCAATCATCGAAAAAATCTACAAAATCGACGTGCCTCACGTGGGCGAAAGCCGAACCACCTACAACGTGGGAACGATCGAGGGCGGTACCTCCATCAACACCATCGCCCAGAGCGCAAAAATGTTTTGCGAATACCGTTCGGACAATCGGGAGTGCCTTGACATCATGGAGGGGTATTTCAAAAGGATCTTTAGAGAGGCGGAGAGCGAGGAGGTTCGGGTTTCGGCAAGGCTTGTGGGCGAGCGCCCCTGCATGGGGGAGGTGGACCGAGATGCCATCGCTTATATGACGGAAACGGTCGGCAATATTGTCTCCCGAGTGACGGGAGTCGTGCCTCATGCAACGGCAATGTCCACCGATTGTAATATTCCGTTTTCTCTCGGTATCCCCGCGGTCATGGTCGGTGTCTGCGAGGGCGGCGGAGCGCACACCCGCGAGGAATGGATGAAGAAGGATACCTTCCACTTGGGATTGGAATTGGGAATTGAAATCGTATTGACTTTGACGGAGGAAAACACATGAAATTTACGGCAGTTGGCGATATGATCCTCGGACGCAGGATCCAAGATGGCTATAAGGGCTATGAGGAGCTTTCTCCTATTATCAAGCAGGGGGATGCCAGATTTTTCAATCTGGAGACGACCCTGAATAAGGAAGGGGAGTGCTATGGTAACGAATTTAGCGGCGGCACTTGGCTTCGTACCAATCCCGAGGTGCTGGAGGACATTAAGAAATTCGGCTTCAATATGACCACCTTCAACAACAACCACGCCATGGATTACGGAATGGACGGCTTTCTGGCTACGCTGGACGCGGTAGAAAAAAGCGGACTGGTTCACGCGGGAGCGGGAAGAAATCTCGGAGAAGCGTCCGCCCCCCGCTATCTGGATACGGCGGCGGGTCGTGTTGCGCTGATCAGCTTCAATTCCAGCAACGAGTCGGGTCCCATGAGCGCAAGCAAGCAGACCCCCCGCTTGAAGGGTCGCCCGGGTGTGAATATCTTGGCATACGATTCCTACGTAGAGATGGAGGAGTCCGAGTTTGATCTGCTGCAGCGCATCATTCGAAAGACGGGCATCAATGCCGAAATGGAGTTGGATAAGCGGGACGGTTACTATGGCGGCGTGGACGATTCCTACGAGATGATCGGAAAGATGAAATTTGTCCGCAGCGACCGAACCGAATGGATCAGAAAATGCAAGGAAAAAACGCTGGAGCGCGCCAAGAATGCCATCTATGAGGCGAAGCTTCAGGCGGATTATATCATGGTGACCATTCACAACCACGCCATGGGCGCGGAGCGAGAGGAATCTCCCGATTTCTTTAACGAGTTCTGTCATTTCTGTATCGACAACGGCGCCCATGCCATCGTCGGTCACGGACCCCATCTGCTTCGACCCATTGAGATCTATAAGGGAAAGCCCATCATTCATTCACTGGGTGATTTCGCCATCGAGCTTTACAACGTGGCGATCGCTCCCGAGGATTTCTACGCCCAGTACGGTCTTACGTCGGACGCTACGGTCCACGAGCTGCTCAAAATCCGCTCCAAGGATTTCACCATCGGTCTGATGACCAATCCCGCTATGTTCCAATCCATCATTCCCCTTTGGGAAACCGATGACGAGGGGAACCTTCTTTCCATGACCCTCTATCCCGTAACTGCTGCCATGAGCGGCAAGAAGTGCGACGTCGGTCTGCCCCGTCTCTCCACCGATCTTTCCTATATGGACGATTTCGTCCGTCGCTCCGCTCGCTACGGCGCGAATTTCAAGAAAAATGAGGACGGAACGTTTAGCCTGGTGGTGTAAGATCGTTGGGAATAGGGTTTTACGCTTTTTGAAAAAAGCTTGGCAAAAACTTTATTACAAAATTTGGTTTAGGGGACACACTTTCCTATTCCTTGTGTTAGGTGAAATTTTATACTTTCTCTCTAAGGAAAAAATCCGCGGACGGCTGCTGCGCCACCGCGGATTTTAATTTTTAAAAAATAAAAAAAGAGATTCTCGGCAGCGCTAAAGGCGCCGAGAATCTCTACCTTAGAGAAAAGCATTATGATACACGGTACACAGGGAATAGAAAGGTGTGTTTCATAAACCAATTTTGTAATAAAGTTTTGCGTCGCTTCTTCAAAAGCGACCGCGTCCCCGCGTCCCTGCGTTTCTTACTTCTGCTTCTTTGCGTAAGCGGCTTCTGCCTTGGCAACCATATTTGCCACGGTAAGACCGTACATTTCGAGCAGAGGCGGAACCTTACCCGAGTGACCGAATTTATCCTCTACACCCATACGGATCACAGGAACGGGGCACTCCTCGGCAACGACCTCGGCAACGGCAGAACCAAGACCGCCGATGACGGTATGCTCCTCCGCGGTAACGATCGCGCCGGTTTCAGCGGCTGCCTTGACGAGAATCTCGCGGTCAATGGGCTTGATGGTGTGGATATTGATGACACGAGCGGAAATGCCCTTATCCTCAAGGATCTTGGCAGCCTCCAGCGCCATGCTTACCATCATACCTGTAGCAACGATGGTCAGATCGGAGCCGTCCTTCATGCAAATACCCTTGCCGATCTCAAACTTGTAATCTGCCTTATCGTAGAGTACGGGAACGGCAAAGCGTCCGAATCTCATGTAAACGGGACCGTTAAACTTGATGGCTGCCTCCACGGCTGCCTTCGCCTCCACGTCGTCCGCAGGGTTGATGACGGTCATGCCGGGGATCGAGCGCATCAGAGCGAAGTCCTCAATGCACTGATGGGTTGCGCCGTCCTCACCGACGGTAATGCCCGCGTGCGTAGCGCCGATCTTCACGTTCAGATGGGGGTAGCAGATGGAGTTTCTCACCTGCTCAAAGGCGCGACCTGCCGCAAACATTGCGAAGGAAGAAGCGAACACGGTCTTGCCCGCGGTAGCCAAACCTGCGGCAACGCTCATCATGTTGCCCTCGGCAATACCGCAATCAAAAAATCTCTCGGGGAACTTCTTCTTGAAGGTACCCGTCTTGGTGGCTGCCGCAAGGTCTGCGTCAAGAACCACGAAATCGTATGTTTCACCCAGCTCGGCAAGCGCGTTGCCGTAGCTTTCTCTGGTTGCAATCTTATCTGCCATAATGAGTCCCTCCTTAAAGATTTGCGCTCAGCTCGGCAACCGCGATAGCGTACTGCTCATCGTTGGGAGCGGAGCCGTGCCAGCCGACCTGATTTTCCATATAGGAAACGCCCTTGCCCTTGACCGTCTTCATAATAATGGCGGTGGGCTTGCCCTTAACGGTCTTTGCCTCGTTGAGAGCGGCCTCGATCTGATCGAAGTCGTGTCCGTCAATGGTGATTACGTGGAAGCCGAAGGCGGCGAGCTTCGCGTCGTGGGGGGTGGGGTTCATGACCTCGGCAACGGGACCGTCGATCTGAAGACCGTTCCAGTCGAAGACGGCAACGAGGTTGTCCAGCTTATAGTGGGCGGCGAACATACAAGCCTCCCAGATCTGACCCTCCTCGCTTTCACCGTCACCGATGATGGAGTAGGTTCTGTAATCCTTTCCGTCCAGCTTGGCAGCCAAAGCCATTCCGCAAGCGGCGGAGAAGCCAAGACCCAAGGAGCCGGTGGTCATATCCACACCGGGTGTTCCCTTCATGTCGGGGTGACCCTGCAGGAAGGAATCGACCTGACGGAGCTTTTTCAGCTCAGCGCGGTCAAAGTATCCCTTTTCGGCAAGGGCGGCGTAGAGCGCGGGAGCGGTGTGACCCTTGGAGAGAACGAGACGGTCGCGATCGGCCCACTTGGGGTCGGCGGGATTCACGTTCATCTCCTCAAAATACAAATAGGTAATGAGATCGGCAATGGAGAGGGAACCGCCGGGGTGTCCCGAGCTTGCCGCATGGACCGCCTCCACAATATCCAAACGGATCTGTGTCGCGATCTTGGTCAGTTGGTTCTTTTTTTCCTGATTCATAGAAAAACCGTACCTTTCTTAAAATATAAATATTACTATAATGATACTACGTTAGGTGAAAAAAATCAAGCTGTGGCGAAGAAATCGAACGAATTTCACTTTTTTGTCCAAAATGAGCAATGGCTTGAATATCAAACATTATTATACGATATTACGGTCCCGTTGTCAAGACGGTAGGTGGAAAAAGTTGTAAAAGCCTCTTTTTGATCAAAAAGAAAGCCCTCGGAGGCATAAGAGCCACCCGAAGGCTTTCTGTGTAAAGGAGAAGCAATGCTTTTCCGCAACGCCCCTCAATAAAGCGAAGCTGTTTTTGGTTCAATTAGATTACGCGAACCTTAACGATTCCGTCCACAGCAGTCAGCTTGGCAACCAGATCGTCGGAAACCGAGCCGGTCACGTCAACCATGGTGTAAGCGTTGTCGCCCTTGGACTTGTTGATCATGTTCTCAATGTTTGCGCCCGTTTCAGCCAAAACGGCGGTAATCTGAGAGATCATGTTGGGGATATTGGCATGGAACACGCAAACTCTCTTGTCACCGCCCATGGGCATGGAGACGTTGGGATAGTTCACGCTGTTCTTAATGTTACCGTTTCGCAGGAAATCATCCAGCTGAACGGCAGCCATCACGGCGCAGTTGTCCTCGGATTCCTCGGTGGAAGCACCAAGATGAGGAATGGCAACGATGCCGTCCACACCCACGGTTTCCTCGGTGGGGAAGTCAACCACATAGGAAGCGACCTTGCCGCTTGCCAGAGTAGCCTTAATATCAGCGGCGTTGACCAGATCGGCGCGAGCCAGATTGATGATACGAACGCCGTCCTTCATCATAGCAAGAGTGTCGGCATTGATCATGCCCTTGGTGTCCTTGGTAGAGGGAACGTGCAGGGTCACGTAGTCCGCAGCCTTGAATACGTCCTCATAGGAAGAGGCCTTGACTACGTTGTGGTCAATGTTCCAAGCGGCGTCAACGCTCAGGAAGGGGTCGCAGCCCACGACCTTCATGCCAAGAGCCACTGCGGCGTTGGCAACCAGTCCGCCAATCGCGCCCAAACCGATGACACCCAAGGTCTTGCCCTGAATCTCCACGCCCGCAAATTTGGACTTTCCTTTTTCTACTGCCTTGGCAACGTCCTCGGTCAGAGTGGATGCCCACTTGATACCGCCCACCACGTCACGGGAGGCAAGCATCAAAGCGCAGATAGCAAGCTCCTTTACGCCGTTGGCGTTTGCGCCGGGGGTGTTGAATACCACGATGCCCTCGGAGGAGCAACGGTCTACGGGAATGTTGTTGACACCCGCGCCCGCGCGGGCGATTGCCTGCAGCTCGGGACCAAAGACCATGTCGTGCATAGCGGCGGAGCGGACCATGATACCGTCGGGATTTTCTACCTCGGTACCTACGTTATATACCGCGGGATCCAGCTTGTCGGTTCCCACAGCGGCGATTTTGTTCAAGCAAAGAATATTTTTCATTTTGTAACTTCCTCTTTTCGTTTATGCCTTGGGATTTTCAGCGGCAAACTTCTTCATGAAAGCAACCAGAGCTTCCACACCCTCATAGGGCATCGCGTTGTAGATGGAGGCTCTCATACCGCCCACGGAGCGGTGACCCTTCAGGTTCTTCAATCCTGCCTTGCCTGCCTCGGAAGCAAACTTCTTGTCGAGATCGGCATTGCCCGTAACGAAGGTCACGTTCATCATAGAACGGCTGTCCTTCTTGACGGGAGCGATGTAGTAGTCCTGACTGTCCAGATAATCGTAAAGCACAGCCGCCTTCTTGACGTTCTTTTCCTTCATCACGTCAAGTCCGCCCATGCCGAGGATCCACTCGTAGACCAGCTTCGCCATATAGATGGTGTAGCAGGGAGGAGTATTATACATAGATCCGTTCTCCGCCATGGTCTTCCACTCCAGCATGGTGGGCATCTTGGGATCGGCATACTCAAGAAGGTCCTCGCGAACGATGACGAGCGTCAGACCCGCAGGTGCCATATTCTTCTGCGCGCCTGCGTAGATCACGCCGAACTTGGTTACGTCCACAGGCTCGGAGATGATGCAGGAGGACATATCGGCAACCAGAGGAATATCGCCCGTCTCGGGGATATAGCCGTACTTGGTTCCGTAGATGGTATTGTTAAAGCAAACGTGAACGTAAGAAGCGTCGGGACGGATCATGTCCTTGGTTACTACGGGAACGTGATCGAAGTTGTCCTCCTTGGTGGTGGCGATGCACTTCACGTCGTAGCCCATCTTCTGGGCTTCCTTATATGCCTTGCCCGAGAACTGACCCGAAACCACGTAGTCAGCCTTGCCCGTTCTTCCGATCAGATTGAGGGGAACGGCAGCAAACTGGGTGGAAGCGCCGCCCTGCAGGAAGAGAACCTTATAGTTGTCGGGAATATTCATCAGCTGACGGAGCATTGCCTCAGCCTCGTTGATGATTGCCTCATAATCCGGAGATCGATGGGACATCTCCATTACCGACATACCCGATTCGCCGTAGCAAACCAGCTCGGATGCTGCTTTTTCGAGAACCTCGAGGGGAAGCATGGAAGGACCCGCCGAAAAATTGTACACTCTGTTCATTTCATGAACCTCCGTAAAAAATGAAAAAACTTTTATTTGCAAGAGGGGAAGCCCCTTCTCGTAATTTAAATATTATTATACGATTTTGAATCGAATCCGTCAAGCGAAATCCGAAAAAAATGCAAAATTGTCCGTATTTTTCTCTGTTTTGTCAAAATATGCCGTGGATTTTTATGCAACCTGTCAATTATTTAACAAGGATCAGATCCTCCGCATAGGGCAGAGAGCGGATCCAGTCGCAAAGGGTGTGCCACTCGGCAAGCTTGTGGTTCCTTCTCGCGTAGTAAATGTTGATCAGATTTTCATAGTTCAGGCTTACCGTCCGCATCTGATTGTAGGAGGAGGGAAGAAGCTGGATCATGTTGTGCCAGGGCTGTCTTTGCTCCTTGTCGGCGCAGAATTTCTGACGCTCTGCCTCAAGATAGGCAATCAGCGCGTCCAGAGCGGCAAGTCCGCCCTCGTCCAAACGGTCGCAGGAGAAGTCCTCTCGGGAGAAGGGCTTTGTGTGGATCTTGTGCATCGTGGAGCAGGAGTTGGCAACGGTTCCCACCTTGTAGGTGTCAAATTCCTTCCACCAATAGAGGGGGGCGGTGAGATCCACCGATACGAAGATCTGACGGAGAAATTTTCTGTGGTCGCTTCCCGCCTTGGCAAGGCGGCGGGCAAGATCCAGATCGTTCTGACCGAGAATATAGTTGCCCCCCTCATCATAGGCGCTGTCCATTCTGTCCCAGCTGTTCATGGGATTGCGGGCGCCGCGGATGGCGTTTTCCAGATTCATCACAGAGGTGCGTTCGATTTTGATCATAGCTGCTCCTCCTTAAAATTCCGAATCCACGACGGCGCGCAGCTCGGTAACGGGACGGACGATGGGACCCACCGCCTGATGATCGGGGTGGACGATATAAGCCTCCAGGTCCTCCATGCTTTCAAATTCTGTCAGAAGCATTACGTCATAGGAGGAATCGGTGCCCCGTTGGTCGAAACCGACCTCCAGCCTTTTGATCAGGGGAATGAGGGCGGGCAGAGCCAAAAGACGCTGGCGAACCAGCTCCATATTTTCCTGTTTCGTTCTCCCCTCGGCGCTCTCCTTGAACTTCCAAAGAACCACGTGTCTGATCATAGCGGTTTCCTCCCAATATAAAGAATTACGAATTATTTTAATGATAGCATATTTTCCTTGAAAAGTCAATTGACTTTTTGGATTTCCTGTGGTAAAATAGAAAAGAATTATAAGATTTTTCATTCTAAGAGGTATATCTATCATGTTTCAAGATCAACTCGTTTCCTTTTCGGGCGTTCAGCCCAGCGGAAATCTGACCATCGGCAACTATTTGGGAGCCATTCGTAATTTTTCTCTCTATTCGGAGAAGTATAAGTGCTTTTACTGCGTAGTGGATGAGCACGCCATCACCGTCCGTCAGAATCCCGCCGAGCTTCGCCGCCGTACCTACGAGACGCTGGCGCTCTATATGGCGTGCGGACTTGATCCCGAAAAGAATACGCTATACGTGCAGTCTCACGTGCACGAGCACGCCGAGCTTGCTTGGATCTTAAATTGCTTCACGGGCTTTGGCGAGCTGTCCCGCATGACCCAGTTCAAGGATAAGAGCCAAAAGCACGCCGACAATATCAACGCGGGACTCTTTACCTATCCTACGCTGATGGCGGCGGATATTCTCCTGTATCAGACCGACGTGGTTCCCGTGGGCATTGACCAGAAGCAGCACGTGGAGCTTTGCCGCGACATTGCCGAGCGCTTCAATCAGGCTTATCCAGGTACCTTTACGGTGCCCGAGCCGATTATTGCCCAAACGGGCATGAAGATCATGTCCTTGGCGGAGCCCACGAAGAAGATGTCCAAATCGGATGAGAACGTCAACGCGGTGGTGTATATTCTGGACGACCGCGATACCATCATCCGTAAGTTCAAGCGCGCGGTCACCGATTCGGATACCTGCATCCGCTACGCCGAGGGCAAGGACGGTATCAATAACCTTATGACCATCTACTCGGTATTCACGGGCAAGACCATCGAGGATATCGAGCACGAGTTTGAGGGCAAGGGCTACGGCGAGTTCAAGATGGCTGTGGGCGAGGTCTGCGCCGACGCGCTTGCTCCCGTCCAGGAGAAATTCAAGTGCTATATGTCCGACAAGGCACAGCTTGAGGCACAGATGAAGAAGGGCGCCGAGGAGGCATCCTACGTGGCAAGACGCACTCTGTCCAAGGTTCAGAAGAAGCTGGGCTTCGTGCAGATCCGATAAAACGTGAATATTCTGTAAACTCCTTCCGTTTGGCGTCAGATTTCCATCTTTTTGTCGTCTATATAAGC
>JAZOQX010000123.1:0-17085 GCA_045656325.1 Eubacteriales bacterium
ACCATATGGTGGTGGCTTACGTTCGCGGAAAGTGGCGCTCGGAAAAGCTCTGCCACGCACCGATGCTGTTGGCGAAATCCTGCCACGATATGGATATTATGTTTTGGATGATGAACGAAACGGAGCCCGTTTCGGTAGCCAGCTTTGGTTCGGATTTTCAATTTGGCACGGAAAGAAAGCCCGACGGAGCGGGAAGCCGTTGTATGACGGACTGTCCTTACGTGGATGAGTGCGTCTTTTCTTCAAAGTCTAACTATCTTTCGGTACCCAGATGGAAGCAGTACGTTTGGAGATGCTTAGAGGGAGAGGGCGAGGTGACGGAAAAGCGGAAGGAGGAGTCCTTGAAAACCGACAATTCCTTTGGCAAATGCGTATGGGATTTTGAACGCGACGGAAACGTGGATCATCAAACCGTAATTGTAAACTTTGCCAATGGAGCAACAGGCTCGCTTATGATGACGGGAGGAAGCGCCAAGGGCGAAAGAAATATTCACATCGTTGGAACAAAGGGAGAAATCAAGGGTACGTTTGACGAATCAAAATACGTCCTCAGAACGATGGATCCTTATGCGGAATCAGGGTACGTCGAAACCGAATATGACGTGAAGGTAACGGGAGATATGATCGGAGCGTTCGGTCACCACGGAGGAGGAGACGGACGGCTCGTGTTGGATTTCATTGAGTATTTGAACGGCAAGGAGCCCTCCATCAGCTGTGCTACCTTGGAGGATTCCATGATCAGTCATTTGGCGGTATTCAAAGCAGAAAAGTCCAGAAGGAACCATCGAGTAGAAGAAATACGTTCCTGACACAGTGAAAGGAAAAACTCTCTAATATGATGTGTTCGACGAAAGATTTTGCAGTTCAAAAGGTTTGTTTTATAGGGCTTTTTCACGCCACCGTGTGTCAATGATGGGGCTAACGCACTGAAATGATGGGACTTATCGGCGCGGGTAACAACCCCATGGTTGGTATGACTGTTGCTATCGAAGAGCCAAGCAAATAATCCTTGATTTGTAAGGAATTTAACGCTTCGTAGGGGCGACCATCGGTCGCCCGCGGATGAACCGAATAAAAAGCTGGACACGTCATGTTCGCGTTTTGCGTAGTGACGTGTCCAATATTTTTATGGTTATAATAAACTCATTCTTTTTGTGCATATCTGTTTTTCAAAAGCTTGACCATACAATTCGACATTTGTTCAAAGCCATACTTGTTTGGATGAATACCGTCCGTATGCAAATATTGATGAGCCGTTTCGGGAGATATATCGGTTCCATTGTAAAAATCTACGTAGATTACTTTGAATTCATCGGCAATTCTTTGAATTACCTCGTTATACTCCAACAGCCCCTTATTGTGTTTTGTCGGATTCCAATGAAGCATCGAGCAAACATAAATATCCGCATTGGAGTATCGATTCCTTACCTTGTGCACCATTGTTGCATATGCCTGCCCAAACATTGTACAATCGCCAATGTACACCCGTGATTCGGGATCATAGATATCGTGTACGTCATGATAAGAACCGATTTCATATCCTCTCAACGCATCGTTTCCGCCGATGATTAAGATAATAATATCAGGTTCAATGGATAGGCGATCATTGTGAAGCGCGGTTGCGCGATCCATACAACCTGCTTTTTCTTGCCCATCAACTGTTGTCGTGACAGAAGAGCCGCTCCATGAATTGTTCACGCACAATTTCAAACCAAGCGTTTGAATTGTTTTCATCCACCACGTATCGCTGACATCTTTTAGAAATTCCTTTGGATAATACGGTGAATTGCTTAGCAATGTGGAATGATATTGTGAGTTGTTGCTAAATTTTTCAAAGGTAGACGTACTTGCGCCAAGAATCGAAATATATTTTCCAACAAGAGATTGCATAACTACTCCTAATCCTATCCAGTATTGTGATACTATTGTACTACAGATCTTTGTAAATAGCAATATTTATATAGAAAAATTTATATAGAAAACGGAGGCTTTTTCCAATGAAAAAGATCAAAATGGCAAGGAGTGTAACGCTCGCTTTTGAGGAAGCAAGCAAGTAAGAGGACGCGGGTTACTTTTCTTTTGGAAAAGAAAAGTAACCAAAAGAAAACTTTTGCAAATTAAATAAAAACGTCGGACACGTTGTTTGGGAGAGACCCGTTGTGATGTGTCCGACTTTTTTATGCGTCTTAATACTTGATCTCGATCTGATCCTGCTCTGCGTACTCGGCGGTGAAGCGCACCTCGCCGATTTTGTAGGTGTGGGGTTGAATGATATACTTCGACGAAATCCCATCCTCCCCGAGGATCAGCTCGCGGTAGCCGGGCAGGCAGAGAATTCTGTTTTTCTCTCCCGAATTGGAGTAGTGCCCGGTGTAGATGATCGGCTTGCTTCCGTTCGCTTCGCCCGTGTTCGCAATACGGGAGAGATGATTGTGTCCGCAGAAAAGGCAAAGGACCCGATCCTCACGGCGCAAAAGCTCGCGGAATTCCTCGCTTTCGGCATCGATATCAAACCAATGCGCGCAGAGAATGACCTTTTTGTCGGGGTAGCGCGCCATCAGCTCGCGGATATCGTCCATCTGAACGCCGACGTAGGTTCCGTCGCTATGGTCGGTGGGATCCAGATCGCCGCCGTAGGTGTCGCAAAGGATGAAAAGGACGTCTCCGATGACGATATGCTCTCGGCGGCGGTGACCGGTAAGCTCATTCCAAAGCGCCTCGCCGTACTGCTCGTGGTTGCCGGCGATCATTCGCACCTCCACGCCCTTTGGCGCAAGCCTTGGGAGATAGCGGTCGGCAAACCGCTTGGCGTTGCTGATGCCAAGAGTAAGGTAGGTGCCCTTCGTGTTCCACGCCCAATGGTCGAGCGAATAGTCGCCGAGAAGCAGGAGCGCCTCATAGGGATCCTTTTTGTATTCGGCTTCCAGATCCGAGCAAAGAAGCTCGGCAATTTCCTCCTTCTGTCTGCCGAAAAATTCGCCGCATCCGTAATGGATGTCGGACATCAGTATGATTCTCGTTCTCTTCATATACGTCTCTCCTCTTTCTTCGTGGACCTTCTTTTATTGCTTCTCCCGTGTTCCGAACACGGTGAAGCTGATCACGCCCGGGCGGATGCCGCGGGGGGCGCAGGACTGTATCCGCGCGCCTCGTAGGGCGTGCAATCGACGTGCTTCCAATGGACGAAGTCCTCGGATTCCCAAAGGATGCCGTAGCTGGGATAAAGATCCCATTTGCCCTCAAAATACAGAACCGAGGGGTCTGCCATCGAGCGGTAATCCTTCGGACTCTCACCCGCCCACGTCATATCATCTCTTCCGTCCTTGCCGCGCGGAAGCTCGGGGATCGAAAGGGGATTGCAATAGGTTTTATATTTGTGAATTTCCATATCCTTGTGTCCTTCCTTTCGCATGGCGATCCGTAACGCATATTCGCGTATAGTATAGCATATATTTGTGCGGTTTGCAATACCTTTTCCGGATCAACGGAAACAAAAAAACAAGCCTTTCTCGGAAGAAAGGCTTGTTTTTATAGATCCTATATTTCGTGATTACTTCTTTACGACCGTGTTCACCGATACTATAATCATATCATAAAGAGAAAAGCAAGAGGAAGGGTTGACAAGTGACGAAAAAACGATATAATTTTCGTAACGAAAATCAACCGTCTGCCCCGAGGTTCCGTACTACCACTCGGGAATCAAAATTATCGGAAACACCTTCGACATAAAAACCGCTTTGGATCTTTCGCATTGCAAAGATATTTTGTTTGAGAGAAATATTCAATCCGCAGGACTTCCGTTTGAGAATAAATTTCAAAACTGTACAGATATTATCGAGAAATAGAAACAGAATGTGTCGCTTACGAGAAAACAAAGAGCCTCATCGGCGCAGGTAACAATCCCATGGTTGGCATGACCGTTGCCGTTGCGGTTGCGATTGAAGAGGCGAGCAAGTAATCCTTAGTTTATAAGGGATTTAACGCCCCTACGGGTGAACCGAATAAAAAGTTGGACACGTCATTTTCGCGTTTTGCGTAGTGACGTGTCCGATATTTTTGTGGAGCAAACGAAACGACACACCGCCTCGGAGAAATCCTTGACGGTGTGTCGTTTTTTATGCGTTTTGGAGCGCCTCGATGATGATCTGCGTGGACATATCCGCGGTATTCTTCTCGGCTTCCTCGCTTCTGGAGGCGATATGGGGGGTGAGATAGAAATTCGGCAGGCTGAGGAGGGGCTCGTCCTTGGCGGGGGGCTCGCTGCTGAACACGTCAAAGTACGCTGCCTTGATCTCGCCGCTCTTCAGCGCGTCATAAAGATCGGCTTCGTTAACGATGCCGCCTCTGGCGGTATTGATCAGCACCGCGCTCTTCTTCATGCGCGCCAGCTCCTTGGCGGAGATCATATCCTTCGTCTCCTTGGTCAGCGGAACGTGGAGAGAGAGGAAGTCAGACTTCTCGATGATCGCATCCATGTCGGCAATCTCTACGCTCATGGATGCGGCAAGGTCCTTGTCAATGCCAAAGGCATCGTAAGCCAGAACTTTCATGCCAAGTCCCACAGCCATTCTTGCCACGTGCTTTCCGATGGCGCCGAAGCCCACGATTCCGACGGTCTTGCCGAGGATCTCGTAGCCCGTCATTTTTGCCCAGCCATGCTCACGGGTGTTGGCAATGCTTTCAAAGAGATTCTTGGAATCCGCGATGACGAAGCTGATGGCGGTTTCCGCCACGCTTCTCGCGTTGGAGCCTACGGTTCTTCCTACGAAAATTCCTTTTTCCTTGCAATATTCCACGTCAATATTGTCTGTTCCGACACCGAACTTGACGACTGCCTTCAGGGAGGGGTGGGCATCTATGTAAGCCTTATCCACCGACTCCACGCCGACGATCACGCCGTCGGCATCCTTGGTGATCTCGTAAAATTCGTCCTTGGTATAAGCCAATCCCGTGTCGTTATAAACCAAATCAAAGCCCGCGTCTCGGATGATCTCGGCGTTTTTCAAGCCGCATTTCGCAAAGCCTCTGGGGGTAACAACAATCTTTTTTGCCATGTTCCTTGCTCCTTTTTTGGGGTTTTTTCAGATATTGGAGGTAACGGCCTTTGCCAGCTCGGTGATCTTTTTGTAGTCCTTGTTTTTGAGAGCCTCCTTGTCAAGAACGGCGCCGCCCATGCCTACGCCGACCACACCCGTGGCGAGGACCTCCTTGATATTCTCGGCAGTGACGCCTCCGAAGCACACGAGGGGAATATGATTCAGCGGTACGCTGATTTCCTTAATGGTCTTCAGGGTCAGGACCGACGCGGGGAAGAGCTTGACGAGGTCTGCGCCCAGCTTATAGGCTCTGGTGATTTCCGAGGGGGTCGTGCAGCCGGGCATGGAAATAAGTCCCGCCTTCTTGGTTGCGCGGATTACGTCCTCCTCCAAGGTGGGAGAAACGATGATCTCAGCGCCTGCCTCCTTGGCAAGCTCAAATTGCTCCATGGTGATGACGGTTCCCGCTCCTACGTGCATTTTTCCGCCCAATGCCTTTCTGACCGCGCTTATCTTGCGGGCGGTGTCGGCAAAGGTGTGGGGATTCTTTTGATCAAAGGGGACCTCCATGAAGGAAATGCCGCCGTCATAGAGCGCCTGCGCTACGTTTACGATTTCCTCCTCGTCAATGCCGCGGCAGACAACGATGACCTTTTTCTCAAAATACTCTTTTACAAACTGATCCATTTTAATTTCTCCTTTTTATAAATTGGACTTGACACAGTTATATTTTACTGCTATAATCTATACATATCAATAGGGAAAATTGATTAAAAATTAAGATTTATTGCGAATTGAGGAAACATGATCTACAACGCCTATCAGGATACGGACAAGGATTTATTTGGGATCTCCATCGTCAGCGGGGGTCATATATTCGCTCCGCAGGGCAGAGTGATCTCCCGACCGAACGGCAGGGAGGACTATCTGCTTTTTTACGTAGCAAAGGGAAGCGAGCATCTTTTTTTGGATAAGGAGATCGAACTGACGGAGGGAGCCTTCGTGATTTTCCGCCCCTTTGAGAAGCAGATCCACGTTCAGAAATCCTCGGGAATCAGCGAGTTTTATTTCGTTCACTTTCGCGCGCCCGCGGATTTTGATTTGTTTGGCTTTGAAAGCTCGGCGGCGTATTTTACCGAGGTAAGCACAAAGGTGATCGATCTGTTTGAGGATATCAAAAGCGAGCTTCAGGCAAAGCAAAGCCAATACGAGGAGCTGTGTGTGACGAAGCTTTTGAGTATTTTGTTTCTCCTGAAGCGGCGGTGCGAACGGTCCTCCAGCCCGTTCAAGCAGTATATCGATGAAATTTCCTTGGCGGTACAGACCATGAACAGGGAATATGAGAAGAACGATTCCTTGGAGGACTACGCCAAAATGTGCCGTATGAGCAAGTATCATTTTTTGAGGATCTTCAAAAGCGTGGTGGGTTGCTCCCCCATCGAGTACAGAAATCGGATCCGTCTGGAGCACGCCAAGGAGCTGCTCAGCGACACCAATCAGACCGTAGGGGAGATCGGCTCCGCCGTCGGCTATACCTCTAACGTTTATTTTTGCAACGCGTTTAAAGCAAAATTCGGTATGTCGCCCAGCCGGTACCGAAAGAATTTCAGATAAAAATCGGACACGCCACTCGGGAGAGATCCTTGATGACGTGTCCGTTTTTTATCCGTATATATCTGAGAGAACGCTCCGTTACCGCGCGGTCGTTTTTTGGGAAAGGGGTCTTTTTTGCTTTCCCGACGCGAGAACCCGCAGGCGAATGCTTTTGGGGACCCAGTGTCCGGAGAAGTAAATGATCAGGACGTAGACTGCCTCGCAGAACCAGCCCGCCACGGTGCTTGCGTAGAGTCCGAGAATCCCGAAGGCGGGAGTGGCGGCATAGGCAACGATGACCTGAGCCACCGTGCAGACCGTGGAGGCGATGACCAAGTGCTTGTTTGCCTTGATCCCTCGGAATACCGAGTGGAAGATGCCGCAGGTCATATTACAGACGATGAAGGGAAGAACGTAGCGGATATACAGCTTGGCGTATTCCCAGGTTTGGGGATCTGCGGCTTGGTCGATGAACAGCCCGCAGATGACGTCGGGAAAGAGGAGCATGAAGACAAGAACGGGAAGGAAGAAGAGACATCCCTGAATGAACGCCACGCCCACCGCCTTGCGGATATTTCCGTATTTTTTCGCGCCGACGCATTGGGCAATGTAGTTTGCCGAGGTTTTTGCAGAGGCGTAGTAGACCGTTTGGCACATACCGCCGATCTGAGAGGCGATGGAGGATGCCGCCATCACCGCGTAGCCCAGTCCGTTGCGGACGGGAGACATCAAAAGAAAGGCAAGATACATGGACCCCTGCTGAATGATATTGGGAATACTGTAAGGGAGGAGGACGGTAAAGTAGCGAAGTCTTGGAACGACGCGGATCTTATGAACGCCCATTTCCTTGAAATAGCCGCGAAAACGAATGGCGTAGAGAAGCGCCACCACCAGTCCCGCGAAGATATTGCTCATACCGATGCCGAACACGCCGAAATCGAAAACGCCTACCGCCAAATAGTTGCCGCCGATGGTCAGCGCCGAGCTGAGGATCGACAGAATCAGCGGGTAGCGTGTCTCGCCGATGGCGTTGCAGGCGGTGATGAAAAAGTGGTTGACCATCGCCAGACACATATGCATGCACATCATGCGGTAATAGGTCAGGGAGTCCTCAAGAATGGCATCCTCAATATTCAAAAAGGCAAAAACGGGCCGCCACAAAAAGAGGGAGATACCCCCGATCAAAAGGGTGGCGGCGATGGTGAAGCAAAAGGTAGTGACCATGATTTTCTTGAGGCGCTCGTACTCCTTGGCACCGAACAGATTTCCCATATAGACCGCCATTCCGTAGGCAAAGCCGAAGAAGACGGAATAAATGATCGAGAAATACGCCGAGGGTGCCGAGGTGGCGGCAAGCCCCTTCGCTCCGAGAAACAGTCCCGCGATGGAGGTGTTAATCACGCCAAAGGCGGAGGAAAGAACCGAGGAAATGATAATCGGGATCGAGAAGATCAAAAAGTTCTTATGTACGCTGCCCTGAGTCAAGTCTCGCATAAAGCGCCCCCCTTGGTCATAGATTCACCTGCATTATAGCACAAATCGAAGAAATGTCAAGACATTCCCGAAAAAACTTGGATAGAAACGGAAAAATCAAAAAGGAAACGGCAATGGGCTGTACCCTTAAGGACAGTTTTGAAATTCAATAGGACATATTCTTACCGCAAGGAAAAGGGGCTAAGCCAAAAGCTTTTTAGAAAGCGATTGACATAGCCCAATTAAAAAAGCTGTCCTTTCGAGTAACACTCCAGCAACGGTTTCCTTTTATATTACGCATGATTCCATTATACGAAGCAATCCCCAAAGGGTTTGATATCGGGCTCGCCATGAAGCTCCTCATAATCGGGACCGAGGAAGCAGGCAAAGGTGGCCATCTCGTCAAAGCCCATAGCACGGTAATCGGCAATATCCTTCTGCATAGCCGCTATGCTCTCGGACGTAAAGGCAAAAGCCTGCGGGGGCTTCTTCCACTTGGAGAACAGAGAGTTATCCAGCCAGTATTCGAGGACTTTAGCATTCTCCACACCGAAATATGCACACAGTTCCTTGGCCATACAGATTTCCTCTGCTACAAATACAGGGTCGGCATCGGTCTTGGATTTCTCAATAGGCGCATACTCCAAAAACAGACCGTCCTTGTTGCAGGGCATGGTGGGCAGTTTCATGGTATCGTAATAAGCGAGATACGCCAACGTAGCATTCGGATTATCCTGACGAAGACCTGCCAAGATATGCTCACAGAACAGCATTTGCTGGTCAGCGGCGGTCATATGGCAGCACTGGGGGCAATGGCATGCCATGTTGCGGCTGTCGTCCATCCAAAAGTAGTAGCGGTCGGTGGAGCGGTACAGGCGGCGTGCCGTATCACGGGCACGCTCCACAGCCATAGCCATAGCCTCTTTGTTCGATATGCAGAAGTTTTTGTCAGTCACATGCACGCCCTCCTCGTTCATACGGAAGTATTCGGGGTGCGCATCAAACAGCTCTCGAGGCACCAGGTATCCCGCGGCATGGAATTCATATTCCACACGCATACCTCTGTCGTATGCCTTGTCTACGAGGGAGCGGAACTGCTCGGTGCCGCACAGCTCGAGGAGCTCTGCAAGCGAGGTAGGGGCATCTTTACCGCCTCGCGGATGGATACCGATAATATCAATGCGATGGCTTGCCGCACGGTCTACCCATGCCTGCGTCAGCTCGTCGGGATGGATCAAAACACTGCTTGTCATTTGGTTACCTCTTTTAGCATTTCTGTGCCGCTATTATAGCACGTTTTGGCTGTTGTGTCAATAGCAAAAATCACTTTCGCTAAGGAAACGTACACTTAATGGCAGTTTCTGAAATATAATAGAATATGTTACCTACCGGCAGGAGGACAGAAGATGCTTTGCGTTTTCTGTCCTCCTTGATTGTTTAGTGGGCGTTAGAGCGCTTCCTTTGTGTAAAGGGATACTTATTTACATTCATCTCTGCCTTATCAATTTTCCTGACAAGCACTGCATTTGTGTCCACAAATGCAAAAAATACGGCACACCTCTTTCGAGATATACCGTATTCCCCAAAACTATCCTTTAGAGTGACGCTCTAATGCCGTTTCCTTTTTCTTAGAATTTCCTATGATTCGGTTACCTTCGCCTGCTCGCAAAATTCACGGATAATGGCTGCCTCGCTAAACTCCTCACGGATGCCGCAGATCACCTGATACGCCTCGTGTCCCTTGCCCGCCAACAGAATAATATCGTTCTTCTCCGCGTGGGAAAGAGCGTACTCGATCGCCTTTTTGCGGTCCGAGATCGCCATGTAGGGGCAGGATCCCGTGGTGAAGTAGGCGGCGATCTCGCTGATGATCGCCGAGGGGGCTTCGTTGTCGGGATTGTCCGAGGTCAGAATACAGAAATCCGCGTCGCGGGATGCCACCAATCCAAGCTCGGCGCGTCGGATACGGGTCCTTCCGCCCACCGAGCCGAAGAGACAGATGAGATGCTCAGGCTCGTAAATGCGGAGGGCTTGCAGGGCTGCCTTGAGGCTGACACCGTTATGGGCGTAGTCGATGACCACGGTGGCTCCCGAGGGAAGCTCGTAGGTTTCAAACCGACCCTTGACCCGAATCACCTTCAAGGAGACGGCGATCTTTTCCACGGAGACACCCAGACGGCGGCAGACCGCAATGGCGGTCATGGCGTTGTAAACGCTAAATTCTCCGGGGAAGGACACCGAAACAGGGAAGGATTGATCCTCGGTCAGGCAGGTGAAGCGAACGCCAAGCTCTCCGGGATTTCGGAAGTAGGAGAGATCCTTCGCGTGAATGTCCGAGGGGGTATGCAGCGCCACGCTGGTACGCAGACAACGGTTGCCGTGAATGATCTCCTCGGCGTATTCGTCGTCGGCGTTATAGACGATATGCTCGGCTCCGTAGTCCGAGAACAGGGTGTGTTTGCAATATTTATAGTCGTTGAAATCGGGATGCTCGTGTTCTCCGATATGGTCGGGAGAAAGGTTGGTAAAGACACAGGTGTGGAAGCGGATCCCGTGGACTCTTGCCATTTTCAGCGCTTGGGAGGATACCTCCATGACCAGAGTCTTGACCCCTGCGTCCAGCATTTGCCGCATATAGAAATGCAGGTCGTAGCTCTCGGGGGTGGTGTTGACCGTTCCGAAGGAATGATCCAAATAGGTCACGCCGTTGGAGCCGATATAGCCCGTGGGGATCCCGCAATCGTTGAGTACGTGATAGATCATGAGGGAGGAGGTGGTCTTTCCCTTGGTTCCCGTAATGCCGATGACGGTCATTTCGTCCGCGGGATTGCCAAAGAAGGCGGCGGACAGGCGCGCCAAGGCGATGCGGGTATTCTTGGTCACGATCACGAAGGCATCGTCGGGAAGCTTGATGGGATGCTCGATGACGAAAATACGGCACTGGCGGTTATACGCCGCCCAAGCGTAATCGTGTCCGTCCGTCACCGACCCCGAGATGCACACGAACATACTGCCCGCAAGCACTTTTCTGGAGTCACAGCAAAGGGAGCGGATATCGGTGTTGGCGGGGTCCATACCCGAACGGTTGATAATTTCGGTATAGGGGACCGATTTCATAAGATCGTGAAGAAGCATGGATGATTTCCTTTCCTTTATGTATCTTAAATCACGGCTGCAGGGAGAGGGCGCGGGAAGCAAAGCGGGAGAGGGCGCGGTCAAAGCCGACGGTGGTTCTGCCGCAAGAGCCGCAAGCCACGGCGGCAAGGACCTCTAAGGAGTCGGTAAAGCCCTCCCGCGAGGGCAGAAGATTCTTCAGAAGCGACAGCTCGGTGCATCCGAGAACGACGGTTTCGGCTCCTTTTTCGCGGAGGGATTCGGCGACCGAGAGAAAGGCGTCAATGCTTGGCGGCTTTCCCTCCTTGATCTCCTCGTAAATGATGCGGGAGATGACCGTCTGCTCCTCGGGGGAGCAGGTCAGATATTCCAAGCCCCTTTCCTCCAGAACCGATTGGTACGCGCCCGAGGAGATGGTTCCCTCGGTGGCAAGAACGCCCACGCGGCGTATTCCGCAAAAGGCGCAGAAGTCTACGGTGCTTTCTATGATATTCAAAACGGGGACCGTGGAGATCTTCACGATCTCACGGTAAAAGTAGTGAGCGGTATTGCAGGGAATGGCGATCAGATCCGCTCCCGCCTCAATCAGCCGCTCCACCTCCCGCTTCATGACGGGGGAGGGGTTTTCTTGGGATCGCCCCATGATAAACGCGGTGCGGTCGGGGGTGTCGGCGCGGGAGGAAAGGAGAAAGTTGATATGCTCCTGATCGCGGTTCGCCAAGGTATGCTCGGTCAGCATCTCGCAGAAGCGGATCCCCGACATGGGACCCAAGCCCCCGAGGATACCGAGAGTGGGAGATTTCATAAAAGGACCACCTTTCTTATGTGGGAGGATCATCGTAGACAGGGGCGGAGCAGGCGGGGCAGCTCCTCGGGGGAGATCAGCACGTAGGCGCTTTCCAGCGTCTCGGTAAAGCTCTCCAAGGGGGAAAGCTCTCGGGGAGCGGAGGGGATCAGAAGAAGCATCTGTCCCTCATAGCGCGACGAAAGGTCGCAGAGCTGCTCGCAGAACAAGCGGGGATGCTCAAGGCTCCGAATCACCGTGGCGAATGGATTCAGCAGATCGAGGGGGCGACGGCTCCTTGCAAGCAGCAGGGGAGAGAGTCCATACCGAAGGGAAAGGCGCAGGGCAAGTCGGTGGGCGGCAGGGGAATTGCCGAGGATCACGGGCTGAATATCCTCCCGTATGATCCGTTTGCACTGTCGTTCCGTCATGCCATCCCGTTCCTTTCGGTGATTTTGGATTTTTTTCGGAGCGGATTGAAAAAAGCTCCTTTTGTTATATTGTAACATAAATCAGGGAAAAAATAAATAGGAAAAAACAGATTTTTCTTGAATATTTTTCACGGGGGGTTGAAAAAAGGGGCAGGATTGATTATAATGAATGCGGAAGAGATAGCGAGAGGGGAGGATTCTATGAAAAGGGAAGCGATTTGCCGACTGTTTGCCGAGATGCCCATGTTAGAGACCGAGCGTCTTTATCTGCGCCCCATGTCCGTGGTCGATGCCTCGGATATGTACGAATACGCCAAGCGAAGGGACGTGACCGAATATCTTCTTTGGTCGCCCCATCCGTCGGAGCAATATACGAGGGATTATCTGCGGTACATTGAGAGGCGATACGCCATGGGTGAGTTTTACGACTGGGCGGTGGTGGAGAGGTCAAGCAAAAAAATGATCGGAACGGCGGGGTTTACCCGATTTGATTTTCCCCATAACAGCGGGGAGATCGGGTACGTGCTGAATCCCGATTTCCACGGAAGGGGATATGGAACCGAGGCGGCGCGCCGCGTGATTCGCTTTGGCTTTGAGCGCCTTGGTCTGCATCGGATCGAGGCAAAATTCATGCGGGGAAACGATGCCTCCCTACACGTCATGGAAAAGCTGGGAATGAGTCTTGAGGGATATCGGAGAGACGGGATGCTGGTTAAAGGCACTTACCGCACCATTGGGATCTGCTCAATCCTTGAGGGGGATTGCTCCTTTTCGGACTCGGAGGGACAGATTCCCGAAATTCCTTGACAAAAGGGATAAATGGGTATATAATCAAAGTGAGAGTAAGAATCGGTAAGATAGCCCCCGAGCGTTTCTTGCTACATAAAATCTGACATGGAAAAGAGGGAAAAATATGAACGTAAAGATGATTATTTCTCTTGTGATACTGACCTTGGGAGCGCTCTTTGTGGGCTTGGGCGTTTGGAAGAACCGAAAGAATCATTGGATCTACGCGGTGGCAAGAGCCGCGGTGGTGCTTCTTTCCGTTGCCCTTGGCATTTTGATCTCCAATCTGCTTGGCGGACTGCTCGGCTCCCTTTTGGGCGCGAATATGAGCGTTTGGTTCCTTGGAGATACCTCGGAGCTGTTTGAGGCGATGCCCGCTCTGGAGGAGGCAATCTCGGGACTCTTTGCCTGCGTGTTCTCCTCGCTCCTGTTTGTGGGCGTGTTCTTCCTTGTGAAGGCGATTCTCAACGCCATCGCGAAGCCCATTGCCCGTACGATCATCTGCTCGGTCAATCGAAAGGCAGAGGATCCCGACGGGGATGCCGCAAGGAACACGGGAGCGGATCTGAAGGGCAAGGAAAAGAAGAAATTCAAGAAAAGTATATTGCGTACGCCTCGGGCAAATCTTTGGGGAATGCTTTTGGGCGGTCTTATGTGCCTTTTCGTTTGGGTGTCGCTCTTTGCGCCCTTCGTGGGAATCGCTACGGTCGTGGACGACGGCTTTGTGCTTTACGGAGGCTCGGAGGAGGACGGCATCACCGATGCCATTGCCAACAACGCCGGCTCAAGGACGGTATATTATTTGGGAGGTAAGCCCATTTCCGACGCGCTTCTTACCTGTACCGTGGGCGGACATTCCGTGAATTTTGCCAAGGAAATCGGCTTTTTCGGCATGATGGGAGACGCCTTCTCCTATCTGTCAGGAGAGGATGCCGACACCTCCGTGGCGGCAGATAAGCTTCGCGGGGCGGCGGATGAATTTTCAGAAACCGATCTTCTTCCCGTTCTGATCTCCGAATTTTGCGGAGCAGCCTCCGAAAAATGGGACAAGGGCGAGGAGTTTATGGGCATGACCGACCCCGATCACGGAGAGAATGATTCCTTCCTGTCTCCCGTCTTGCGCGCCCTGTCCGATTCCACCTACGATACGGTGAAGGAGGACGTTCCGACGCTGATCTCGCTGATCGCCGACGCGGTGGAGGCAGAGGCGTGGACGGAATTGGAGAATGATCCGATTCAGGTATTCAAAAACACCGAATTTTCCACCTCGATGCTGAAGACCTTATTGACAAACGATCGCTTGGACGGCTTGGTAGGCGTATTCCTTGAGATCGGTATTGAGTCTATGGGCGACGGATTTGGCGCAAGCGAGGAGCATTTGGATCGGATCGAATTGGATTCCGAGGACGTTACCGACGCGGAAAAGGAAGCCATAGAGCTGGCAGCGGCATTTTCCGCCGTGGCGGATATGGCGAAGGACGGCGACTTCGTTGCCGCGGATTCGATCCGAAGCCTTGGCGGCGTATTGGATTTGATGAAGGTTACCGAGACGGTGGGAAGCCGAAACGTGGAGCATTTGGTCATGGCGATGATTCGCTCCGAAAACTTTATGGATTCCATGGGACTGTCGGAATCGGATGCTGACGAGGTCGGCGAATCCTTGATCGAAGGAGCCAAGAAGCAATCCTACACGCAGCTGATGGCATCCATGAGCGACACCATTCGCGTATTGGAGTCGGCAAACGGAGAGGATTCGGTGAACGAGAGGGTTCAGACCCTGATGAAATCCTTGGATACCACCTCCGCCAAGGTGCTTGGAACCATGGCGAAGCCCGGTGTGATGGTTGCCAACGGCGTTCCCGAGAGAAACGCAGAAGCATCTGCCGACATGATGTCCTCCATGTTTACCAATTTGTCCGTCATGGGAGAGGATATGACCCGCCAGGAATTTGAGGCGGAGGCGAATGCCGTTTCCCACTTGACCAATCTTGCCATGAACGCTTCCGTGCGTGAGGGAGGCGCTGTCTTCGGCGAGGAGGGCGCGATGGGAATCAGCGGAGCGGATTTCGTAAACGAGACCCTTGGCTCCTCGGTTGCCTCCAAGACCATACGGGATTCTGTCTATGCCGAGGGCGAGACGGCTCCCAGAATGGATCCCTTGGGCTCCGAAATGGCAATGAGCGATGAGGAAGAGGCGGAGTTCCTTGATTCCTTGAACCAACGCTGGGCAAGCGAGAGCGACAAGCAAAACGAGGAAACCAGACAGAGCTATATCGCTCTGGGCTCGGTTATGAATATGGAATTGACGATTACCGAGAGCGGAATCGTGAAGATGCAGTAAACAAAACGGGCTGTCCTGCATTGCGGGGCGGCCCTTCGTATGGGAACGCCATAAGAGATAAGAAAAAGGAAACGCTATGAGAAAAACAAAAATTGTATGTACCATCGGACCTGCCTGCAACAACGAGGAGGTTTTGACGGGAATGTGTCTTGCGGGCATGAACGTGGCTCGCCTGAACTTCTCCCACGGAACCCATGAGGATCACAAGAAAAATATTGATTTAATCAAGCAGGTTCGCCAAAAGCTGGGAATGCCGATTTCCATTCTGCTGGATACCAAGGGACCCGAGTATCGGATCGGAACCTTTCGGGAGGGGAAAATCCATCTGAAGGACGGCGACTCCTTCTGCTTTACCTCCGAGGAGATCGAGGGAGACGAGCGTCGCGTGTCGGTGAACTATAAGGATCTTCCCTCGGAAATGCAGGAGGGCGATCGGATCCTTTTGAACAACGGTCTTGTGGTTTTTGAGGTGGAGTCCATTGAATCTACCGAGATCCATTGCCGTGTGATCGTGGGCGGCGAGCTTTCCAACCGTAAGAGCATGAGCTTCCCCGGGAAGGTGCTCAAGCAGGCATATCTGAGCGATTACGACAAGGAGGACCTGCTTTTTGGTATTGAAAACGACGTGGACTTTATTGCCTGCTCCTTCGTTTCCAACCGTCAGGACCTTTTGGACGTAAAGGGATTTTTGCGGGAACACGGCGGAGAGGATTTGGACATTATCGCCAAGATCGAAAACCGTTCGGGCGTGGACAATATTAAGGAGATCTGCTGTGAGTGCGACGGCATTATGATCGGGCGTGGAGATATGGGCGTGGAGATCCCCTTTGAGGAGCTTCCCTCGATTCAAAAGCATCTGATTACTACCTGCCGATTGCTGGGTAAGCGGGTGATTACCGCTACCGAAATGCTGGAGTCGATGATCTATAATCCCCGTCCCACCAGAGCCGAAATCTCGGACGTGGCGAATGCCGTCTACGACGGGACCAGCGCCATCATGCTTTCGGGAGAGACGGCGGCGGGAAAATATCCCGTGTTGACCGTGGAAACCATGGCGAGGATTGCTTTGCAGACCGAGCAGAATATTGATTACGCCAAGGTCTTCCGCGATTCCGAATTTATGATTAAAAACGCAACCGATGCCATCTCCCACTCTACCTGCGGAATGGCAATCGATCTGGATGCCAAGGCGATCGTTGCCTGCTCCATCTCGGGCATGACCGCGCGAATGGTGTCCCGCTTCCGTTGCCCCCACGATATCCTCGGTATGACCATCGATGAGAAAACGTGGCGTAAGCTCGGCCTTTCTTGGGGCGTGCTCCCCGTCATGAGCGAAAAGTTTACCTCCACCGACGTGCTTTTCTATGCGGCAAAAAATCTGGCTAAGCAGCAGCTTTCCCTGAATCTCGGTGACCGCGTGGTCATTACGGGCGGTATGACCAACGGCTCGTCGGGCAATACCAACATGATCCGCGTCGAGACGATTTGATGAAAAAGGATTAGTTGAGAAGAGGATTTTACGCTTTT
>JAZOQX010000124.1:0-8031 GCA_045656325.1 Eubacteriales bacterium
CCTCGGGGTCCGCGATATGGATGATCAGAGGATTGTCCGAGGGACGTCCCTTGGCGGCATAGATTCTTTCGGCGGCGGCGGCATCGGTGGCATCTCCGCCAAGCCCGTAGACCGTCTCGGTGGGGAAGGCGACCAAGCCTCCTCCCCGCAGAATATCTGCCGCCTCCTTGAGCGCGGAGGGATCCGTATTCCTCGGATCAATTTGATAGATCTTCGTATTCATCGTCTTGATTTCCTTTTGGTGTTAGGTCGATTCCGATGCCTTCAGCTTTTCTGCCGTGTCCGCGGTGATCAGAGCGTCGATCATGGCTCCGATGCTTCCGTTGAGAAAGCTCTCAAGGGAGAAGAGCGTCAGTCCGATGCGGTGATCGGTGACACGGCCTTGGGGGTAGTTGTAGGTTCGGATGCGTTCGCTTCGATCTCCCGTTCCTACCTGACTTTTCCGTTCGGATGCGATCTTCTCGTTCTGCTCGGTCAGCTTCATGTCGTAGAGCTTGGTTTTCAGCATCTTGATCGCCTTGTCCTTGTTCTTGAACTGGCTTCGCTCCTCCTGACATTCGATCACAATGCCCGTGGGCTTGTGGGTCAGACGGACTGCCGATTCGGTCTTGTTAATATGCTGACCGCCCGCTCCGCTGGATTTGCAGGATTCGATCAGAAGGTCGGCGGGGTTGATCTCAATGGCGATATCCTCCGCCTCGGGGAGCACCGCCACCGTGGCGGGGGAGGTCTGAATCCGCCCTTGAGACTCGGTTTCGGGGACTCGCTGGACGCGATGGACACCGCTTTCAAACTTGAAGCGGGAATATACGCCGTCTCCCTCCACCATAAAGGTGATCTCCTTAAAGCCGCCCAGTTCGGTTTCGTTGACGTTCATCACCGAGGTCTTGAAGCCGCAGGTCTCGGCGTACATGGAGTACATACGGTATAATACCGCGGCAAAGAGCGCCGCCTCCTCTCCGCCCGCTCCGCTTCGGATCTCCACCATGACGTTTTTATCGTCGTTGGGATCACGGGGAAGAAGAAGGATCTTAAGCTCCTCAAAAAGGGTCTCCATGCGTTTTTGCGTCTCCTTCAGCTCGGTGCTTACCAGCTCCTTCATATCCGCGTCCAAGGACTCGGACAGAAGCATTCTCGCCTCCTCGTTATCCCGCTCCGCGCGGATATAGTCCCGATAGGTTTCGATGACGGGCGTCAGATTTTTATAGTCCTTCATCAGGGCGGCGTAGCGCTCGGTGTCGGAAAAGATCTCAGGGCTTGCCAGCTCGGCTTCCATAGAAAGGTAGCGAGCTTCGGCATCCTTCAATTTCGTTAGCATGGAGTCTCCTTTTTGGGGGTGAAATTAGTATTTGTAGAATGCCGTAACGGCGCGATAGGTCTCATAAAGGTCAACCTTGGCGATGACCTCGTAGGGCGCGTGCATGGAAAGAACGGGAACGCCTAGATCCACGGTATCGATATTGTGCTTGGACACGTACTTGGCAACGGTTCCGCCTCCGCCGCAGTCAACCTTGCCCAGCTCGCCCGCCTGCCAGATCACGTCGTCGTGAGAGAGGATCGAGCGGAGCCAGCCCAGATATTCGGCGGTTGCGTCGTTGGTGGAGGATTTTCCGCGAGCGCCCGTGAACTTGGTGAATACGGTTCCGCAAGCCAAAAAGGGCGTATTTCTCTTTTCAAAGACCTCGGGGAATTTGGGATCGTACGCCGCCGAAACGTCTGCCGAGAGACATTTGGAGTTGGCGCGGACCACCGCCTCGTTTCCTCCGAGGGCGTTGGCGATCTCGCGGATCAGATCCACGAGGAGGTCGCTCTGCATTCCGCTGGGGCCGTCGCTTCCCGTCTCCTCCTTGTCGGCAAGCACGCACATTTTGGTGTGAACGCCGTCGTCGCTGTCAAGAAGAGCGGTGAGAATGGGGTAGGCGCATACGCGGTCGTCGTGACCGTATGCCGAGATCATGGAGCGGTCAAAGCCCACGTCTCTCGCCTTATCCGCGGGAACGACACAAAGCTCGGAGGAGAGAAAATCGTCCTCGGTAATCCCGTATTTCTCATGGAGCAGCTGCAGCACCTTCAGCTTGACCGAATGCTCCTCCTCATCGGGCTGAGAGCCGATGAGAATATTTAGCTGCTCGCCCTTGATTCCCTCGGAAAGGGGGAGCTTGGCTTGCTCCTGTCCCAAATGGGGAAGAAGGTCGGTAATATAAAAGACGGGATCGTTTTCGTCCTCTCCGATATTCACGTCAATAACCTTCTCCTCCTTGGTCACGATCACGCCGTGCAAGGACAGAGGGGTGGCGACCCATTGATATTTGCGAATGCCGCCGTAGTAGTGGGTCTTGAAGAATGCCATGCCGCTTTCCTCGAAAAGGGGGCATTGCTTGAGGTCGATGCGGGGTGCGTCGATATGCGCCGCGGTGAGACGGATGCCCTCGTTGATGGGCTCGCTTCCCACGGAGAAGACGTAGAGATTGCGTCCTCTGTTGTTATAGTAGAGCTTGTCGCCAACGTGGATCGGATCACCGAGACGGTAGGGACGGTATCCCCGCTCCTCACAGAGAGCGATGGAATAATTCAGCGCCTCCCGCTCGGTCTTGCCCTTGTCCAGATAGGTCATATAGCCCTTGGCGTAGTCATAGGCACGGTCGCAAAGCTCCTTGCCGCCGCGCTCGTATACCGTTTTCTTTTCGTAGATCAGATCTTCTTTTTTCATGTGGATTCTCCTTTTTCGGGTGAGAAATATAGATCCCAATATACGTCCATCGCTTCCTCTACCTTGTAGACGTAGGAGCGGGTTTCGTCAAAGGGGATGTAAACGAGGTTTCCCTCCGAATCGGTACAATTCGGGTCAGCGAGCCACTTGCGGACGTTCCCGAGTCCGCCGTTATAGGCGGCAAGGGCGCAACGCCAGTTTCCGAACATATCATAAAGATAACGGAGGTAATAAGCGCCGTACCGAATACTCACCTCGGGGGTAAACAGCTCGTCAAAGGAGAGATGCTCTCCAAGATATCGGTCATCGGTCAATTCCAGAAAGGTAGGCTCCATCATCTGCATAAGCCCTCTCGCGCCCACCGCGGACACGGCGTTGGGGTCAAATTCGCTTTCGGTCTTCATGACCGCGTAGATGATATGCTCGGGAAGGTCGTATTCCCTCGCGTAGCGCGTGACCTCCTCCCGATAGGGCGTGGGGTGATGGGCTTCCTTGATGGCGATCCATATCTGATTGGAGATCAGACCCACCGCAAGGGCGATGGCGAGGATCAGCAAGACACAGAGACAGCGTTTCATCGTTTTCATGAGGGTCCTTTCAAAGTAAGGGACGGATTTTGGTTTCAGATCAAGGGAAGGGAAAGTCCGATCGCCTTGGCGATGGGGGGAATCTTTTGGAAAAATTCCTGCGCGTCTCCCGTGTTGGTCAGAACGTAGTCGGAATGGTTCTCGTAGAAGGCGTCGTCCTTTTGGGCTTGAATCCGCGCTTCGGCCTTCTCTCGGGTCAGCCCGTCTCTTTGCATGATCCGCTCGGTGCGAAGCGCGGCGGGAGACAGAATGGAGATCACCGTATCACATTCCCGATGGAAGCCCGACTCGATGAGCGTCGGCGCGTCAACGACCACGCAAGAGAAGCCGTCTCTGTCCAAGGCGCGGATCAGATATCGGATCCGATCCAGCACGAAGATCAGCACGGTTCGGTTCAGCAGCTCCAGCTTTTGCGCGTCGTGAAAGACGATGGCGGAAAGCTTGCCGCGATCAAGGGTTCCGTCCTTATGGAGGATTCCGTTTCCAAAGGCGGTCTTCAGCGCGTCAAGACAGGGAGAGGGCGGGATGAGAAGCCCGTGGTAGACCTCGTCCGCATCAATGACGGGAATTTTATTTTTGGAAAGAAAGTCGCAAAGCAACGACTTTCCCGATCCCGTAGGACCTGTCACACCGATTACCTTCATGATGGCTCCTTTCGTGTTTGGCAGATCAGACCCGTTCCTCCTTGCGGCTGAGGGCGGAGCGATACGCCGCCTCCATCACCGCCTGTACGTGGGCTCCGTCCGCGAAGTCGGGATGGGCTTGAATCCCCGTATGGACCGACTGTAAAAAGCTATACATACTTCCCACGTGTCCGCGCAGCCAGTCCGAGGGTGCTTTGGGAGCGGGGAAGGCACCGCCGGGAGCAGGGTACCGCCCTACGCACTCAATGGCTTGGTAGCCCGTATTGCCGCCAAGTGCAGTGGGTTTCTCGGTGGCATCGTAAAAATAGAGAAAGTTTGGCTGCATAAGAGAAAATTTAAGGGACCCCTTCTCTCCGTAAATCGAGAGGCTCAGGTCGTCGTTGGCACCGTTGACCAGCTTGCTGACCGTAATGGTTCCCTTGGCACCCGAGCGGAGCTTCGCCAAGAGATAGAACGCCTCATCGGCGTTGGTCTGCCAATCGGCACCGTCCATGCCCGCCCGATTTTCATAGGCGATCTGGGGCATTCCCACCACGCTCTCAAACTCTCCGCAAAGGGAATATACGAGGTCAATGGCGTGAGAGCCCAGGTCGAATAAAACGCCGCCGCCGCAGATATCGCGGTTTTGCTTCCAGCCAGCGGGGCGGGAGACGTCGGTGCAGCTGTTGTGGAGATACTCGGCGCTGAAGGAAAGAACCCGTCCGATGCGCCCCTCCCTGACCAGCTCGGCAGCGCGGAGCATGGGAGCGAGATGGCGGTTGTTGAAGACCATGGTGCAGATCCTGCCGCTTTTTTCTGCCAGCTCGGCAAGCTCACGGGCTTCCTCGGCGCTCACACAGAGGGGCTTTTCGCAAAGCACGTGCTTGCCCGCTGCCAAGGCTTTTTTCACGGTGTCGTAATGAAGGATATTGGGGGTACATACGTCAATGATATCGATATCGGGGTCATGGATGAGGGCATCCTCGTCGATCACCGCCTTGGGGATGCCGTATTGCTCGGCAACGGCGCGGGATTTTTCAAGAGAACGGGTGCATACCCCTTCCACGGAAGCGGTGAAGGGAAGCTCGCCGTAGTAGTATTTGAGATTATCCACACAAAAGGCATGAGTCTTTCCCATGGCGCCAAAGCCCAAAAGTCCGATTTTCAAATGCTTCTTCAAAATACCCCTCCGAATATAAAATCTTACCTTATATTATAACAGAAAACCAACTTTTTTTCAAGGGATAATTCAAGAATTTCAGAATTATTTTCGGGGGACTGTTGAAAAAAAACGGAAAAGATAGTATAATAGTAGTATAGATCGTCTGAAAGGAGAGCGGGATGCGATACGATACGGTTTTATTGGATGCGGACGACACGCTTTTGGATTTTCACCGAAGCGAGCGCGAGGCGCTGACGGATACCATGAGAGAGCTTGGGATCGAGCCTACCGAGGAAAAAATTTCGGCGTACAGTCGGATCAACGCCTCCCTTTGGCGCGCGCTTGAGCGGGGAGAGATCGAGAAATCGGTTCTGCTCTACCGCCGCTTCGCGCTTTTTTCGGAGTATTTGGGACTTGAGAGCGATACACGCAGAGATCGCCGCATGGCGGAATGCTATATGCAGTCTCTCTCTACCAAGGGATACCTTTTGGACGGAGCCTTGGCGCTATGTCAAGCCCTTTACGGCAGGGCGCGCCTATATATTGTGACCAACGGAGTGGAGTTCATTCAGCGGGGACGGTATGCGGTGTGCGGGCTTTCCGATTACGTGGACGGGGTCTTTATTTCGGGGGTTATCGGACACGAAAAGCCGAGCCTTGCGTATTTTACCTACGTAGCCGAGCATATTCCGAATTTTTGCAAGGAACGGACGCTCTTGGTGGGAGATTCTCTCACCTCGGATATGCGCGGAGGCGTGGCGTTCGGCTTGGATACCTGCTGGTATAATCCAAAGGGGCTTTCTCCCACCGAGGATTTGGCGGGGAGGATTACCTACACGGTGAAGGAGCATAAGGAGATCGAAGCGATCATACGGAGGGATGCATGAAGATGAGAAAGACAATCCGACAAAGCCTTACCGAAAGCGGAATCGACTACAAGGAGGAGATCCCTTTACATACGGTGTGTACTCTTCGGGTCGGCGGGATTGCCGATCTTGGGATCTATCCGAAAAGCGAGGGTGAGCTTTCCTTGGCGGTGGCGGCGTTGAGGTCGCAGGGCGTTCCCTTTGAGGTCATCGGCAGAGGATCCAATCTCTTTTTCGGGGACGGACGCTTTTCGGGAGCGCTGATCCTTACCGAAGGAATGACGGCGATCCGTAGGGAGGGGAACCACCTTTTCGCCGATTGCGGAGTTACCCTTGCCGCCCTTGCCACCTATGCCGCCGAGCATTCTCTGAGCGGCTTGGAATTTGCCCGTGGGATTCCCGGCTCCTTAGGGGCGGCTGTGTTTATGAACGCGGGGGCGTACGGATCCTCCATGGATACGGTGGTAGTATCCACTCGCGCCATGGATCGGAGAACGGGCGAGGTGTTCACGCTGACCGATCACGGGTTTGGCTATCGGAGGAGCGTTTATATGGAGCATCCTCATTGGATCTGCCTTGGGGCGGAGCTTGCGCTCCGACAGGGCGATCGGGAGGAGATCCTTGGCAAAATGGCAGAGCTTTCCAAAAAGAGAAGAGATACCCAGCCCTTGGAATTTCCAAGCGCGGGAAGCTATTTCAAACGACCCGAGGGGTATTTCGCGGGGAAGCTTATCGAGGACGCGGGACTGAAGGGACGGTCGGTGGGCGGCGCGGAAATTGCCGTGAAGCACGCAGGCTTTCTCATCAATCGGGGCGGGGCAACTGCCCGTGACGTGTTGGCGCTGGAAAAGCTCGTCAGGGACGAGGTCAAGGAACAATTCGGAGTGGTATTGGAGCGGGAGGTCCGCTACCTGCCTACCGACTGAGTGTAAGGAGGAGCTATGTCATTTACCACCGAGATCAGCGAGGAATTGGTACGCCTTCCCTTAAAAAAGAACTGTTGCCGCAGAGCCCTTCTTTTCGGACTGCTTATGGGAGCCTCCGAGACTGAGGACGGACGGCTTACCGCGCGGTATTATTCGGAGGAGACGGCAGCCCTTGCCGAGCAGCTTCTCACGCAGCTGTTTCGCGCCGAGAGCGAGCGGCGAGAGCGTGTCTTGGCAGCCCGTCGTTTCTATGAGGTGACGGCGCGGATGGCGGCTTGCCAAAAATTCTTGCGGGAATTGGATCAAAACGGGGACGTGATGATCCACGCGGCGGCGGGCTTTCGGTGTGCCGCTTGTCAAGGGGACTTTTTACGGGGCGTTTTTTTAGGATGCGCCACGGTTACCGATCCCAATAAGGGATATCATATGGAGATCTCCCTCCCCACCGAGGGACGGTGCGACGCGCTGCGCGTTTATCTGGAGGCGCGTCTCTCAAGAGCGGGGAAGGTAAAGCGGGGAAAGCGTTTCGGGCTTTACTACAAGAGCAACGGAGCCATCAGCGATTTTCTCTACTATATCGGCGGCTCGGGCGCGAGCTTTGGTCTTGCCAACGTGTGGATCAAGCGGGATATCCGTAATAACGTAAATCGAGGAATCAATTGCGAGGCGCGGAACATTTCCCGTTCGGTGGATGCCTCCATGCGGCAAAGGGAAGCCATTGAGAGACTGGGTGAAAACGGAAAGCTTTCGTCGCTTCCCGAGGAGCTGCAGATCACCGCGCGTCTTCGCATGGAATATCCCGACGCGTCCCTTGCGGAGCTTTCGCTTCTGCACGAGCCGCCTATCTCCAAATCGGGACTGAACCGCCGTTTGACCCGTCTTTTAGAGGAGGCGCGGGAGGCGTAAATATCGGTTTTATTCCGAGAAGAAAATTGTTAAAATCTGTTGAATTGCTTGTGAATTGGTGATATGCTTTCCGTAGGGACACCAAAAAGCCTCACATCCATTTGGATGTGACCCGTAGGAGAATATGTTTCGCCGTCAAGACGGCTCAACTGCAGATATCCTCGCTCGCGAGTCTATCTGCCGAACTCCGCCTTCGGCTGGTTCGCTTTTCGTAGGGACACCAAAAAGCCTCACATCCAAATGGATGTGAG
>JAZOQX010000125.1:0-33580 GCA_045656325.1 Eubacteriales bacterium
ATGTGCTTGTAAAAAATAACATAATGAAAAACAAAAGCAACCTTGAAAATTATGAAACTTTCTTTAAAAAATAAAATAAAACGACACCGAAACTCGACAAAAAATGCGGATTTTGGCGTGAAAAAGAATAAAATTGAATAAACCTATTGAAAAAAAGGCGAAAATGCGATATAATATTTTGAAATGAATTTCAAGGCAAAGGAAAACAACATGATCGAATTTCAACACGTATCATACGCCGTAGGCGATAAAAAAATATTAAAGGATATCAACCTGACCGTTGACGACCGCTTTGTGGCGGTTACGGGTCCCAACGGAAGCGGAAAATCTACGCTTGCCAAGCTGATCGCGGGAATCATCGCCCCCACCGAGGGAAGAATTTTGATGGACGGTGTGGATATTACCGACTGGTCCATTACCGAGCGGGCGAAAAACGGCATCAGCTTTGCGTTCCAGCAGCCCGTTCGCTTCAAGGGCATCACCGTGCGGGATCTGATCTCGCTGGCGGCGGGCAAAAACACCAGCGTGGCGGACGCTTGCGCGTATTTGTCTGAGGTCGGGCTTTGCGCCAAGGATTATATCGGACGCGAGGTGGACGGCTCGTTGTCGGGCGGTGAGCTGAAGCGAATTGAAATCGCCATGATCAACGCCAGAGGCACGAAGCTGTCGGTTTTTGACGAGCCTGAGGCGGGAATCGACCTTTGGAGCTTCAATAATTTAATTAAAGTATTTGAAAAGATGCATGAGCGTACCCACGGCATGATTCTGATTATCTCCCACCAAGAGCGCATTTTGAACATTGCCGATAAGATTCTGGTGCTTTCGGACGGAGACGTGGTGGAGTACGGCGATAAGGAAACGGTGTTCCCGAAATTGATGGACGTTCACGCGGGATGCCGCTTCACGAAAAATTCGTAAGGAGGGAAATATGGATAAGATTCAAGTAAGTCTCTTGGAGCAGGTCGCGGGACTGCACGAGGTTCCCGAGGGAGCCTATTCCTTGCGGATCAACGGAAAGCTTCACGGAAAGAATTCCTCCGAAAACATTCAGATTGTGGCAAAAGAGGACAAGCCGGGCATTGATATCTATATTAAGCCGGGTACGAAGAACGAAAGCCTGCATATCCCCGTCATTCTCTCTCAAACGGGGCTTCGGGAACTGGTTTACAACGACTTTCATATCGGTGAGGATTGCGACGTGACCATCGTGGCGGGATGCGGAATCCACAACGGCGGAAAAGAGGACTCCGAGCATAGCGGTGTTCATGCGTTTTATCTGGCGAAAAATGCAAATGTGAAATACGTAGAAAAGCATTATGGTCAGGGAGACGGAAACGGAAGGAATATTATGAATCCGCATACCTACGCCGAATTGCAGGAAAACGCAAGGCTGGAAATGGAGACGGTCCAGATCAAGGGAGTGGATTCAACCAAAAGAAGCACGAAGGCTGTTCTGATGAAAAATGCAACGCTGACGGTCAGCGAAAAGATTATGACCCACGGCGAGCAATATGCGGAAACCGAGTTTGAGGTGGAGCTGAACGGCGCGCATTCGGGCGCGCACGTGGTATCCCGCTCGGTGGCGCGGGATCGTTCCTCTCAAAAATTCATTTCCCGCATTAAGGGAAATGCCGAATGCTCGGGGCATACGGAATGTGACGCCATCATCATGGACGACGCTACGGTGTCCGCGATTCCCGAGATTTTGGCGGTTCATCCCGACGCGTCCCTGATTCACGAGGCGGCAATCGGAAAGATCGCGGGCGAGCAGCTGATTAAGCTGATGACGCTGGGGCTGACCGAGAAGGAAGCGGAGGAAGAGATCGTCAACGGATTTTTGCGTTGATCGATTCGTAAAACACGAATATAAGAAGGGTGAGGGGTGCGCCAAGGCGCGTCGGTCGCCCTTCTTTTTTTCTTTTTGTAAAAATGTAAAAATATGGAAAAATAAACCTAAACTTCTTGAAAAAACCTTTGATTTCCTCAAATGGGTGAAAAAAGGTGAAAAAAGTCTCTTTTTTGAAATGCACGGGTGTGTAGAAAAATGGGGCTTAAAATTGTGCAACTTTTACAAAAGAAATTGAGAACGGATTGCAAAGCTTTTTTTGAGACGAAAGGAAAGGGCTGTAATTTCATGTTACTGCAAGAAAACCGTGATTGAGAATCAAAAGGAACGAAAGATAAAATGCACAAAAATGACAAACGATTTCCGCTTTTTGGGGCGTTTTAGGTAAATTAAATTTACCCACTTAAAAACCGTCTCGGTCAAATTGTCAAAACGCTGATTTTTCAAAAAATGCGCCGAGAAAGCGCGGTCAAGAACGGATGAAAAAAACCTCGCGGGGTGGGGAAGCGGGCGAAAACCGTGCTTGACTTTTTGGAGGGATTATGATAATATATGGTTACGATTTTATGGTCCGAATCGGGTTTGGTCTGCCCGAGAGGACCTGAGCAGTGCGATTCAAACCGGCGCGCTGCCTTTGACGTATAACTTTGGTGTTGCCTTCCGCCTTTGTGCTTGCATGGGCGAATGGGCGAAAGTTCTGTGCCCGGCGGCAAGCTTCGCGGGCGTTACCGACCCGCAAACAAAGGACGTACGGAAAAGAGGAATGGTGAGTTCTGGTGGCAACGTCAGAGCGCCAAAGGGTGTGTGCCCTTTGAAATTTCACAGGAGGAAAGTGATTGTATGAAAAAGACGAGATTATGCAGACTGATCGCCTTCTTGTTGGCAGTAATGCTACTGGTTGGCGTCAATGTCGTTCCGATCGGTGCTTCGTCGGAATTGAACCCTAACCCTAAGCCGTCGTTGGATGATATCCTAGAGAAGATGAGCGCCATCTCCTACAAGGATTATCAGATAAACAACGGCAGCGTTGGTGCCGCTACGGGACAAAACGTAGTGGTTTCGGCTCTGGACAACGTTTATTTTAACTCCGATGTGGACGGAAAGGAGCTTGGAGATCCTGTCAGTGCTTCGTCGCAGCAGGATTCTATGTCGGCTCACTTTGAGGAAGCGGAGGGTGTGAAAGGCTTGTACGTTCCCAGCCACGGAAAGGTAACCTGGGTGACCGACGGGTTTGCCGGAAACGTAAACGATGAGGGCGAGTACGTTGCGAAGAAGTACACCCTTGAGATTGTTTACTATTCTTCCATGGACGTGGATACCTTCGGCGGCCGCGTAGAGAAGAGTAAAGCGACCTCGATTGAGAGAGTTTTCAAGATCAACGGAGAGGCGCCCTTTGCGGAGGCGCGCTACATGACCGTTCCGAAGACCTATGAGAACCTCGATGTCTACGGTTGGATGGAAATCAACGATAAGATGGACGTTGACAAGATGATCGCCGAGGCGATCGCGGCGGGTCTGGATGCAGAGCGCTACTACAACGAATCCACGGGACGTGATTACATCCGATACAAGATGCCCAAATATTGGAATAGCACCAATTCTGCCTTTGTGACCGACCAAAACGAGGAGGACGCTACGGATGATCCCGTTCGCTTCTTCATTGCGGACATTGACGGAAACGAGATCCGCACCACCTCGGAGGCGGTTCCCACTTGGGCTACCTACGAATTTAAGGATTCCAACGGATTCTACCAGACTCCCTTCGAGTTCGTGATCGAGCCCGATAAAGACGGAAACGTGGAGTTCACGCTGGAGGCTGTCAACGAGAGCTTCATCATCAGCGAGATCCGCTTCCTGTGTCCCGAATCCGAGCAGAGCTACGAAACCTATCGCCAGAGCATCGTGGATGCCAAGGGCTATCAGGTGGGAAGCGGAACGGTCAAGGTAGAGTCGGAGTACTTCACGAAGGCATCCTCTCAGACCATTTATCCGATCTCGGATACCACCAGCGCGGCAAACTCTCCCATTTCCACCGACGCGGCGCTTCTCAACACGTTGGGCGGTGATAAGTGGCAGACACCCGGACAGTGGATCGAATATAAATTCTCCGTGGACGAAAGCGGATTCTATCAGCTGGTTCCTCGCTTTAAGCAGGCGATCCTCGACGGTATGTACGTGTCGAGAATCCTCTATCTTTACAGCGACGGCACGGTTGCCGAGGGTCAGGCGGGATACTACGACGGTATTCCCTTTGCGGAAGCGTCCCGACTCAACTTCAACTACTCCTCCGATTGGCAGGCTGAGCCGCTGAACGACGGAACGACGGAGTTTGAGTTCTACTTTGAAAAGGGCGTGGTATATACCATGCGCCTTGAGGTTTCCTTGGGTACCATGGGTGACGTTGTCAATACCGTTCAGGCGTCCTTGGAATCCATCAACGCAGACTATTTGAACATATTGAAGCTGACGGGCTCCAACCCCGACGAATATCGTGACTATAAATTCCGTCAGGTCATGCCTGAGACGGTGTACGATCTGTTGGAGCAGGCAGAGGTCCTTCAGGGCGTGGTTGACGATCTGGAGGATAAGGCGGGTGTAACCAGCTCCATGGTGGCAACGCTGGAAAAGGTCATTCGCTTGCTGAACGACATGGGAAGCGATGACGATAACATTGCAAAGAATCTGGAGCAGCTGAAGACCTATATCGGTTCCTTGGGTACCTGGATCTCCGACGCAAAGACCCAGCCCCTTCTGATCGACTTTATTTCGGTACAGCCTACGGGTGCCGAGCTTCCTCGGGCTACTGCGGGCTTCTGGGCAGGTCTGTGGCACGAGATCGTAAGCTTCTTCAAGAGCTTCTTCCGTAACTACGACCGTATGGGCGCTATGACCGAGAATCCCGGTGACGGCGAGGACGTGGTTGAGGTTTGGCTGGCTTACGGACGTGACCAAACGCAGGTTATCCGAGGACTGATCAACAACGACTTTACTCCTCAGTACGGAGACCCCGTCAACCTGAAGCTGGTTGCGGGCGGAACGCTCTTGCCCTCCATTCTTTCGGGTATGGGACCTGACGTCTATATCGGACTCGGACAGGGCGACGTAATTAACTACGCGATCCGCGGAGCGCTCCTTCCTATTGAAAATATGAAGGATACGAATCCCAACGACTCGATTCAGAATGATTACGAAACGGTAATCAGCGACTTTAACGAGGCGGCGATGATCGTTATGGAGATTCGCTGTGCGGGTGAAAACGCAAACACCGAGGAGCATAAGGATTGCGGAAGCGGTAGGCTTCACTGCTACGGACTTCCCGAGACGCAGAGCTTCTCCATGATGTTCGTCCGCGAGGATATTCTGGCGGATCTGGGCATCGATATTCCCCAGACGTGGGAGGACATTAAGGAAGCGATCCCCATGCTTCAGGCAAACAACATGGAGATCGGAATGCAGAAGGATGCGAAGATCTTCCTCTACCAGAAGGGCGGCGAGCTCTTTGCCGATGAGGGTATGAGAGTCAACCTTGATTCCAATTTGGCGCTGGAATGCTTCAATACCATGTGTGATATGTTCACCATGTACTCCTTCCCCTATCAGTTTGACTTTGCGAACCGTTTCAGAACGGGTGAGATGCCCATCGGCTTTGCGGCGTATACCGCAACCTACAACCAGCTCAAGGTATTCGCTACCGAAATCGAGGGCTTGTGGGGCTTCTATCCCATGCCCGGTTATTATAATGAAAAAACAGGAAAGATCAACCAAGAGTCCGTATCTGCTTGCTCCGCGATCGTTATGATTACGGGATGCGAGAATCAGAAGGGCGCTTGGAACTTCATGAGCTGGCACTCGGGCGCAAGCTGTCAGGTTGACTACTCCAATGAGATGGTAGCCATCCTCGGACCCTCCGCAAAGCATTCTACCGCCAACGAGGCGGCTCTGGACAGTATGCCTTGGACCCGTGACGAGCTGACGCAGCTGAAAGCGCAGTTTGAGCAGCTGGCATCCATTCCCAACTACCCCGGTAACTATATCATTGACCGTTATATCAACTTTGCGTTCCTTGAGGCCTACAACGAGAAGGCAGACCCCACGGTTGCGCTGCAAAGCTACATTAGTATTATCAATAAAGAAATTACCCGTAAGCGCGCGGAGTTTGGCCTGGAAACCTTGGAGGCCGGACAGACTTTGGCACAGAAGCGTATGGAAGAAGCAGAGTCTCTCTTAAATAAAGCGAAGCAGTCTTCCGAGTACAGCGCCGCGTACGCGCATACCGTTGACAATGCCCTCAAGCTGATTGCGGGATACGAGACGGAGGACTACGCATCCATTCAGGCGGTGGCGAACGCGCTGAACAGAATGAACTCCGGTTTGTTCGGAGGCGCGGTTGCGAAGCTGGAGGAGGCTGCGTATTGGCTGACTGAATACGAGAAGTCGAAGTAATTTCTACTGACTGTTAAAATATGAATGAAGGAGAGAAGAAATATGTCCCCCAAAACGGCAAAAAAGAAAGCTGTGGCGCGTAAGGATATGACCCGCGCGCAGTGGACATGGAAGGAAATGAAGCGAAATAAGGTTGCGTACTTTATGGTGGCGCCCTATATGCTGATTTTCTCCTGCTTTACGGTTTTGCCCGTGTTGCTTTCCATTGTTATCAGCTTTACGGATTTTAACCTGCTTCAGATGCCGAATATCGTCTGGTTGGACAACTACATTCGCTTGTTCCTTGATGACGACATATTCCTCATTGCGGTTAAGAACACATTCATCTTCGCGGTAATCGTCGGACCCGTATCCTATTTGATGTCCCTGATGATCGCGTGGTTTATCAACGAGCTTTCCCCCAAGATCAGAGCCATCGTTACCCTGATCTTCTACGCCCCCTCCATCTCAGGTCAGGTTTATCTGGTTTGGGGTACCCTGTTTTCCGCTGACTCCTACGGATGGGCGAACGCGGTGCTGATGGAGCTGGGCTTGATATCCTCGGAAATTGCATGGTTCCAGGATGCCAATTACGTCATGCCGCTGTGTATCGTCGTTGCGCTATGGACCTCGCTGGGTACGGCATTCCTATCCTTTATCGCGGGCTTGCAGGGCATCGATAAAGCGCAGTACGAGGCGGGCGCCGTGGACGGTATTCGCAACAGATGGCAGGAGCTTTGGTACATTACCCTGCCGAACATGAAGCCTCAGCTGATGTTCGGTGCGGTTATGGCGATCACCTCCTCCTTCGGTTTCGGCGGAGTCGTTACCGCGCTTTGCGGATTCCCCTCGGTTGACTATGCGGCGCATACCATCGTGCATCACCTGGAGGACTATGGTTCACAACGTTTTGAGATTGGTTATTCCTCGACCATCGCGGTGATACTGTTCGTCGTGATGATCGGAGCGAATGCTTTGGTCAAAAAAGTTCTTTCAAAGGTAGGATCGTGATATGGCAAAAAAGTTAAGAACAAGAAAACATAAAGTCGTACTCGCACGATCCAGAGGAGGAGACGCAGGTATTACCTTTATTCTGGTCCTTCTCGGCGCCTTCATGTTTATCCCCATGTATTACGTGGTGATTCAGGCGCTCAAGCCTCTTGACGAGCTTTGGATGTTCCCCCCCAGATTTTACGTTTCCGCCCCTACGGGCAAAAACTTCAAGGATCTGTTTACCTTGATGAGCGGAAATCTGGTTCCGTTCTCGCGCTACATATTTAATACAGTGTTTACCTCCATCGTCGGTGTTATCGGAAACCTGTTCTTCTCCTCCTTGGCAGCATACGCCATGGCGAAGATCAAGTTCCCCGGCGGCAGCGGAATGTTCAAGCTGGTTAGAACCTCTCTGATGTTCCACCAGACCGTAACCGCTGTGTGCTGCTTCATTTTGATGAGCACGTTCCAGATGATCGATACCTACTGGGCGATCGTGGTTCCCGCGTGGGCGACCTCCTTGGGACTTTACCTGATGAAGCAGTTTATGGAAACCAGCGTGACCGACGCGGTGCTGGAAAGCTCGCGATTGGACGGTGCCAGCGAGCTAAGGACCTTCTGGATCATTGCGATGCCAATGGTTAAGCCCGCGTGGCTGACGCTGATCATCTATTCCTTCCAAGACCTTTGGAACAAGGGAGCTTCGATCTATATCCATTCGGAGCAGCTGAAATCCCTGAACTACGCAATTCAGCAGATTACCGCGGGTGGTATCAAGCGTGCAGGCGCGTCTGCTGCGGCAACCGTCGTCATGATGCTGGTGCCGATTCTCGTATTCGTTGTTTCTCAGTCCAATATCATTGAGACCATGGGATCCAGCGGAATGAAAGACTAATTTACAGGAGGAGAAACATGAAAAGAATCATAGCAATTGTTTCTGTATTGTTGATGTTGGTTCTGGCTTTGGCTCTTCCTGTGGGCGCAAGCACGCCGTATCAGACCTACACCTACTCGATTACGGGAACGGCTCTGCATTCTCCCGACGCGTATATTCCCGCCTCCAATGCGATCATTGACGCGGAGGATATGGGACTGACGGGAGAGGAAGGCGTCAATTTCCTCGCTCAGTATTATCCCGTTCTGGCAGATCTCTGCAAGCAGCGTGACGCGGCGAAGGACGCGCTGACGCTGGCGCAGAAGAAGTACGACGAGGCGGTAGCGGCGGGAAGCACGAACGCTTTCACGCTGGGAAGCGAAAGAGACTTGGCGCAGGCAGCGTACGACGTTATTCTGGGGAATATCGATCAGTACCTGACCTGTCAGGGTTCTTACGCTCCCACCTCTGGTATTACGTGGAAAAATCTTGCCGATATCTGCGGACCCTGCGATATTGAAACCGACAAGGATCAGAACGTCTATATTGCGGATACCCTGAACAACAGAGTCGTCGTTCTTGACCGTTACTATAAGGTAAAGATGATTCTCGGTAATTTCCTCAACGAGCAGGGAATCGAAGACAGCTTTTATAAACCCTCGGGTGTGTATATTACCGCGGATCGCCGCGTGGGCGAAAAAATGGTTGAGGGACGCATCTACGTATGCGACACCGAGGGCGGAAGAATCGTAACCTTTGATTTGGATGGAAACTTCAAGAGCGTGATCGGCGAGCCCGATTCCGAGCTATTTACCTCCTCCAGCTACCGTCCGATCGCTTTGGCGGTGGACAACTACAACCGTCTGTACGTCATTTCCGAAACGACCTACGAGGGAATCATCGTGATGACCGAGGACGGAGAGTTTACGGGATACGTGGGAGCGCAGAAGGTAGCGATCTCCGCGTGGGAACAGATCTGGAGAAGATTCCAGTCCAAGGAGCAGAGAAAGCTGCAGGATACCAAGGTATCCACCGAGTTTAACAACATTACGCTGACGGGTGACTTTATCTACGTTACCACCTCGAATATCGATGAGGCAAACGTGACGGGAGCCATTACGTCGAAGAGCAAGACGGGAGACTACGCTCCTGTTAAAATGCTGAACGCCGCAGGCGATGAGATCATGAGAAGAAACGGCTTCTATCCTCCCTCGGGTGAGGTGGATTTCAAGAAGATGATCGGCTCGGATGAGGGCATCAGCGGCGCGTCTCTGATCGTTGACGTTGCGATCGGACCCGAAAAGACCTGGTCGATCATCGACCAGAAGCGAAGCAAGGTATTTACCTACGACTTCGACGGAAATCTTCTGTTTGCCTTCGGTGACGGCGGCGTACAGATGGGTAACGTGACGATCGGTCTGTTGTCCGCTATCACCTATCAGGATGGCAAGATGCTGCTTCTCGAAAAGGTGAGTGACGGAAACTCCAGCTTCACGGTGTATAACCGTACGAAATACGGTGATATCCTGATTCAGGCTCTGGCGGATCAAAACGCAAGACGAAGCGATCAGGCGATCTACAACTGGAGAGAGATCCTGAAGAGAAACTCCAACTTTGACGCCGCGTATATCGGAATCGGCCGCGCTATGTCGCAGGACGGTAAGTACGAGGAAGCTATGGAGATGTTCACCGCGGCGTACGACACCGAAAACTACTCAAAGGCATATCAAGAGGTCAGAAAGGAATGGATCACCAAGTTTATCTGGCTGATCCCGATTGTGGTCGTTGCGCTCTGCCTCGGCTGCAGCAAATTCCTCGGATACGCAAAGAAGGTCAACAAGAGGGTATCGGTTACCAAGGGAAAGCGGACCTTCGGTCAAGAGCTTATTTACGTGTTCCACGTGATCTTCCATCCCTTTGACGGCTTCTGGGATTTGAAGCACGAGAAGAGAGGATCGGTCAGAGCGGGTACTACGATTCTCGCCATCGTAATCGCGGCATTCTACTACCAGTCCATCGGTCGGGGATACATTATGAATCCTCAGGGCGAGTACGCAGGTGTGTTCGCTACGATATTGAGCGTGTTGATTCCGTTCTTCCTGTGGATTCTTGCCAACTGGTGCTTGACCACCCTGTTTGACGGCGAGGGAAGCTTTAAGGATATTTATATCGCGACGACCTACGCGCTGCTTCCTTTGGCTCTGATCATGGTCCCCACCACCATTGCCTCGAACTTCGTTTTGCTTACCGAGGCGGACATTCTGAGTCTGATTAACACGTTTGCTTTTGTTTGGGCAGGCTTCTTGATCTTCTTTGGAATCATGGTGACGCATGATTACAGCATGGGTAAGAACTTTATCATTACCATTTGTACCATTCTGGGAATGGTTGTCATTATCTTTATTGTGTTCCTGTTTACCGTACTGCTCACCGATATGGTCAACTTTGTGACCAATATCGTCACCGAAGTGCAGTTCCGAACGTAAAGGATAGGAGGATGATTACGTGAAAATGAAAAAAATAATATCTACACTCCTGGCTGTCCTTATGTTGGCAGGTGCGTTCGCTACGATCGTCGGTGCGGAAGGGGCTGCAAGCAGACCCTATGAGGATGATACGTTTCAGGAGGATTACTCCCTCAACTATTTCAAAACGGTGTTTAATACACCCGAGGAAAAGCTGGAGGCAATGGACTATCGCTATGGAGACGGCACGTACGAGCTGTACGTAGACGCGTATAGCGGAGAGGTTGCCGTGATGAACGTCAATACGGGAGAGAAGCTGTTCACCAACCCGTATAACGTGGCATCTCTGGAGCTTTCGGGTCAGAACAAGCGTCCCGGTAAGCTGGAGCAGGTCAGCGGAGAAGGCGATAGAGTCATGTCTCAGCTGGTCGTGTATATCAAGGATCCCTCGGATACCCAGAATAGGGTGTACGAGATGGATAGCTACAAATACGCCGCCTCGAGAAGACAGATCGAGGTAAAGGATATCAGAGGCGGAGTCCGCGTGGAATATTCCATCGGTATCGAGGAGACCAAAATCCTTGCTCCCGAGCGTATTCCTCAGGATATTTTCGATGAAAAGATCAAACCCTACGTACAAAAATCCGATCTTACCAAGCAAGAGAAGAACTGGTTCTTTGGTTCGTACACCTTGATCGAGCCGCTGGAATTTTATCCTGAGGAGCAGGAAAGAATCGAGGCAATGCAGGGAGATTACGGATTGAACCAATCCGACTGGACGGAAAATTTCTACGCCCTTCCTCCCGAAACGTCCTTCGACGACACGGATAAGAAAAAGGTAGCGGATATCATCAGTGCTTGCTGTCCCGATTTCACCTTTGAGGATATGGATCAAATTTATTTGACCATGGGCTATGAGACAAGGGAAACCGAAAGCCCCGTAATCAAGATGGCGTTGGAATATACCATCGACCAATACGGTCTGTCGGTCAGACTCCCCGCCAACGGTATTCGCTTTGACGAGACGAACTACGTATTGGAAAGAATCGAGATTCTTCCTTATATGGGAGTTGGCTTGACCGATAACGGATACACCTTCTTCCCCGATGGATCGGGAACGCTGTTCTCCTTTAGAGAATGGATGGATCGAACCGAAAGCGATTCGCTGACGGCAAAGATCTACGGTGCGGATTACGCGTATCAGAAGATTTCGGGAACCTACGAGGAGATCGTTCGCTATCCCGTATTCGGCTTGTATGAAACCTTGGAAAACGGTCAGGACCGCGGATTCCTCGCGATTGTGGAGGATGGCGAGTCCATGATGTCGCTGGAGACCTTCAGCCGTACCCTTTCGAGGGAAGCAGGCAAGCAGATGAACGGCGTGCGTATGATCGTTGAGCCTCGTCCCAAGGATTCCTTCCAGTTAACGGGAGCCGCTACGGGCTCTGCCAGCTGGGAGGTAGTATCCGCCAAGAAATTCACGGGCAGCTTCCGTATTCGGTACATTATGTTGACCGATGCGGACCGCCACGCGGGACTTCTGGCGGCAAACGTACCCGCAAATCAGCTCTATGCCTGCTCCTACGTGGGAATGGCAAAGGCATATCGCGAGTACCTTGAGGCAAAGGGCGTACTCACCAGACTGACAACGGAGCAGGTGGATATGGAGAACATTCCTCTCTATATCGAGACTCTTGGCTCCATGATCACGACGAAGAAGGTTTTGTCGATCCCGATCAATATGATGTCTGCCCTGACCAGCTTTGCGGATATTATGACGATCCGAAGCGAGCTGGCGGAAGCGGGCTTGACCAATCTTCAGTTTGTCCTGAATGGATACACGGACGGAGGCTTGAGTGAACCGTCGGTTCCTTACAAGCTGAAGTGGGAGGGTGTCGTAGAGGATGACGCTGACTTTGAGGATCTGTTGGCGGACGCAAAGGAAAACAAATACGGAATCTTCCCGAACTTTGACTTTGTCTTTGCCGCAAACGACTCTTGGTTCGACGGACTGGATCTTGGCGATCATGCCGTAAAGACGGTTCAGAACCGCTATACCACCAAGCGTCTTTACAGCGCGACCAAGCACGCAACGGTCAGCACCTTTGAAATTGCCCTTTCTCCCGCATATTTCAGCCATTTCTACGAGAAGCTCCTGCCTCAGTACGAGGAGTATGAGCCCATCGGAATCTCGGTCAATACCCTTGGCTCTTATCTAAACTCTGACTTTGACGAGACCGAGCCCTACAACCGAGAGGAAAACAAGCAGTTTACCATTGAGGCGATGCAGGCAATGCAGAATACGGGTATGCAGGTCATGACCGAAGCCGCAAACGCCTATACCTGGCAGTACGTGGATCATATCACCGATATCGCGCTGGATTCCAGCCGATATAAGACCGCCTACGCTACGGTTCCGTTCCTTGGCATGGTTCTTCACGGATACGTCCAGCTGGCAGGAACCCCTGTTAACATGGAAGGTAACATGGAGTACGCAATGCTGAAGAGCATTGAGAGCGGCGCGGCGCTGCAGTTCATCATCGCGTATGACAATACGGAGTATCTCAAGAACGATGAGAGACTGAGCGAGAATTATTCGGTACAGTATCAGATCTGGAAGGATGATATCGTATCCATGTATACCGAGCTGAACGCGGTTCTGAAGAGCGTTCAGACCAGTACCATCGTAGACCATCAGTTTATTACTACCGGTTCCCGTATTCCCGATCTGGATGAGCTGGAGCGGGATGCAAAGGCGGAGCTTGAGGCGGCGCTGATCGCCGAGGCAACTCGTGAATCTGCCGAGAAGGAAAACGCAAGAGCGGCAGCTCTGGCGGCAAGATTGGCGATTCTGAACGGAACCGACAAGGTATTTGACGTAATGAGCGGAAGCAATTCCATCGATGCGAAGATGCTCGTACTCAAGGCAAAGATCGAGGCTCAGCTTCAGGATAATGCGGAGGACGAGGATCAGTTGGTAGACCTTCTGAAGTCCGATAAGGAAGATTGGAGAAAGAAGGAGGCAATCGTCGCTTTCATTGAGGAGACGTATGCCGATATCGTTTCGATCATGGACGTTTCCAACGATGCCCTGAAGGCAGGCCTTGCGGCAAGAAGCGAGGAAACCAAGAACACGATTCTTGAAAGCAGCTTCAAGCAGGAGGTCAAGGACGATCTCTTGGCATTGCTGACGGCAGAGTTTGATGCCGCGCTGAATGCCCTGAAGACCGACTACGCAGCCAATAAGCTTCGCGACACCATGCTGGGAGCAAGCGCAGACGTTTATGCCGAGATCGATAGGATCTTGGAGGAGTCGGGCAGCGATCTTCGCATGGCAGACGTGACGGTTCCCGAGTTCAAGTACGAGGTCAAGACGGACGATGAATCCGATGGGGATACGAACGGTTCGGCAGGAACAACGCAGCAGAACGGAAACCGCTACGCGTCCGACAAGAACCAGATCGTTCGTGAGATCTATGAAAACGGCGCGGATTTCCTGTTGAATTTCAACGACTATGCCGTAACCGTAACCGTTCCCGTGAACGGAGAAATGAAGACCTATTCCATTGAAGCATACGGCTACGTCGTATTGAACAGTGGAACCAATTCGTGAAGGGAGGTTAACGCATGACAACAACACAAGTGACAATGAAGCAAGTGTCAAAGAAAAAGAAAATAGCCTCTCTTGACAAGCGCAAGGCGAGAGGGGGATGGATCTTCGTCCTCCCCTTCGTCATCGGCTTCGTATTGATCTATCTTCCCATTTTGATCGACGCGTTGAGAATGAGCTTCAGCTTTGTGGAAAGCGCCCATGACGACGAGCCCAAGAGAATGCTCTTCGTCGGCTTCGCAAACTACGGCGACGCTCTGTTCGGACTGGACGGAACCTTCGTTCCCACCCTGCTTAGCGCGCTTTCTGACATGATCTTCGACATTCCTATGATTCTGGTCTTCTCTCTGTTCATGGCAGTGCTTCTGAACCAGAAGATGGTAGGACGCGCCGTATTCCGAGTGATCTTCTTCGTTCCCGTTATTTTGTCAACGGGTATCATGGAGACCTCTATTATGGCGAGTGAGGACGTGCTGGGCGGAGGCGGAGGCCTAGACGACGGAACAGGCCGCGAGACGAACGACAGCTTGGCGATGGTCGTGGAAAACATGATGTCGAACATGGCAGTCGGTCAAGGATTGGTTGACTACGTTGTTCAGGTCGTCTCCAACATTACCGAGATCATCAACCGCTCGGGCGTACAGATGCTGATCTTCTTGGCGGGATTGCAGTCGATTTCTCCCGCGATCTACGAATCGGTACAGATCGACGGCGCAACCGCGTGGGAGACCTTCTGGAAGATTACGCTTCCCATGATCAGCCCCATGATCCTCGTAAACGGTATTTATACGGTAATTGACTCGTTTACACGCGACCAAAACCCCGTTATGTTGTATCTGGAGGGTCTGACCCATAACGATGGTATCCTTACGGCAATGTCGTGGATATACTTCCTGGTGGTTATCTTGATCATTGCGATCGTTGCCGGTATCATGTCGGCGTTCGTATTCTATCAGAGAAGAGATTAAGGAGGTCGTAATGAACGCAGAAAATGTAAAAAAATCTAAATTTCGAAATCCTCCTGCGGTTGATTTTGAACGTACGCCTCTGAAGGTTAAGCTCAAATCGAAGCTTACGTCTCTCTTCTTCTTGAAGAAGATCGTGTGGATCGCGTTCCGTCTGATTCTCTTGATCGGTATCGCGTTCCAGGTTTTGAAGCCCTATTTGCAATGGTTGCCCGAGTCGATCATGGCTCCCGACGACTTTATTGACGTAACGGTACAGATCGTTCCCAAAAATATCTCCTTCGATATGTATAAGGCGGTTTGGCACGATTTGCATTATTTTGAGGCATTCTTTAACACTCTGACCTTGTCCGTGACCGTAGCGTTGCTCCAAACCTTCGTTTGCTGCTTTATCGCATACGGCTTGGCAAAGTTCAAGTTCAAGGGAAACAAGTTCGTTTTCCTTGCGGTGATCTTCTCGCTGGTTATCCCGCATCAAACTCTAAGACTTTCCATGCAGGATTATTTTGCGAACTTCGACGTGCTGGGAATCTTCCAATTCCTGAACGGAGGAGGAATCAATCTGTTTGGATTCTCGTATACCAATGACTTCTTAGCCTCGATCGACATCATTCCCGATAGCTGGACGGTGTTTGCGGCAGGCAACGGAGCAGGAGCGTATTTGCTGGATACCAACTGGCCCTTGATCATTCTTTCGCTCTTCGGACTTGCCTTTAAGAACGGCTTGTATATCTTTATGCTTCGCCAGTTCTTCTCGGGCGTTCCCAACGAGCTGGAGGAGTCGGCATACATAGACGGCTCGGGAATTATGAAGACCTTCTTCACCATCATCCTGCCGCTGTCCGTTCCTATGCTGATCACGGTGTTCCTGTTTGCCTTCTCTTGGCAGTGGACTGACCAGTTCTACACCAAGCTCTTTACGATCAATACAGGCTCGGCTGATGAAAAGATCAGGCTACTGAAGGATCTGAAGGACGTTGTTCCTACGTCCTTGTCGACCCTTGATACGGCTTCGTATAAGACGGCAGCAATGCATACAGGCTCCCTGATGATTATTGCACCTCTGGTGGTGATCTACCTGTTCTTCCAGAAGTATCTGGTACAGGGTATCGAGCGTTCGGGTCTGACTGCAGACTGATTCAAACCAATCAAAAGAATTATGGCGCACCTGCGATCCTGCAGGTGCGCCATTGATCTTTGCATAGCCTTGACGGCGACGTTTCTTGATAAAAAAGAAGGTCGAAGGATCCTTGAGATCCTTCGACCTTTTTTGGGTAGGGAGATCTTGACGACCGTCCCTTATTTCAGCATTCCCTTGAGGGCCTCTGCCGCGAATGCGAGAGCGTCTGCGATCCTTGCGCGATCCACACCGCCTGCCATGGCGTTGTCGGGACGTCCGCCACCCTTACCGCCCGTTACGGCGGCAACGGCACCGACCAGCTTGCCCGCGTGAGCGCCTGCAGCGACCGCATCCTTGCCGGCAACTGCCAGGAAATTCAGCTTCTCGGGAGTCGCCAGTGCCAGAACGGCAACGGCGTTCGGGTAGGTTGCCTTGATTTCGTCAGCCAAACTTCTTGCGGCATCGGGCTGCATATCGGAAAGGGCTGCGGTGATCAGCCGAACCGAACCCACCTCAACGGCGGATTCAAGAATGGACGCAAGCTTGGTGGATGCCAGCTTTGCGTTGAGAGATTCGATTTCCTTCTTCATGGCGTGAAGCTCGCTCTGAAGCTGAGCGGCGCGCTTTTGAAGATCGGAGGGATTCTGCGCCTTCAGCTCGGAGGCGGTTTCGTTGATGAGCTTCTGCTGAGAAGCGAGAATGTCAAGAACGGCGCTTCCCGTTGCCGCTTCAATACGGCGAACGCCTGCGGCGACCGATGCCTCGGAGGTGATCTTAAAGAGTCCGATGGCGGCGGTGTTGGAAAGGTGGGTTCCTCCGCAAAATTCGGTGGAGAACTCGCCCATGCGAACCACGCGGACGATCTTTCCGTACTTTTCTCCGAAGAGCGCCATCGCGCCCAGCTTCTTTGCCTCCTCAATGGGCATCTCGGTCATGGTGATGGCCTCGCCTGCCAAAATGTGCGCGTTGACGATCGCCTCCACCTTGGCGATCTCCTCGGTCGTGAGGGCGGCAAAGTGGGTGAAGTCAAAGCGGACGTGATCGCGGTTTACGTAGGAGCCTGCCTGCTCCACGTGATTGCCAAGCACCTGACGAAGCGCCGCCTGCAGGAGATGGCAAGCGGAGTGACAACGCATGGTGGCGCGGCGGTCGGACTCCTCAACGACAGCGGTCACGGTATCGCCTACCTTGACGGAGCCGCTAAGAAGGGTACAGATATGAAGATATACACCGTCGGTCTTCTTGGTGTCGGTAACCTGAATCGACGCGCCCTCCGAGGTCACGGTACCCACGTCGCCGACCTGACCGCCGCCCTCTCCGTAGAAGGGAGTGCGATCAAGCACCAGCGTGAACTCTCCCTCGGAAAGCTCCTTGACGGATTCGTTGCTTTCGTTGAGAATAGCAAGGACCTTCGCCTCGGCGGAAAGAAGCTCGTAGCCGCAGAACTCGGTCTTCGGAAGCTCGGAGAGCATCTGCTTGGAGCCCTCGTCCCAGCCGCCGATATTTCCGCGTGCGGCGCGGGCGCGATCCTTCTGCTCCTTCATAAGCGCCGTAAAGGTGTCCTCGTCAATGGATAAGCCCTTTTCTTCCACGATCTCGCGGGTAATGTCAAGAGGGAAGCCGTAGGTGTCGTAGAGACGGAAGACGTCCTCGCCCGAGATCACGGTACGCGACTCGTCCTCGGCGCTCTTGATCATCGCGGAAAGAATGGAAAGACCCGCGTCAATGGTTGCGTCAAAGCGCTCCTCCTCGGTGGCAATGACCTTCAGAATATACGCTTTCTTTTCGCCAAGCTCGGGGTAAGCGCCAATGTTTTCACCGATCACCACCTCACAAAGCTCGCAAAGGAAGGCGCGGTTGATGCCGAGCAGCTTGCCGAAGCGGCAGGCGCGGCGCAGGATTCTGCGAAGCACGTATCCCCGTCCCTCGTTGGAGGGGATCACGCCGTCGCAGATCATAAAGGTAGCGGAACGGATATGGTCGGTAACCACGCGGATGGAAATGTCGTCCTTGGCGTTTACCCCGTATTCCTTGCCCGCGATAGAGCAAACGGTATTCAGAATCTTGCGGACGGTGTCCACCTCAAAGAGGTTGTCCACCCCCTGCATAACGCAAGCCAAGCGCTCCAAGCCCATGCCCGTATCAATGTTCTTCTGCGCAAGCTCGGTATAGTTGCCGTTGCCGTCATTGTTGAACTGGGAGAATACGTTGTTCCAGATCTCCATGAAGCGGTCGCAGTCGCAACCGGGCTTGCAGTCGGGAGAGCCGCAGCCGTACTTCTCGCCACGGTCAAAGTAGATCTCGGAGCAGGGACCGCAGGGACCGGAGCCGTGCTCCCAGAAGTTGTCGGCCTTTCCGAGACGGACGATCCGCTCGGCGGGAACGCCGATCTTCTTGTTCCAGATCTCGAAAGCCTCCTCGTCGTTCTCGTAGATAGAGGGCCAGAGAAGCTCGCCGGGGATTTCCAGCCATTCGGTCAGAAATTCCCATGCCCACGGGATCGCCTCCTCCTTAAAGTAGTCGCCAAAGGAGAAGTTTCCGAGCATCTCAAAGTAGGTGCCGTGACGGGCGGTATGACCCACACGATCCAGGTCGGGGGTACGGATACACTTCTGACAGGTGGTGACACGGTTACGGGGAGGGATTTCCTCGCCCGTAAAGTATTTCTTCATGGGTGCCATGCCCGAGTTGATCAGAAGCAGAGATTTGTCGTTGATGGGAACCAGCGGAAAAGAGGGAAGACGAAGGTGTCCCTTCGACTCGAAGAAGGAAAGATACTTTTCACGCAGGTCATTTAAAGAAGTCCATTGCATTGCTTTGCGCCTTGCCTTTCTGAAAATAATATATCATCTTATTATATCACTTGGAGGAGGGATTGTCAATTCCTTTGCGTGAAAATATTTTACGCAAATCGCTATACAAAAAAACGGCGGGAAGCCATGTCCCGCCGTTTCGGTATTCTATTTCTTCTCGTCGCACAGCGCGGCGCCGATGACGGTGGCGAACTGCGCGTTTTGGGGAATAAGGAAGCGCACGCCGAAGTTCTGCTCCAGCCCCTCAAAGACCTTCGTAATGGAGGGCAGACAGGTAAGATTGCCCGTCAGCACCACGTCCTTGATGCCAAAGCTTCGCGCGGCAAAGACCGCCAGCATGGCGATGGTTTCGGCGACCATGTTGGCAATGCCCAAGGCAATGTCGTGCTTGGTGGCAATGTCCGAAAGCTTTCCAAAGTTGGAGGCAGTGATCTCCTTGTTGATCTGGAAGCTTTCGTCTCCCGAAATATCCCCGATCCGAAGATCCACCTTGGAGAGATCTCCCTCCTCGGCAAGCTGCTCTAAGTGATCCACGGTGTCCACACCCAGCATCTGACGGGAAAGACCCACAAGGGTTCCACCGCCTACGCCCGTACCGCCTAAGTATTCCGCCGTAGCCTTTCCATTCTTTTTGGTGGCGTGAATGAGCGCCGTACCCGTACCCATACTCACCACAACGGCATCGTCAAGCCCCGACAGATAGAGCCCGCCCAGACCCACGCACTCAAATTCCGAAACCTTGCGGCAGTTGAGTCCGTAAATGGGCTTGTCTATGAAGGAAGAGCCCACGCCCGTCATCAGCACGCAGTCGATATCGGAAAGGCTCAAATTGTTTTGCATGGTGAATTTACCGAAGGCGCCGTATACCGAGGTGATGGCGTCGGTGGCTCTGACGAACAGAGGGTCGATCAGTCTTTTTTCATGGTTTTCGGTCTGAAAGCCCACAATCTTCGTGGTGCTTCCGCCTACGTCGATTCCAATGACGGTTCTCATAGAAAATCCTCCTTTTTGGGGATGAAAAATCTTTCGCCTATAATTATAACATATCCTTGCAAAAAAATCAACGGTGTGTTATAATATTTCAGTAGAAACCACGCAAAAAGAAAGGAATTTGACCGATATGAACTTTGAAAATCCCAACGTACAGACGCTTAGTGAGAAGAAACTGTATATTTTCGATATGGACGGAACCATCTATCTTGGCGGCATCCCCTTTGAGTTTGCCATCCGTTTTATTAAAAATCTTCGCAAAAACGGGAAAAAGGTCCTGTTTTATACCAATAACGCCTCTCATACCAGCCCCTTTTATCTGCAAAAGCTGACCCGACTCGGCTACGAGCCGACGGCGGAGGAGATCATGACCTCGGGGGACGTGACCTTTGAGTTTCTCAACCGCTTCCGTAAGGGCAAGTCGGTATATCTGGTCGCCACCGACGAGCTTTGCGAGGAATACCGCCAAAAGGGAATCCACCTTTTGAAGGGAGACGAGGAGAAGGCGGATATCGTCATCACCAGCTTTGATACCTCCCTCACCTACGAAAAGCTGAACAACGCCTGCCGCTTTATTCGCGAGGGAGCGGAGTATCTCTCCACCCACCCCGATTTCAACTGCCCTACCGAGAAGGGCTTTATTCCCGACAGCGGAGCCATCGCCGCTCTGGTAACCGCCTCCACGGGTAAGGTGCCTACCTATTTCGGCAAGCCCTATAAGGAGACCATCGAAATGATCGGCGAGGCGACGGGCTATAAGAATGACGAAATGTGCATTTTCGGCGACCGTCTTTATACAGATATTGCTCTGGGTAAAAAATTCGGAGTGACCTCGGTGCTGGTGCTTTCGGGCGAAACCCAACCTGCCGACGTGGATGCCGCCGCAAAGGCAGATCAGCCCGATTTCGTATTTGATTCCTTGGATGACGTGGATCGCGTCATGTTCTCTTAATTCCTATGGCATTTGACGCAGGAATGCTTGCCTGTACCCTCAGCGAGCTGAAAAAGACCGCTCTGGGGGCAAGGATCGAAAAGGTGTATCAGCCCGAGCGGGACGAGATCCTCTTGCAGATGCGGAGCTTTGAGGGAGGCAAACGGCTTCTCATTAACGCGGGATCGGGAAATCCCCGTATCGGCTTTACCGAGGTTCCCAAGGAGAATCCCCAAAATCCTCCCATGTTCTGTATGCTTTTGCGGAAGTATCTGCAGGGAGCGAAGCTCGTGGAGATCGAGCAGGCGCCCTTTGACCGTGTCGCCTTTCTCGGCTTCGATACGAGAGACGAGATGGGCTTTGAGTGCCGCCGATATCTCATTGCCGAGCTAATGGGAAAATACAGCAATCTTATCTTTGCCGATGGGCAGAAAAAGATTATTACAGCCCTTCGTACCACCGATTTTTCTCTGGATAGCCTTCGTCAGCTCCTTTCGGGAATGACCTACACGCTTCCTCCCGCCCAGAATAAGGACAATCCGCTGATTGTGACCGAGGAGCGGTTTCTCGCGCTGCTGAAGGACTTTCCCGAGGAGCGTGGGGCGGATAAATTTATCGTGAACAGCTTCATGGGAATTGCTCCCGTGGTTGCCAGAGAGATCGTGTTCCGCGCCACGGGACATACCGATACGCCTCTCAAATATTGCTTTGCGGACGACTTGTGGCGGGAGTTTTCCGCCGTGACCGCCCGAATCCGCGACGAGTCCTTTGAGCCATCTCTGATCCTCGCGGAGGGAAAGCCCTTGGAATATTCCTTCATGCCTCTTTCGCAATACGGAGATGCCGAATGCCGTCCCATGAAGGGGGCGGGGGCGTTGTTTGATGCCTACTTTGAAACAAGGGATAGGGAACAGAGAGTGCATCAGCGCGCGCAGGATATTCTGCGTCTCTTGACCAATGCCGAGAGCCGCATCCGCAAGAAGCTGGAGCTTCAGCGCACCGAGCTGTCGGAATGTGAAAAGGGCGTGGAATACAAAAAATACGGCGATCTCATTACCGCCAATCTCTATCGTCTGTCCCGCGGGGACACGAGAGCGGTGTTCGACGATTATGAGGCGATGCGGGAGGACGGAAGCTTCCCACAGATCGAGGTGGCGCTGGATAACCGCCTATCCCCCTCGGCGAACGCCCAGCGATACTATAAGCGATACAACAAGGCGAAAAACGCCCGCGTGGAGCTTGCCAAGCAGATCGAGCTGGGGGAAAACGAGCTTTCCTACCTCTATACCGTCTTTGAGGCGCTGACCCGCGCCGAGGGACCCGCCGATCTTTTGGAGATCCGCGACGAGCTTTACCGATCGGGCTATGCCTCCCGCATGAAAAATTACAATATGCCAAAGATGCACAAGCCTACGGTGATGCAGTTCCGAACCCCCGACGGAATGCAGGTCCTTTGCGGAAAGAATAACGTGCAGAACGAGTATATTACCCACAAGCTGGCGGAAAAACAGGATTATTGGTTCCACGCCAAGAACACCGCAGGCTCCCACGTGCTGCTCAGAACCGAGGGCAGGGAACCTACCGATCTGGATTTCACCACGGCGGCAGAGATCGCCGCGTTCTATTCCAAGGCGGAGGGTTCCAATATCGCGGTGGACTATCTGCTTGCCAAGCACGTCAAGAAGCCTGCGGGCGCCAAGCCGGGATTTGTCATTTACCACACCAATTGGACGGCATACGTGACCCCCGATCAGGAAAAGATTGCCGCGTTGAGAGTGGGAAAATAAGAAAAGAAAGGATTTCATCTTGAAATCCTTTCTTTATTTCTTGGTATTCAATCCCAAAATATAGTCGGCGCTTACGTGATAGAATTTACACAACGTTACCAAATGACGCAGGGGAAGCTCATTGGCGCCCCGTTCATAGCGCGCGTACATGGTTTGCGACGTTCCGAGAACGTCGGCAATTTCTTGCTGTGTTTTGTCATGATCTTCTCTGAGGTCTCTGATTCTTTTTAAATATGTGTTCAAAACAAACCTCTTCGTATACGTTATTTGTACAAGTTCATTATAACAAGTAAATTTGTGTACTAATCGCTTTAATACAAAAATTTACTAAACCATATTGACATTAGTAAAAAAATGTACTATAATAAGAAAAAAACAGAGGAGACTCGAACTATGAAATTTTGTACCAAATGCGGAAATAAGATTATGGATGATGCGGCGGCATTTTGCGGAAGATGCGGAAACGCGCTGGAGGTGCCCGCAAACTTTCCCTTTAAAGAGGAAGTCGAGGATTTGACTCAAGAGGTGGCTTACGTAGCGCCCGCGGAACCCGCACAGCCCGTGGCACCCGCACAGCCCGCGGAACCCGTAAAGCCCGTGGCACCCGCACAGCCCGTGGCACCCGTAAAGCCCGCAGAGCCTGTGGCATCGGAACCCAAGGAAACCAAAAATCTGCGTGACGTTTTCAACCTCATTTTTGACCTTTCCGTGATCGCGTTCGCGGCAATGATTCTTTGGGCGATTGTGGACGGAGAAATTTCCCTGTATAGCATGGCGATCAACGGCTTTGATCTTTCGGTTGATTTTACGTCCATGACCTACGATTCCATTATGGATATGTTTAAAATCCCCGTATGGTATGGCTCGGCTGGAATCATCAGCGCGTTCGTAGCCTCTCTCGTTTCCCTTGGCTTCGGCATTACGATCTTCGTAACCGCTCTCAGTCGGCACAACAAGGGAACGCAGTTGTATAGCGCAATCAAGAGATTTGCTCTGGGTGCCTCCCTGTTTATCGTTTCGGCGTTGTTTATGCTTACGCTGTAATCGTCTTGCAATAAGGAGATAAAAAGGTGAAGCGACTTTTATTGATTTTGCTTGTTCTTGCTCTGCTGGCAAGCGGTTGCTTGGTTTCCTGTCGGCGAGATCAGGCGTACCCTCAGGGCAACGGCTCGACAGACGGATCCTCGGCAGGCTCGTCGCAGAATAGTACGCCGATCAAGTATAGCGAAGGACTTGAATACAAGCTCAGTGAGGATAGGAGCTATATGATCCTTTGCGGAAAAGGTACTTGCAAGGATACCACGATCGCCATTCCTCCCACGTACAACGATCTTCCTGTAAAGGAGATTGAAAACGGCGCGTTCGGGGTTAGGCTTATAGATAGTGCCTCGTATATTAGAGAGGTCATTATTCCCGATTCTGTGGTTAAAATCGGAGCGAATGCCTTCCGCAACTGTGAATATCTTTCCAAAGTACATATCGGCAGGGGCGTAGAGGTGATCGGTGTGGATGCGTTTGACGACTGCAGTGAACCCCTGAATATATATATTAAGGATATGGCGGCGTTTTGCGAAATAGTGCTGGAGAGCGAATTAGGCGGAGTCTGCTGGGGAGGAGAATACAATCTGTATCTGAACAACGTGCTGGTCGAGAATTTGTCGATTCCCGATTCGGTAACGAAGATCGAAAACAATATCTTCAGATCCTGTATCTCCTTAAAAAAGGTCACCGTGGGAAAATCGGTTGCCGAAATTGGAGAGTTAGCATTCTGTGGATGTAAAAACCTATCCGAGGTGAAGCTGAACGCATCCTTGGAAAGCATAGGGCAAAGTGCGTTCCGCTCCTGTAACGTTTTGGCGAACGTTACATTTGAAGACGCGAGCGGTTGGAATGTTGTCTCGTCAAAAGACACGATTTTTCTATCGTCATCCGATCTGTCCTCCCCAAGCACGGCGGCAAAATATCTGGCAAGCGATTATTCGTTCTATTCATGGACAAATAATAAACTGACGAATCTTTTTTGATAAACAAACAGGCTCTTCGGCATTTGCCGAAGAGCCTGTTTGTTTATTGGCGGTGTTTCGTCTTTGGCTCAAATTGCCGATCTCGATAGCTTCGGGGAGAGAGTCCCGTATGCTTTTTGAAGATCTTGCTGAAAAAGTGGGGATCGTCGTAGCCCACGAGAACTCCTACCTGCTTGACGGGAATATCGGTGTTTTCCAAGAGTTCGCAGGCGGCGTTCATCCGACGGGATATAATGTAGGCGGTGGGGGACATGCCCATGCGCTCTCGGAATACGGTGACGTAGCGGGAATGACTCAAATTTTCAAGATGGGCAAGATCCGGGATTCTTAGATCCTCCTGATAGGAGGAGTGGATCAGACGGAGTGATTTTTCGAGGGATCGCGGGAGAGAGCGTTCCTGGATTCTCTCGCCGATCTGAAGCAGGATCCTTTCCAGAATGCAGGCGCTCTTCGCACGTGACAGCGGCGTTTCCATTTCAAAGCAATCGTAGAGCTCCCGAAAGAGAAGGGGAATCCTCGGATCGTTTCCCGTGTCGTGCAGACAGGGCAGCTCGCCGAATTGGCACAGAGAAAGCAATTCCTCCGCGTAGGAGCCCGTAAAGTGAACGTAGAGATAATTGAGGGGAGCCTCTCCGGTATATTGATAGGTATAGTGGTAGTGGGGCGGAAAGATCACCGCATCTCCCCTGCGAAGCCTTACCGTTCCCTGAGGAAAGCGAGCCTGCATCTCGCCCTGCAGCATATAGAGAAGATAATAATCCTCCCTGCCCGAGGGATTGTCGGTGGTAAAGGGAAAGGAAAGGGAGATGTTTCCCGTGCAGTTGACCATCAAGGGAAATTCCTCGGAATGACGGCTGCAGAGGTTGAGTACGTTGGGTGTCTGATCCTTGAAGGCATAATATCCAAAGCTCATGCGCTCCTCCAAAACAGTAAAAAAGTACAACAAAGCAGTAAATTAGTCCATTGACGAACGGCTACGGAAATTATATAATGGAACGTGAAGAAAGTCAAGAGATTTTGAAAAAATACAAGTGAAGGAGATTTTTATGAAAACGGTGATTGTAGTCGGCGCAGGCGGAAGAGGCATGGGATACTCCAAGATCATGAAGGAAACGGGAGAGGATTTTCGTGTGGTTGCAGTAGCCGAGCCCATTGAAAAAAGGCGCAACCGCCTTCGGGATCTGTTTGACGTGCCCGAAGCGATGTGCCACACCTCTTGGGAGGAGCTTTTGGCGCGTCCGAAATTTGCCGATCTGGTGGTGATCGCCACCATGGATCGAGATCATTTCGCCCCTGCCATGGCGGCGATTGAAAAAGGGTACGATCTGCTTTTGGAAAAACCAATGGGAGCGACCCCCGAGGAGTGCGCCGAAATTGAACGAGCCGCCAAGAAAAAGGGGGTATTGGTTCTCGTTTGCCACGTGCTTCGCTTCACTGCCTTTTTCCGAGGACTTAAAAATCTTATCGACCAAGGACTGATCGGAGACGTAGTCCATATTCAGCACGCCGAGGACGTGGGCAACGTGCATCAAAGCCATAGCTTCGTTCGGGGAAACTGGCACAACAGCGAAGCGTCTACGCCCATGATCGTACAAAAGACCTGCCACGATATGGATATTATGCAATGGCTCATCGGCAAAAACTGCGCGCGTGTACACAGCTTTGGAGGACTTTACTACTTCAAGGAGGAGAATGCCCCCGAGGGATCGACAGAACGGTGCTTGGATTGCCCCTACGTGGCTTCCTGCGCGTATAGCGCGAAAAAGATCTATATGGAGGATTACCGCAGTCGTACCTTTGGGCGAGCCGTGGGCGGTGCAGAGGCCACCGACGAGGAGGCCATGGAGGCGCTTCGTACCAAAGATTTCGGCCGTTGCGTCTTCCGTATGGACAACGACGTGGTGGATCATCAGGTGGTGAATCTGGAATTTGAGAAGGGAATCACCGCAAGCTTTTCCATGTGCGCCTTTAACAAGGGAGGACGGCGTATCCGTATTATGGGCACGAAGGGAGAGCTGAGCGGTGAGATGAAGGACGTGATCCGCTTCTACGATTTTGCCACATCCACCACGCGAGAAATTCCTTTGTCGGATGCGGTGACCAACGACACCATTGACGGCGGACACGGAGGCGGAGATCAGGGGATCATCCGCGCCCTTTGCGACCGCCTGAACGGCGAGGAGGGGAATATTGCCATCTGCTCGATTGAGGAAACCTGCCGCAATCACCTGATTGCCTTTGCGGCGGAGGAATCCCGCAAGGAGGGAACGGTAGTAGACATGAAGGAATTTGAGGCGCGGTTGGGCGGACTTTTGTAAGGAGAGAACTATGGAAACCAGAGAGGAATGCAGAAAAATCGAGGAGGCGCTTCTTGCCTATTTCGGAGAGCCTCCGTCCTTTTGCGAGCCGTACGGAAGCGGACATATCAACGACACTTTTTTGGTCGTTTCCGACAGACGGTATATTTTGCAGAGAATGAATCATTCCATTTTCCCGAATCCCGAAAGGCTTATGGAAAATATTCAAGGCGTTACCGCCCACATACGCCGCAAGGCAAGGGAGGAGGGGAACGATACGGAGCGGGCAAGCCTTTCGGTGGTTCCCACTCGGTCGGGAAACGCCTGCTTCAGGGATTCCATCGGCTCCTATTGGCGGGTCTACGAGTTTTGCGAGGGAACGGTCAGCCGCGACCGCGTGGAGAGCCGAGAGGATTTCTATTTGTGCGGAGAGGGCTTTGGCACCTTTCAGCGAATGCTTGCGGACTATCCCGCGGCAACGCTTTATGAGTCGATCGAGCATTTTCACGATACCCCTTGGCGGTACGGAAATCTGATGAGGGCGGTGGAACGGGATATCTGCGTCAGAGCCGCTTCGGTGTCTCGGGAAATCGAATTTGCCGTTGCCCGTAAGGATTTTTGCGAAACGCTTCTGAGGGCGCATGAGGCGGGAGTCCTGCCTTTGCGTGTGACCCACAACGATACCAAGCTCAATAATATTCTGTTTGACGGAAAAACGGGCGAGCCTGTTTGCGTCATTGATCTGGATACGGTCATGTCGGGCTTTTCGGTTACCGATTTCGGAGATTCCATTCGCTTCGGCGCCAATACCGCCGCCGAGGATGAGACGGATCTTTCCAAGGTTTCCTTGGATCTGTCTCTTTTCGAGTGCTATGCCAAGGGATTTTTAAAGGGCTGCGGCGGCAGACTGACCGAAAAGGAGGTGGAGCTGTTGCCCGTGGGAGCCATGATGATGACGCTTGAGTGCGGTATGCGGTTCCTTACGGACTATCTGGAGGGCGACGCGTATTTTCGGATCCACCGTCCCAACCACAATCTGGACCGATGCCGAAACCAATTCGCGCTCCTTTCGGATATGGAGAGAAAGCGCTCCGATATGCGGGAGATCGTGGAGCGGTTAAAATAAAAAATCAAGCCGATGGCAAGCAGAAGGCGCTGCTTGTCATCGGCTTTTCTCAGTCAAAAAATTCTCGCATTTCTCGGATATAGGTGTCCCTGTCCATCGGGAAGCAAAGACCGTGTCCCGCAGAGGGGGTAATCACCAAGCGCTTTTTCTCGGAGGCGCACGCCTCGTAATTCCGCTCGCTCATAGAGCAGGGAACGAAATCGTCGGTGTCTCCGTGGAAGAAGAGAACGGGTAGGGTACAGCGCCGCATAGAGGCAATGGGCGAGGTTTTGTCGGGGTCAAAGCCCCCGAAGAGCATGGCGCTAAGACGGGCAAATGGATAGAGAAGATGGGGAGGCAGCCTCATGTCCCTCATGACCTTCTTCACGATCTCACGGGTGGAGGTGAAGCCGCAATCGGCAAGAATGCCCACCACGTTTTCGGGCAGGGGCATGGATGCCACGGTCAGTACGGTTGCCGCACCCATGGACAGCCCCGTCAGAATGATTTTGGCATGGGGGTCTATCTCTTTTACAAAATAGTTTGCCCACGCTACGCAATCAAGGCTTTCCTTGGCACCAAAGGTAATGACTCGTCCTTCGCTTCGCCCGCTTGCCCGATGATCAACCAAAAAGGCATTGTGACCTAGTTCCCGACAGCGAATGACTCCGCCGCTCATATCACGAAGGGAGTTGCCCTTATATCCGTGAAAGAGGATCTCCACGGGAGCGCCTTTTTTGAATTCATAGTAGGCTCCCATCAATTTGAGACCATCAAAGGACGTGATGGAATGATCGGTGTGGGGAAGGGATTGAACCTCCTTAATCCATGAGATCAATCGCGTGCGGTGGGGATCATAGATCTTGTTGCTCGGGATCGGGGAGTTGGCTTTCCGCTTTTGATTTTTTTTTGATGAATAAAAAACGGTAAAAAAGCATACCAGCATCGCACTCAGTGAGAATACAAGAGCCAAGCCCACGATGATCGTGGGAATTAACCAATACAGCAAAGCGTTATTCCTCTTTTTCTATAAATGTATGTTTCACCGCATCCAAATAGCCGTAGCCGTGTAAGTCATCGGGAAGCAAATAACTGCCCTCAGTCCATTCGTTCCAGCTGTTGATGGTTACCATATTTGCTCCGTGAGCCTCGGCAAACCTCTTCGCCTCGCCAAGCGCCTTCTCGAAGGCGTCGGGGGTGTTTTCTCTCAGAATTTTGGGCTTGAACAGATTGACGTGGCGGGGATTGTTGTCCCAGCCGATGGAGACGTGAGGATAATAGGTTGCATCGAATTTCTCATGCAAACGATTCCACTCCGCGATCACGTCGGGCGTGGTCTCGCAGAAGGGACGGTCGACGTTGACCATATGGGCATACTGGTAATTGGTAATGGAAGAGAAGGGAAGCTCCGCGATCAAATCCTCCGATGCCTTTTCGGAGTCGATTCCCGAGAGGTTCTTGGTGGAGGCTCCTTGATGGATCACCTGGAAGTGAACACCTGGCAGACCGTATGCTTTTGCCTCCTCATCCAACCACAGCATGGCGTCACAGGTCGCCTCGACCGAGCCGAAGGTGTTGATGAAATTGGCGAGATCGTAAATCGAGACAAGGGGCTTGCCATCAATTTTGTAGTAATTGGGCAGAGTAAAATACTGATCGAGCCAACGCTTGCCAATCACGTGAAAATTGGAAAGGTCGGTCTTTCCTTGCCAAATTACGGTTGCTCTGTAATCCTCGGAGGCATTACGGCGATCCCACAGATAATTGGCATCATGGTTTGCCCACATGAGGTAAAATTTTATTTTTTCATTGTTTTTCGCCTTTAAAAATCCATCGTTGAGACACTGCTCAAGGAAGGGACGGCCGTCGTACCAGTACCAGTCGTAGATAAAGGTGTTGACTCCGTGGGAAAGCGCCTCCTCGATCTGCATCTCCATAACGGCGGGATCCGCCTCCTCCTGATACCCCCAAAGAGGCTTGCGGGGCCACTGGTGCCCCTCAAATTTTGGAAACGCTCTCTGTACCGTCTCCCATTCTCCGATACCCTCGGGCCAGAATATGCGGGACCGAGGCTCCTTTCCTGTATAAGCGGGCCAGATATATGCGGCAACATCAATGCTTTGTTTCATAGTTCATTCTCCTTTTTGTTCCTTGATTTCGATGCGGCAGTCGGTGTCCATCACCGAGCCCTCCCCTATGATTTCTCCGATATGGTCCGCGCGAATACAACCCGAACGGGGATTTTTAACCGAATCAACAAAGCCTTGGATTTCGGCATGTACGTCGGAATATTCAAACGCCAGATCGGTCTCTTCCATCGTGCAGTGGATCAGGCGCAAATTTTTGCAGTAGCAAAGGGGTTGCGTCCCCGTGATATGACAGCCGATGAGCGTCAGCCCGTCGGAATACCAGCCGAGATATTCGCTTTGAATCTCGCATCCTCGAAGAGTCACGTCCTTGGCGTGCCATAGGGCATCCTTGGTGTCTAAAACGCTGTCCTCAATGAGGGCGTGTTCCACGTATTGAAAGGAATATTTTCCGGTCATTTTAAGGTGAGAAATTTCCATATCGCGGCTTTCAAAGAATAGGTAATTCGATTCGATGGCAGAGGAACGGATGTTCAGTCCCCGACATTTCCATCCGAATTCTTCGGATCGGATCACCGAGCCTTCAATGAGAGTATCGGTACCTTCTCTGAGGGCTTTGGGCGCATCGATGCGGCAGTGACGGAGGGTTCCCATAGAGGTGTACCACATGGGAGCGCGGGCAGTGTCGGTCATATGGCAGTCCGACAGCAGAAAATCCTCCGCGTGCCAAAGAGGGTAGCGCAGGGCAAATTTACAATTGTGTAGTTTTACGCGGCGGCTTTCCTTGAGTGCCGATTCTCCGTCTGCCTCGCCCTCAAAGCTGCACCCCGTAATACGGGCGTTTTGAAGCCCGTAGAGCGCGCGCTCTGCGTCAAATCGTTTGTCCTGAATCGTGGCTTCCGTAGCAAATTCCCCCTTTCTGAGCGATGACCACAGTATAGCACAGATTTATGAACGGTTCGTGAATGTCAAGAAAAAACAAGGGCAGACTATGAAAAAACAAGAAAAAAGATATTTTTTTAACGAATAGCTCTTGATATTCCGAGAATTTTGTGGTATAGTATTATGTGGTAAACTTTGAAAAATTTTGAAAGGTGGATATAACAATGACCTACAACAAGAAAACCATTGAAGACATTGACGTAGCAGGTAAGCGAGTGCTTGTCCATTGCGACTTCAACGTTCCGCTCAAGGACGGCGTCATCACCTCCGACAAGAGAATTGTCGGCGCGCTTCCTACGATCAAGTATCTTCTCGACAAGGGCGCAAAGGTAATTCTTTGCTCTCACATGGGCAAGCCCCATAGCATCTTTACCGAGGGCTTCGGTCTGACCAAGAAGGAAAAGAAGAAGGTAGAGGCGCTTCCCGCAGAGGAGCAGGCAGCCGCTACCGAGAAGCTTTTGAAGAAGGCTCTGGACGATAAGAAGACCCTGACCCTTGCGCCCGTTGCCGCTCGCCTGAACGAGCTGCTCGGCGACAAGGTGACCTTTGCCGAGGATATCATCGGCGAGGACGCAAAGGCAAAGATCGCCGCGATGAAGGCAGGCGAGGCAGTTCTTCTTGAGAACGTTCGCTTTGACGCGAGAGAGACCAAGAACGGCGCGGATTTCGCAAAGGAGCTGGCTTCCTTGGCTGACGTATTTGTAAACGACGCGTTCGGCGCGGCTCACCGCGCTCACGCTTCCACCGCGGGTGTGGCTGACTATCTGCCCGCTGTTTGCGGCTACCTGATCCAGAAGGAGATCTCCGTGATGGGCAAGGCCTTGGCTGATCCCGCACGTCCCTTCGTTGCCATTCTGGGCGGCGCTAAGGTTTCCGACAAGATCGGTGTCATCAACAACCTTCTTGAGAAGGTCGATACTCTGATCATCGGCGGCGGTATGGCTTACACCTTCTTCAAGGCGGCAGGTCACGACGTAGGAACCTCTCTCTGCGAAGAGGATAAGGTGGATCTGGCAAACGAGATGGTTGCCAAGGCGGCAGAGAAGGGCGTAAAGTTCCTGCTCCCCATTGACAACCGCGTTGGTAAGGAGTACGATGAGAACACCGAGAATATGCTGGTGAACTCCGACGATATTCCCGACGGCTGGATGGGACTGGATATCGGTCCCGCAACCGAGAAGCTGTTCGCTGATGCCATCAAGGGCGCAGGCACCGTTGTATGGAACGGACCCATGGGCGTTTCCGAGTGGAAGAATTTCGCTTCGGGTACCGAGTCCGTGGCAAAGGCAGTTGCCGAGAGTGGCGCAATCTCCATCATCGGCGGCGGTGACTCCGCGGCGGCGGTTGAGAAGCTGGGCTACGCTGACAAGATGACCCATATCTCCACGGGTGGCGGCGCGTCCCTTGAGTTCCTTGAGGGTAAGAACCTTCCCGGTATCTCCTGCTTGCTCGACAAGTAATTTTTGAAATTCCGAAGCACGACACCGCCAAGGCATAGATCTTTGGCGGTGTCACTATGAAAAAAATAAAAGAAAACGAGGTATTTATCATGAATCCTGCAAAGAGAAGAACCGTCATCGCGGGCAACTGGAAGATGAACTTCACCCCCGCAGAGGCAGAGGCATTTATCAATGAGATCAAGCCCATGGTCGCAGGCAAGGACAACTGTGACATTATTTTCTGCGCTCCCTACGTGACCATCGCCGCCGCTATGAAGGCTGCCGAGGGCTCCAATATCAAGATCGGCGCGGAGAACGTACACTACGAGGCAAAGGGCGCATATACGGGAGAGGTTTCCGCGGATATGCTCAAGGCGATCGGCGTAGAGTACGTGATCATCGGTCACTCCGAGAGAAGACAGTATTTCGGCGAGACCGATACCACCGTTAACCTTCGCACCAAGGCGGCTCTGGCTGCGGGCATGAAGGTTATTCTGTGCCTTGGCGAGGTCAAGGAGCAGAGACTGGCTGGCATCACCAACGAGGTGGTTTCCATGCAGACCAAGCTGGATCTGGCTGACGTAGACAGAGAGGCGCTGAAGAACGTCATCATCGCGTACGAGCCCGTTTGGGCAATCGGAACGGGTCTGACCGCTACCCCCGAGCAGGCAGAGGAGACCTGCGGAGAGATCCGTAAGGTTCTGGCTGATATGTACGGCGCGGACGTTGCCGAGACTGTTACCATTCAGTACGGCGGTTCTATGAACGACGCAAACGCGGCAGAGCTTCTCGCAAAGCCCAACATTGACGGCGGACTCATCGGCGGCGCATCGCTCGTTCCCGCAAAGTTCACCGCTATCGTTGACGCAG
>JAZOQX010000126.1:0-12493 GCA_045656325.1 Eubacteriales bacterium
TCGGGGGTGCGATCGATGGGCACGATCATGCCGTTGATCTTTGCTCCCACCATGGAATTTCCCACTCCCGAATGGATCGAGTAGGCAAAATCGATCACCGTCGATCCTTGCGGCAGAGCAATCACGTCGCCCTTGGGCGTAAACACAAAGGTCTCGTCGTGGAAGATATCGGTCTTCAGCGCGTTCAAAAACTCATCGGGATCCTTGGTTTCATCCTCTGTTTCCACCAAGCGGGAGATCCATTCCAGCTTTTTATCGATCTCCTCCTTGGAGCGCTCGCCCGACTTGTATTTCCAGTGGGCGGCAATACCGTACTCCGCCACGTGGTGCATATCCCACGTACGGATCTGTACCTCAAAGGGAATCCCGTCCCGCCCGATAACGGTGGTATGGAGAGAACGGTACATATTGGGCTTGGGCGTAGAAATATAATCCTTAAAACGCCCCGGGACCGATTTGAACATCTCATGAATCAAGCCGAACGCCGTGTAGCATTCCAGCTCGGTATCTACGATGATCCGCAACGCGTAGAAATCGTAAATCTGGTCGAAGCTCTTGTTCTGGTTAAACATCTTCTTATAGATGCTGTATACCGACTTGATTCTTCCCTCCAGCGTAAAGCTGATCTGATTCTCCCTCAGCTTTTCCTCTACCGCCGTACGAATATTTTCAATGAATCCAACGGTCTCTCCGTATTTTTCCTCTATGTAGCTCTGAATCTCGGCGTATCCGATGGGGTCCAAATAGGAAATACAGAGATTTTCTAGCTCCTGCTTGATCTTCTGCATACCCAGACGGTGCGCCAGAGGAGCGTACACGTGCATGGTCTCCAGCGCGGTGGTACGACGCTTGGGATCGGATTTTACCGACAGAGTTCTCATATTATGCAAACGGTCGCAAAGCTTAATAAAGATCACGCGAACGTCGCGGGACATCGCGAGAAGCATCTTTCGGATATTTTCAATATGCGCCTCCTCCTTATCCTCGATATTCAGGTCGACCAGCTTGGTCAGACCGTCCACGAGCAGAGACACCTCCTTGCCGAATTTCAGCTCGATCTCCTTGAGGTTAGTCTTATCCGAGCAATCCTCGACCGTATCGTGCAAAAGGGCGGCACAAATGGAATTTGTGTCCAAGCCAAGTCCAACCACGATCTCCGCTACCGCGAGAGGATGGGAAATATAGGGGTCGCCGCTGACGCGAAACTGCCCCTCATGTAACGAGGCCGCATATTCATAGGCTTGCCTGATTTTGTCCGTATCGTAATTTTTGCCGGAATTCTCCAGCATTTCAAAAAGCTTCACGTCCTTAAATGACATCTCGTTTGACATGAATTCCGCCTTTCTCTGGGTTCGGGTTCTGTGCGAAAATCGTCTTACCGTACTCGATCGACGCACCGACTTCTCAGTTTTTTTAGGATAGACGATTTTTCAATACTCGTCTTCGTTGCGTTAAATACAATCTCAAATTGATAAATATCATGGTCCAGCTCAACCACCTCGCAAATCATCAATTCGTTCATGATCTGCAGAATATATTTCAGCTTGGTATATGACATAGGCTCCGCCTCGGGTCCCGCGTTGACCAATCGCATCAGATTTCTTTGATTGATCACGTCATTTCCCGAACGGTATTCCCGCCGAAGGATCTTATAGACCCGCGCAAAGTCATCCCTTGTGGGAATGACGTTTTCCTTGGAGGAAAAGCTTCCGCCCTGCCGAATCTCCTCGTATCGCTTCATATCCTCCTGCAGCGCCGTGGTAAACGTCTTGGCGGGACGCGCATCCTGAAGAATCAACTGAACGCTTCGGACGTTTTTGTAGTCGTTGATATCCACGTGGAACAGAAGATCCACCGTGTCTCCGCACTCGAAGCCGAGATCGCAGTCCGACATGCCGAAATACAACGCGGTGATACAAACACCGTCCTTTTCGACTACAATCCTGCTATGCTTGCCTCCGCCGATATTACTGATTCGCTTCACAATCGCGTTTTTCATCACGAAGGACGGAGAAGCATTTCCCACGCCGTAGGGCTCCAGAAGCGTCAATTCCTCGGCAAGCTCCATGGTCACGTCCCTTATGCTCAGCTCGCAATCGGCTTCCATGCGGATCTTGAAGATCTCCTCGGACAGATGCGTTTTGGCATATTCGTTTATCATCACACGGAAATCGTCCAGATTGGCTCTTTTCACGGTCAAGCCCGCCGCCAATTCATGTCCGCCGTACTTCAGCAAAAGCTCATCGCAATAGGTCAGCGCCTCCACGAGATTCATTCCGCGCACGCTTCTCCCCGAGCCCTTTCCGTCGTCCATGGGATTTGGCCCGCCGATCATATTCCCCGCAAAGGAAATCAAAATCGAAGGAAGTCCGTAGCGTTCGGTAATTCTGGAGGAAACAATTCCGATGATACCCTGATGCCAGTCGTCGCTGTCCAAAACGATCACATAATCGTTTTCAAGATCCACCGTATCCTCGATCATTTCGTACGCTTCCTGCGCGATTCGATTTTCCTCGATCTGTCTTTGACGGTTGATCTCACACAATTCCTCCGCCGCGATTCTTGCTTTTTCAGGATCCTGCTCCAGAAGCAACCGCACGGCTATGGTGGCATCGCTGATCCGTCCCGCCGCATTGATTCGCGGCGCGATCCCGAAGCCAACCATTCCCGAGGTGATCTTTCTGTCCGACGCTTCTCCGCCGTTCTTCCGATTGGAGGAAGCCTCGATCAACGCCTCCAGTCCCGGACGGGCTGGATGCTCTAATTGATTCAGTCCCAGACTGACGATCAAGCGATTTTCGTCAATCACGGGCATCACGTCGGCAATCGTACCCACGGCAGTCAGATCGGCATATTGACGGCATATACTCCGCACACCGTCGATGGCGGACAGTCCCTCCTCTCGAAACCGTTTGATCTCGCAAGCGCAAAGCAATTTAAATACGACGCCCACTCCCGCCAATTCCTTAAACGGATAGGGACAATCGGCGCGATGGGGATTCACCACAGCGTATGCCAAGGGAAGCTCCGCATGACACTCATGATGATCGGTAATCACAAAATCAATTCCCAGGGTTTTGGCATATGCCACCTCCTCGTGGGCGGTAATACCCGTGTCCACCGTAATGATCAGCTTCGTTCTCTCTGCCGCCATCGTTTGCACCACGCCCTTGGATACTCCGTATCCCTCGCCCTCACGCTTCGGGATCTTAATGCCAACGTCAGCGCCCAGCTGCTTCAAATACAGATACAGCTCCGTTACGGAGGTAACGCCGTCTACGTCATAGTCCCCGTATATATATATTTTTTCATTTCGTTCCACGGCGGCAAAGATCCGTTCCACCGCCTTATCCATATCCGCCATCAAATAGGGATCATGGAAATCGGCTTTTTCCAAACGCAAAAATCGTTCGGCTTCCTCTACGGATTCATATCCGCGATTATACAGAAGAACGGCAACCACGTCCGAAACATTCATGGCTTGCGCCATTTTATGGATCATAAGATCTCGTTCTTCATCTCCGAAGGTATATTTTTCTTCCCATACCTTCTCTCTTTTTATTTCCCTCATTGGGTATACCTCAATCTTTTATTTAAGCGAGCCTCATTGACTCGAAATCTTACGTTATTCCTTAACGGGGGCAAAGCGTCTCATAACCGTCTCCGCCACACGGAGTCCGTCCACCGCGGCACTTGTGATGCCGCCCGCGTAGCCTGCGCCCTCGCCGCACGGATAAATATTTTCATGTCCCAGCGCCGTCATTTCCTCGGTTCTCAGGATCCGAACGGGTGCCGACGTTCTGGTCTCCACGCCGCTGAGCACGGCAGATGGATTGGCAAAGCCGCAAAGCTTTCGATCAAAGCTTCTGAGTCCCAGCTCCAGCTCACGCGCAACGAAGGACGGAAGCAGCTTATTCAAGGAAACACACCGTACCCGTCCGTCGCGATACGTAGGCAGGATCTCGCGCGGCTCGGTTCCCCACGTGCCGTTCAAGAAATCCCCTACGGTCTGAATGGGAGCAGAATAATCCCTTCCCCCGTATTCGAATGCGGCTCGCTCCAGCCTTCTTTGAAAATCAATGGCAGATTGGGGCGTTGCGCCGTGATCCTCGGGTCGGACCGACACGCATACCGCAGAATTGGCGTTTCTTCCGTCCCGCGCGTAACAGCTCATTCCGTTGACGACCACTCCGTTTTCCTCGGAAGCGGCGGCAACGACCTGTCCTCCCGGACACATACAGAACGTATAAACCCCTCTGCCGGACGAGGTATCCGACAAATGATATTCTCCTTTTCCCACACGCGGATGTCCCGCAAATCTACCGTACAAGGATCGATCGATCTCTTCCTGCAAATGCTCGATTCTCACGCCAACGGAAAACGGCTTTGGCTCAATGGCATATCCGTTTTTCAAGAGCATTGCGTAGGTATCTCTGGCGCTGTGTCCGAGAGCAAGCACAAGAGAGGAGCAGGCAATGTCTCCGCAGGTCGTTTCGGCAACAGGCGCCCCCGCCTCCGTGAAATGAATCCCATCCAAACGGCAGCGGTAAATAACCTGTCCCCCCAACGCCTCGATTTTTTTCAGCATAGAATCCACGATTCCAACCAACAAATCGGTTCCGATATGAGGCTTTGCGGCAGTCAGAATTTCCTCGGGCGCGCCAAAATCGCAGAATCGGCGCAGCACGTAGGCGGTTCTGGGATCGTTGATCCTCGTGAGAAGCTTTCCGTCCGAAAAGGTCCCTGCGCCTCCCGCGCCAAACTGAATATTGGATTCGGTATCCAAGATCCCCGTTTCTACAAATTCACGGTGAATCCGACAGCGTTTTTCGACACAATCCCCTCGATCGATGATAATAGGACGATATCCCTCCTCCGCCAGAAGCAGGGCGCAAAAGAGTCCCGCAGGTCCCATTCCGACCACAAGCGGCGGAAAAGGCATGGAAACGCTTCCCTTTTGAAGCTCCAGCGCGCGGTCATATAAGGGCGAGCTCTGATATTTTCCCTTCCTCAAGGAGGAAAGATCCTCGCCGTCCTTCGATCGGACCGCCACGGAATATACGATACGAACGTCATCTCTTTTTCTTGCGTCGATGGATTTTTTGTAAATATCAAAACGAAGTCGTGCAGGGGAGATCCCTGCACGCTTCATTTCATTGGCAGCAATGATACATGCTTCTTGTTCATCGCGGTCGGGCGACAGAGAAATTCCATTCACCAAAATACCGCTTGCTCTTTCTTCCGTCACGTCTCTTTTCTCCGACTTGATTACTCAAAGGGACAAAGCGCACGTCTCTTCAGCCGCGTCACTCATCGCCACAACCTCCGACGCCCCTTTGCTTCCCTTGTCTTCCGTCTTCTTGTCCTCACTGTTTGCCGAAGCATACAGCCAGACAACGATGGCAATCAGCAGGCACAAAATAAACGGAATCACCACGCTCTTGCGTTTTTTCTTCGTTGAATAGCCGCGATGCGCTTCTGCTATGTTATTCTTCGTATCCTTTGACATACGTTCCTCCCACGACACCCACTCAATGCTTCTTGGAGCGGTTCTTTTCTCTGCGGTGCTTTCTGTGATCGCCCACCGCTTCATTCGCCAGCAAGCCGTTCAGCCTTTGCTTGAGCGTATTGTAATTAAAGTTTCTCTCCAGCTTGCCGTCCATTGCCAACGAGATCAGACCCGTTTCCTCCGATACGACAATGACAATGGCATCGCTTGCCTCGGACAGTCCGAGAGCCGCTCTGTGTCTTGTTCCGAGATCCTTATCAATATCGGTTTGGGTAGACAGAGGCAGGAAGCATCCCGCGGCGCAGATCCGCCCCTCACGAACGATCACCGCCCCGTCATGCAAGGGAGCCTTATTAAAGAAAATATTTCTCAACACATACGGCGATAAGCTGGCATCCACGTATACGCCTGATTTAATGTACTCGCCCAGCTTTGTGGAGCGTTCGATTGCGATCAACGCGCCCAGCTTATCTCTGGAAAGATCGCTGGCAGCAGAACAAAGCGCATCGATTTCAGCATTCAACGCCGAAATATCCCGTGTTTCTCCCGTAATATTGCGAATACCCGACAAGGGGGTTCCGCCCACCTTTTCCAAGGCGCTTCGCAATTCGGGCTGGAACAGAATCAGGATCGCGATCACTCCCAATTGACGGATATCGCTGAAAATAAATCTCAAAGCAGCCATATCAAACGCCTCGCCCATCAGCGAAAGGATAAACACCAAGGTCAATCCGATCAAGAGCTTTCCCGCTCTGCGGTCACGGACAAATCGATAGAGAAAATACAGAATAAAGGTCAGCAATAATATATCGATCACGTCGACCACTCTGATTTCTTTTACGGGATCTATCACGTAGGTCCGTACAAAATCGGACATAAAATTCCAAACACTCGTCCACGTTGGCATTTCGGCACCTCTTTCGGAAAGCATTAAATAAATCATAGGACTCCTATCCTATTCTAATTATAACATATACTTTCAATAAATTCAAGAACTTTCTTCGACTTTCTATAAAAATATTCAAGAAAAAGCAAGAAGCAGCGCTCCTTACGCGGAGGGCCGCCCTCCCTTGCGACCCACGGTCGTTTTTTTTTTTCTTTTTTTTGTTTTCGGCGATCATATCGTGCTTGATCGTCCATAATTTTTCGGAAAGGTCTACGTAGTAATTGTGAGGGTTGGTAAATCTGCGGACCTCGTCCCACATTCCCTCGATCTCCTCCGCGCAGTGCTTGCGGATCTCCTCCAAGGACGGAAGCGCGTAAACAAGCTCTCCCTGCTTGAAAACGGGAACCTGAAGCTCGGTCGCCGTGAAATTTTCCAGTACCTTCCTCTTCCACGTATGCTCGGGATCAAACAGCTCAATGGGCTTGGTATCATCCACCGTCTCATCGTGTACGCAGATCAGATCCGCCTCTGCCTTTCCCGTCTCACGACCTCTTAAGCGGTAGATCTTCTTGAAATGCGGGGTCGTGATCTTTCCGACGTTCTCACTGATCTTGATCTTCGGCTGGATCGTCCCATCCTCACGCTCCATCGCGCAAAGCTTATACACGCCTCCGAACACGGGGTCGCTCTTGGCGGTGATCAAGCGTTCGCCAACGCCAAAGGCATCCACCTCCGCGCCCTGACGGATCAACTCGCGGATAATATATTCATCCAAGGAATTGGAGACGACGATCTTACAATCGGTCAACCCCTCCTCATCCAAGCGCTTCCGAATCTTTTTGGTCAGATAGGTTACGTCACCCGAGTCGATGCGAACCGCGCACTTGGTGATTCCCTTGGGAAGAAGGATCTCCTTGAAGGCGCGAATGGCATTGGGAAGACCGCTCTCCATCACGTTGTACGTATCGATCAAAAGAGTTGCCGAATGGGGATACACCTCGCAATAGGCTCGAAACGCCTCGTATTCCGTATCGAACATCTGCACCCAGGAATGCGCCATGGTACCGCTGGCGGGGACACCGTAGGCTTCATCGGCAATGGTGCAGGCGGTAGCGTTGCATCCGCCCACGTATGCCGCTCTCGCGCCCAAAATGGCGGCATCTGCCCCCTGCGCTCTTCGGGATCCAAATTCGCTGATGGCTCTGCCCTTTGCCGCGCGGGTCAGTCGGGCAGCCTTCGTAGCGATCAGGGACTGATGGTTGATCATCATCAAAATGTAAGTCTCAATGAACTGCGCCTCGATCACGGGGGCGCGCACGGTCATCAAGGGTTCTCCGGGAAATACGACCGTTCCCTCGGGAATTGCCCAAATATCTCCCGTAAAGCGGAAGCTCCTCAGCTCCTCCAAAAAATTCTCATCAAAGCATTGTTTGGTTCGCAGGTATTCGATGTCCTCCTCGGAAAAATGAAGATCCTTGATGTATTCAACGATCTGCTCCAAGCCTGCCGCAATGGCAAAGCCGCCTCCATCGGGATTATCGCGGTAAAACACGTCAAAATATACGATCTTATCCTTCATGCCGTTCACGTAGTATCCGTTGGACATGGTCAGTTCATAAAAATCGCACAACATAGTCAAATTTCTGCTGACATCCTTCATTTTATGCCCCATCTTTCTTTCATTTTGTCATTTTTGCGGATTTTTTCAAAAGATTTTCCGAGAATCTATTGTAATTTTGAGAGGAAACTTGTATAATAAAGCCAGAAATATCGGTTATCCACAGAAAGGACATACCAAATATGAAACACGGTTTTATTAAGGTTGCCATCGCCACCCCCAAGGTGACAGTCGCCGACTGCCAAGAAAATCTCGCGGAAATCTTAAAGCGCTTTGACGACGCTTCCTCCCGGGGAGTCGCTCTTACGGTTTATCCCGAGCTATGTCTGACGAGCGCCACCTGCGGCGATCTCTTTCACGCAGAGACTCTGCTCTCCTCAGCCAAGCGCGCGCTTGCCGAGTTCCTACGCAAAACGCGAGACTCTCACATGATTAGTATAATCGGTTTTCCTCTCGTTGTCAATAACAAACTTTACAATTCTGCCGCAATTTGTCAAAAAGGTAAGCTTTTGGGAGTGGTTCCGCAAAAATATATTCCCTCTGATGAAAAGGGACGTTATTTTTCCGTTCCATCAGCCGAGGCAGTATCGATTTCTCTTTGCGGACAAACCGTTCCCTTTGGAACGGGACTGATATTTGCCTGCCAAAACCTTCCCGCCCTTTCCTTCGGCGTCGAGCTGGGCGAGGATTTTCTGGCTCCCTGCCCCCCCTCGGTTTCTATGTGCGAGGCGGGCGCTACCGTCATCGCGCACCCCACCGCGTCCTATGAAACGGTCAGCAGCGCCATTGCAAGACGCTCCGCTGTTTCCGCCCATTCCATGCGTACCCTTTCCGCGTATCTTTACGCAAGCTGCGGCGACGGCGAATCCACCACCGACACGGTATTCGGCGGACATTCCTTGATTGCGGAATGCGGAAGAATCCTGACGGAATCCCGCCCTCTTTCCGATACTTCTCTGCTGATCACCGAAATCGACGTAGAGAGAATCGCGAGAGACAGAAGACTCAACACCGTGTTCGGAACCGCCTCCGCGTATACGGTTCCCTTTGAAATTTCGGAAGCCGAAACGCTTCTTACCCGTCCGATCGATGCCCATCCGTTTATCCCCTCCGACCCCTCAGAGCTTGCCGAGCGTTGTGAGACCATTCTCTCCATCCAAGCGAAGGGACTTGCTCAACGCATGGAAAAGGCATACGCAAAGACCTGCGTCATCGGAATTTCGGGAGGACTTGATTCCTGTCTTGCCATTTTGGCGGCGGCAAGAGCGACCGATCTTCTCGGGCGGTCCCGCGACCACATTATCGGCGTTACCATGCCTTGCTTCGGAACGACGCAGAGAACCAAATCCAATGCGGAAATTCTTTGCCAAGAGCTTGGAACGCAACTGAGATGCATTCCCATCGCCGACTCGGTCAGACAACATTTCACCGACATCGGACATGACGAATCGAACCGCAACGTGGTGTACGAAAACGCGCAAGCGAGAGAAAGAACGCAGGTGATCATGGACATCGCCAACATGGAAGACGGTCTGGTGGTTGGCACGGGCGATCTTTCCGAATTGGCGTTGGGCTGGGCGACCTACAACGGTGACCATATGTCTATGTACGGTGTGAACGGCGGTGTTCCCAAAACCTTGATCCGACACGTGGTAAGCTACTGCGCCGATTGCGCGGATGCCGATGGAAAATCCGCCTTGGCAAACGCGCTTCGCGATATTTTGAATACCCCCGTCAGCCCCGAGCTTCTTCCCGCGGACAAGGACGGAAATATCGCGCAAAAAACCGAGGATTTGGTTGGACCCTACGAGATTCACGACTTCTACCTTTACTATATGCTCCGCTACGGATATGCCCCCGACAAGCTTTTCCGCTTGGCAAAGCAGGCGTTTGCGGGCGCGTACTCGGATGAAATCCTTTTGAAATGGCTGAAAAATTTTGTTCGCCGCTTCTTTGCTCAGCAATTTAAGCGCTCCTGTCTTCCCGACGGTCCCAAGGTGGGCTCCATCAGCTTTTCTCCCAGAGGAAGCTGGAAAATGCCCAGCGACGCTTCGGCAAGAGAGTGGATGCGAATCGCCGAGTCCCTATAAGATCACAAAGCCGTACTGTCGCCCGCCGACAGTACGGCTTTCACAATCTTCCGACTCCCTTCACAATGTAAAAATGTGTCACAAGAAATGCCGCTTTTGCCATTGATTTTTACGGTAAACAAGTATAAAGTTAATGTAATCACACACAAAAAAGAGGTGCGAAATGGAATATATCATCAAGGGCAGAAAGCCAGAATCGTTCTTTCGTTTCTTCGAGGAAATCAGCGCGATTCCCCGCCAATCCTTTCACGAGGAAAAAATCGCCGATTATCTTGTTGAATTTGCCAAGGCAAGAGGCTTGGAATATTACCGCGACGAATGGCACAACGTGCTGGTCAAAAAGCCTGCCACCAAGGGGCAGGAGCATCGATCCCCCATATTGCTTCAGGGACATACCGACATGGTATGCGCCAAGAGAGACGGTGTGGAGCATGATTTTCTGAAGGATCCGCTGAAGCTGTTGATCGACGGAAAATTCTTGCATGCCGAAGGAACCACGCTGGGCTCCGACGACGGAATGGCGGTGGCGGTCATGCTCTCCCTTTTGGACGGAGAAATTGAGGAGCATCCCGCTTACGAATGCCTGTTCACCTCCGCCGAGGAGGCGGGAATCGTTGGCGCACCGAAATTTGATTTCAGCAAAATTTCCGCGCGTACGCTCATAAATATTGACGCGGGAAATGAAAAATATCCGCTCTGCTCCTGCACGGGCGCTTTACGCACAAGAATCATTCTGCCGTATGAAGCCGAACCGTTGAACAAGGTGCCTCTGCGTGTCAGCATCAGCGGTCTGGCAGGCGGTCATGCTGGAGCGGATATAAACAAGGGACGAGCCAACGCGAACAAGCTGCTCGGACGTTTGATCACTGCCCTGCTTCCGCTTGAAGATGTACGAATTATTTCGGTCAACAGCGGATCAAAGGAAAGTGGAATTATGCGCGCCGCAGAGGCAGTCCTTGCGGTTCCGAATTTTGAAGAGGCAGCCGCGCTTCTCAAGCAATGCGCCAATGCAATAACGGCAATGCTGACCGCGGAGGACAAAAATTTTTCAATGAAGGTAGATCCAGCCGAAGCCACGGGAATGATGAGCCGAGAGGCGACTGCTCACATATGCAACGTGCTGACCTGTCTTCCCACGGGAGCGTTTTGCATGAATCCCCACTTGACCTATCTCGTGGAAACCTCTCGAAATTTCGACCGAGTCACCACAGAAAACAATACGGTAACCTTTTCATTCTCCACAAGATCCTCCCAAACGGCTAAGCTGGATGCCGCCCAACAGGAATTGGAATCCTTTGCGAAGATGATCGGAGCAAGGATCGAACATTTTGGAAGATATCCCGGATGGGAATACCATGCAAAATCCGCAGTTCGGGACGCATATCTCCGAGCCTATCGTGAAACGACGGGAGAGACGGCAGTTGCCGTCGGCGTTCACGCGGGAATCGAATGCGGCGTAATCTGCCACGCCATCCCCGATATGGACGCAATCGCCATCGCGCCGAACGTCTACAATCTTCATTCCCCCGATGAAAAGATGGATCTCGATTCCTGCGAGCGTCTTTTCCGTGTTCTCAGAAGAACGATCGAGCTTCTCGCATAACAAAGATTTGCCTTTAAAAAGTTAAAAATTGCCTTTCATATTTGAATTTCCTTCGGTAACAATAATACCAGAGCGCACGGAACAAGCATCCGCGGCGACTCAATTCAGAATAGATTTAGATTTGGTCTGATACGTTGTCGCTTACAGCGTAAGCGCGAATGTATCCGATCAGAACAGGAGATTCAAACATGGCAAGCAACAAGACTATGGTTCCCGAAGCAAAGGCTGCAATGGAACAGTTCAAGATGCAGGCAGCCAGCGAAGTAGGCGTAAATCTTCAGAACGGTTACAACGGCGATCTGACCGCCCGTCAGGCAGGCAGCATCGGCGGACAGATGGTTAAGAAGATGGTAGAGAGCTACGAGAACTCCATGAAGTCCGGTAAATAACCGATTCTAAGGAGCTTTCGAGCCAAGGGGAATGCCCGAAAATCGGGCATTCCCCTTCTCTCCTTTTCTTGGGCAATTTTAGAATTTTATTGTTGACAAAAAAGAGGATATGGTTTATAATATTCCTTAGTTTACGAAAATAATCCACGCGGGAGAAAAATTATGACGATTTATGACGAGCTCGTTGCCAGAGGTCTTATTGCTCAGGTAACCGACGAAAACGAAATCAAAGAATTAATTAACAACGGAAAAGCCGTGTTTTATATTGGCTTTGACCCTACGGCAGACAGCTTGCACGTGGGACATTTTATGGCGCTTTGCTTGATGAAGCGTCTGCAAATGGCCGGAAACAAGCCGATCGCTCTGATCGGAGGAGGAACCGCCATGATCGGCGACCC
>JAZOQX010000127.1:0-12666 GCA_045656325.1 Eubacteriales bacterium
ACCTCCGCAAGGGCAAAGCGGGCGGGGTGGGAGGCGGCCGCCTCCTCGCCGATGGCTGCCTTGATCTCCTCATAGGTTGCCTTGGCGGATGCCAGCGAGTGGTTTCCGTCTCCTACGGCGAAGAGCAGGGGGGCAAGCCCCTCCTTTCCGTAGCGCGCGGTCATTTGGGATTCCTCGGTCAGCGCGTCCAGCGCTTCTCCGAGACTGGTCATTTCCCCATCGGAGAGGAAGCGACCCGAAAGATGACCGCCCGAGAGCATCAGGTCGGTGTCGTAGGCATCAAACGCCTTGCCCTCCTTGGCAAGGGGCTCGATGACCGAGCGGGCGGGATCGTCGATGAGCAGCATCACGTGGGGCAGCTCGATGGACGCGCCCCGACGGATGGCAACGCGGGGAGGAATCCGCTCCAGCACCGTCGCCTCGGTGGCGCGGATCATGGAGGCGGCTCCCTTGCGGTAATCGTAGGCTTCAAGGTCTACCGCCAGAACCACGCCGCGGCGGATGCTTCCGTCGGACTGGGTTCGCTCTACGTAGATCATGGAATCCTTGTGGCAGACAAGAAGCTCCGAGAGGTTCTTTTTCATTTCGGCGTTGATGAGAGGCAGACGGATATCCGCCTCGGAGAGGTACACCTCGGGCAGAAACATTCGGAGCGTGGAGGGCGCGTCGCCCACCAGCGCCTCGGCGCGCTGCCAATATTCGGGCTCGCTGGTAAACTGATCGCAAGCCACCACCGCCCACTTGGCGGGGTCTGTTTTTTCAAAGTCAGGCAGAAGAATGTCTGCCTGACGGTAGCATTTCGTTTCGTTCATGGTAAAAGCCTTTCTTTAGCGGTTCTTTTTATGAGGAGGAGGGAGGAATCCCTCAAAGACTCCGTAAAATCCTTGTTTCTTGCAATGGGGATATTCCTCTCGCCGCGAGAGGGTCCACAGAAAGCCGATTTTCTTCAAAAATCGGGTAACGAAGCGGACCGAGGGTCGGGTGGAAAGATCCTTTCGCACCGACAGAAAATCGGGACGGGAGAGGAAATTGAGAAGCATATGGGAAAGAAAGAAATTGGCGGCGCGGCTGCCCTTGCGGTCGCCCTTGGTCACGGAGGTGACGAGCTGTCCGCGGGCAAAGCTCGGGCGGTAGCTTTTGAACCAGGAGAGGATCAGGGGGCTGAAGGAGATCACCGAAAAGGGACCCATATAGCCGTCCAGCATATCCGCCAAGGGGGAGAGAAGTCGGGGATCCGCCCGCTCGCCCTTGACCTCGATCATGAGGGGGACTCTGCCTCCCACCAAGGAAAGGACCTCCTTGAGGGTGGGGATCTGCTCGTCGCTGTTTTTGAATCGGATCCGCTTGATCTGCTCCAAGCGCAGCTCGCTGATCTTGGCGCGGACGCCGCAGGTTCTTGAGAGGTCGTCGTCGTGGGACACCACGATCACTCCGTCCCTCGAGAGACGAACGTCCAGCTCGATCCCGTATCCCGCCCGTATGGCGCGGGCAAAGGCGGACAGAGAGTTTTCGGGGCTTCCGTTTCCGTGCAGCCCTCTGTGAGCGTAATCGGTCTGCAGGAGCCGAACGTCCGCTCCCTCGCCCATGCGGGGAAGGATCAAAAAGAGCCACAAAAGCGCGAGCAGAAGCAAAAGAAGAAGAAAAATTCCGATCAGCACGGAGCGTCACCCTGCTTCATCATTGCCACGCGAAGGACGGCTGCCTGGGTTTTCCCGTCGGGGACGTTGCCCGCGAGGATCTCTTGAACCAGCTCGGAGAGGGGGATTCGCTCCACCTCTAAAAATTCGTCCTCGTCCAAATCGAGACTGCCAAAGCTCAGCCCCTCGGCTAAATACATATAGATCGTCTCGCCGATGAGGGCGGGGGAGCCGAAATATTTTCCAAGGCAGGTCAGCCGCTGGCACTCCGCGCCCGTTTCCTCCTTCAGCTCGCGAAGGGCGGCAAGGCGGGGATCCTCGTCGGGGGAGTCTAATTTTCCCGCGGGGATCTCTAAAAGAACGGTGGAAAAGGGATAGCGGTATTGGCGCACGCAGATGACCTCTCCCTCGTCGGTCAGGGGGACCACGCAGACCGCGCCCACGTGCTTGATATATTCTCTGGTGGCGGGCTTTCCGTCGGGCAGAAGAATGTTGTCCTTATATACGTGAAGCACCACGCCGTCAAAAATTCGTTCCGAGGCGGTTTGCGTCTCGCGGAAGGCTTCAATGTTTCTGTTTACGTCTTTCATGGGAAACCTCGCTTTTGTAAAATAAGATGGATATATTATACTATATGTTCCGTAAAAAATCAAGTAGGGAGACAAATTTCACTTGCGTTCCGAGGAAAAATGTGATAAAATAGAACCATTGATAAAAGTGGGAGGCTTGATGATGAAGCACGTAGATATTTATACCGACGGAGCCTGTCGGGGAAATCCCGGGCGGGGAGGCTTTGGCGCCATTCTCGTATTCGGCTCCAAAGAGAAGGAGCTGTCGGGAGGAGAGCCGACGACCACCAACAACCGCATGGAGCTGATGGCGGCGATCGTGGCGCTGGAGGCACTGAAGGAGCCCTGCGACGTGACCCTGACCTCCGACTCCAAATATCTGACCGATGCCATCAACAAGGGCTGGCTTGCGTCATGGAAGCAAAGGGGCTGGGTCAAGGCGGACAAAAAGCCCGTCCTCAACGTGGAGCTCTGGGAGCGTATCGACCGCCTCTTGTCCATTCATACCGTTCGCTTCGTTTGGGTCCACGGTCACCAGGGTCACGTCTACAACGAACGCTGCGACGCGCTGGCAACTGCCTTTGCGGATAGCTTTTTGGTGAGAGATTAGATTAGTTGGGAAGGGGATGCGGGTCGCTTTTAAAAAAGCTCCGCAAAACTTTATTACAAAATTGGTTTAGGGTTACACACCTTTCTATTGTTTGTGTTCGGTTGAATTTTATAGTTTTTTTCTAAGGAAAAAATCCGCGGACGGCTTTAGCGCCACCGCGGATTTTATTTTTTAAAATGTCCTCGACGGTCCGCAATCCCCCATTTTCAAAAAAGTTTGGCATAATCTCCCACGGGTCGAGGCATAATAAGAAAAAATCATAGCGAGGAGAAGCATTGTGAAATCTCAACGCCAACATTCTGTTTTTGCGCCGCTCAAGGGACGGGTGATTCCCTTGGAGCAGGTCCCCGATTCGGTTTTTTCGGAACGGATCCTTGGGGACGGATGCGCCATTCTCCCCGAGGAGGGGAAGATCTTCAGCCCCGTGGACGGAACCGTGTCCTCGGTGGCGGAGGCAAAGCACGCCTACGGCTTTCTTTCAAAGGACGGCACGGAGGTTCTCGTTCACGTGGGACTGGAGACGGTTTCTCTCAAGGGAGAGGGCTTCGTATGCCACGTCAAGGAGGGCGATACGGTTCACGTGGGGGATCTGATTGCCGAGGTGGATCTTTCCCTCTTGGAGGAGCGGGATATTTCCCCCATGACTCCCGTTCTCGTCTGCAACGCCCCGAAGGGGAGTCGGATCGACAACGTCTCGGACAGAGCGTCGGTGGGAGAGATCCTGTACTCGGTGTCCGAAAAAAAGAAAAGCAAGGCAAAGAAGGAGGGACGCTCCCGCGCCTTTGACTTTTTGCAGCGGCTCGGCAAGGTTCTCATGGTGGTCATTGCCGTCATGCCCGCGGCGGGACTTGCCATCAGCCTTGGCAAGCTGATCGCGCTGGCGGGAGCCGACGTGTCCTTTTTGGTGTCCGTGGGGTCGGTGCTGGAGAGCATCGGCTGGGCGGTCATCGGAAACCTCCACCTGCTCTTTGCCGTCGCCATCGGCGGCTCCTGGGCAAAGGATCGGGCGGGCGGAGCCTTTGCCGCCGCTCTGACCTTTATACTGATCAACAACATTACGGGCGCTCTCTTCGGCGTGAGTACGGAAATGCTTGCCGATCCCGAAGCCACCGTTCAGACCATCTTTGGGCAGGTCATTCCCGTGGAGGGATATTTCACCTCGGTCATGGGATCCCCCGCCCTCAACATGGGCGTGTTCGTGGGCATTATTTCGGGCTTTATCGGCGGGATTCTTTACAACAAGTATTACAATTTCCGCAAGCTTCCCGATGCCCTTTCCTTCTTCAACGGCAAGCGCTTCGTCCCCTTGGTGGTCATTTTTTGGTCGATCATCGCCTCCCTCGTTCTGTCGGTGGTATGGCCTTTGGTTCAGCACGGCATCAATTCCTTCGGCGTGTGGATCGCAAGCTCGGCGGACACCTCCCCCGTGCTGGCTCCCTTTGTGTACGGAACGCTGGAGCGGCTGCTGCTCCCCTTTGGACTCCATCATATGATCACCATTCCCATGAACTACACCTCCTTCGGCGGCTCCTATGAGATCCTCACGGGCGCGTCGGCAGGAACGGTGGTGTTCGGGCAGGATCCCCTGTGGCTGGCGTGGATCACCGACCTGATCAATTTCAAGAACGGGGGAGATATGGCCTCCTACGAAAATCTGCTGGCAACGGTAGTTCCCGCCCGCTTCAAGGTGGGACAGATGATCGGAGCCACGGGTCTTTTGCTTGGCGTGGGGCTTGCCATGTACCATCGGGTGGAGGCGGACAAGCGTCGGCGTTACCGCTCGATCTTCCTGTCGGCGGGGCTGGCGGTCTTTCTCACGGGCGTGACCGAGCCCTTGGAGTTTATGTTCATGTTCTGCGCCATTCCGCTTTATATCGTCTACGCCGTCCTGCAGGGCTGCGCCTTTGCCTTGGCGGGGCTTGTGAATCTGCGTCTCCATTCCTTCGGAAACGTGGAGCTTGCCACCCGTCTGCCCATCTCCATTGAGGCGGGCTTGATCGGGGACGTGATCAATTTCCTGATCGCGTCGGTGGCGTTCTTCCTGATCGGCTATTTCGTGGCGCGCTTCATGATCGGAAAATTCGGCTACGCCACGCCGGGACGGCTTGGAAATTATCTGGACGAGGGGATTTCCGCTCCGCCTGCCGAGGGCGGGGAAAAGGTCCTCGGTGACAGTCAGCCCGCAAGGATCATCGGGCTTCTCGGAGGCAGGGAGAATATCGTCCTCGTGGATGCCTGCATGACCCGATTGCGGGTGACGGTCAAGGACCCCGCGCTGGTTGCCGATGCCGACGCGTGGAAGCGGGAGGGGGCGCTGAGCCTTCTCAAAAAGGGAGACGGCGTGCAGGCGGTGTACGGTCCCAAGGCGGACGTATTGAAGTCCGATATCAACGATCTGCTATGAGAAAGAGAATGACCATGAATATCCACTCTCACGGAGGGGTGGACGACGGGTATAAGCAAAGGGAGCTTGCCGCCCTCCTCTTGCGGGAAAAGCCCTATGCGGTGGCGCTGCAGGAGGTTTGTCAGACGAGAAGCGCCTCCCCGACGGAGTCTGTCCGCGGCTTGCGGTGCTTGGGAGGGGAGATCTCCTTGCGGGAGGACAATTTCCTCTTGGGACTCCTTTCCCTCCTCAAGGGAGAATACGAGGCGGCGTGGCTTCCCGTCAAGGTAGGATACGGCACGAGGGACGAGGGGCTGGCGCTTCTTACCCGCTTTCCCATAGGGGAGGCGAGGGAGATTTTGCTGACGCCCTACCGTCCCTACGAGGACTGGCGGCGGCGCTCGGCACTGGCGGTTTCGGATCTCTCGGGGAGAGAATGGACGGTGTCGCTTCATATGAGCTGGTGGGAGGAGGGCTTTTCGTTGGAATGGAACCGTCTGTCCTCCGCCCTTCGCCACGGACCCTCGGTGTGGCTCATGGGGGATTTCAACCTGCCTGCCGAGCAGATGGAGCGGCAGGGAGATCCCCTTCTTCGGGAGGGCTATGCCGATGCCTACGTCCTTGCAGAGGAAGCGGACGCGGAGGAGGATACCGTGTCTCCCTTGGCAGACGGCTGGCGGGAGCGGACGGCAGAGGGAGCTCTGCGGATCGATCAGATCCGATGCCGTCCCCCTCGCCCCGTTCTTCGATACCGTCGGATCTTTGACGGACGGGAGGAGCCGATCCTTTCCGACCATTTTGGAATTATGATCGAAACCGAGGAGGATGAAGATGAACGAGGATCTACGTAAAGCGGGGATTCTGCTTCCCGTCACCGCGCTGCCGTCCCCCTTCGGCATCGGATGCTTTTCCAGAGAGGCGTACGAGCTGGTGGATGCCTTGGCAGGGAGCGGACAGGGATACTGGCAGGTGCTTCCTCTGACCCCCACCTCCTTTGGAGATTCTCCCTATCAGTCGCCCTCCGCCTTTGCGGGAAACCCGTATCTGATCGATCTTTGGGGACTGGTCACCGACGGGCTTCTTTCTCAAGGGGAGTGCGAGGAGGCGCTGGGAGACGCCCCCGCCCATCGGGTGGACTACGGTCTGCAATATGAAAAAAGGATGCCTCTGCTCCGATTGGCGGCAAGCCGTTTTCGGGGCGGCGAGAGCGGGGAATATCGGGATTTTCGGGAGAAAAATCAAGGGTGGCTCGAGGATTACGCGCTGTTTATGGCGCTGAAGGATTCCCTTGGCGGGCTTCCCTTGGCAGAGTGGGATCCCTCCCTTCGGCTTCGGGAGGCGCGGGCAATGTCCGAGGCAAGGGAGCGTCTTTCCGAGGAAATAGAGGCGTATCGGTTTCTCCAGTTCCGCTTTTTTGAGGAATGGGGAAGGCTGCGCGCCTACGCCAATCAAAGGGGCGTACGCATCATCGGCGATCTGCCCATCTACGTGTCGCGGGACAGCGCCGACCTGTGGGCAAGCCCCAATCTCTTCCTGCTGGACGGGGAGGGAAACCCCCTTCGGGTGGCGGGGTGTCCCCCCGATGATTTCACCGAGGACGGACAGCTTTGGGGCAATCCCCTTTATCGCTGGGAAGCCCATCGGAGACAGGATTACGCTTGGTGGCTGGCAAGACTGTCTCAGGCGTTTGAGCTGTTTGACGCGGTACGGATCGACCATTTCAGAGGCTTTGATTCCTACTATTCGATTCCCGCGGGAGACAGGGATGCCAAGGGAGGACGGTGGGAAAAGGGAATCGGAGACGAATTTTTCCGCGTGGCAAGGGAGACGCTGGGGGAAAAGGAAATCCTTGCCGAGGATTTGGGCTACGTGACCGATTCGGTACGCTCCCTGCTGAGGGCTTGCGGCTTTCCGGGTATGAAGATCCTCCAGTTCGGCTTCGGAGGAGAAGCGGGAGATTTTTCCTCCGACGATCTGCCCCATAATTATCCTCCCCATTGCGTCGCCTACACGGGTACCCACGACAACGCGACCCTTTTGGAGTGGCTTTCGGGGGCTTCCGAAAAAGAGCGAGCCAAGGTCAGGGAATACCTTTGGACAGAGGAACCGTCGGACGGGCATCTTGCGGAAAGCCTGATCGCCGCCCTGATGCGATCCCCCGCGCGGCTTTGCGTCGTCCCCCTGCAGGACTACCTCGGTCTCGGAGCCGAAGCCCGCGTGAACGTCCCCGCCCGCGCCGAGGGCAATTGGCAATGGCGCCTGAGGCGAGAGGATCTGTCCGACTCCCTTTGGAATAAAATAGCGAGATTGACAAAAATCGGCGGGAGAGGGTAGGAGAAGTTAGTTGGGACGCGATTTATGCCGCTTTTGAAAAAGCGGCGCAAAACTTTTATTACAATTTGTGGCTTGGGGGACACACCTTTCTATTCCTTGTGTTAGGCTAAAGTTTATACTTTTTTCTAATGAAAAAATCCGCGGACGGCTTTAGCGCCACCGCGGATTTTCATTTTTTAAAACGGACCGTCGAGGACGTCGCCCCGCACAAGATTCAAACAAAACCCTCTTCCCAACTAACTCCCCCTTACCTATAATCAAACCGTTCGCCGATGACCGAGGGGGTGTCCTTGCCGTAGCTCAGCTCGACGATTTTGGCGCGGAGGGCATCGCCCTTGGTGGCGGGGATGGCGTAACGGATGGACACGTCGGCGGCGAAGTCGGTGCTATCGATGATGGCGCCTGCGGCGGCGAGGGCGACCTGATATTTCCCGTACTCGGAGTAGCCGCAGCGAAGCTCGTACTCGGTATAGGGGGCATAGGTAATGATTTCGCCCGCCTCGATGGCGAGAGAGGCGGCATGGGAATAAGCCCGCACGAGGCCGCCCGCGCCGAGAAGCGTACCGCCGAAATAGCGGGTCACGACGACCGTCACGTTTCGCGCGCCGCTTTTGCGGATCACGTCAAGAACGGGCATTCCCGCCGTTCCTTGCGGTTCTCCGTCGTCCGAGTAGCGTGCCACCGCCTCGCCCCGCATCAGATAGGCAAAGACGTTGTGGGTCGCGTCCTGATATTCCTTTTTCAGCCTTTTGACGAAGGCCTGCGCCTCCTCCTCCGAGTCGGTCCGCAGGGCATGACCGAGAAAGACCGAGCGCTTTTCCTCAAATTCTACGTGCGCCTCCTTGCGGATGGTGGTAAAAAGATCCTTACGTTCACTCATGATGATATCCTTATTCCTCGTTGATGATGCTCCGAAGCACGCGGGGGAGGGCATCGATCAGATCGCTTGCCATCACCGAATACTCCGTAAGCGTCCTTGCGGCTTCCTCACCGCAAAGCCCGTGGAGAGCGACACCCAGCCGCGCCCACGTTAAGGGGGACTGATTTTCGGCGCGTCCGCTTGCCAAAAGACCGCCGATCATTCCCGCAAGCACGTCGCCCGAGCCTGCCGTCGCCATGCCGCTGTTGCCCGTCCTGTTTTGGTAGATCACCTCGCCTCCGTCGGTGATCAGGGTTCTGTGACCCTTGAGCACCGCCAAAGCGCCCGTCCGTCTGGCAAGAGCGGTTGCCGCCCCCGCCCGATCGGACTCCACCTCCTCGGGGGAGCAGCCGAGCAGCCGCGCCATCTCCACGGTGTGGGGGGTCAGAATCGCGCCCCTCGTATAGCGCAGCAGGGAGGGATTTTTCGCCAGCAGATTGAGGGCGTCCGCGTCCAGCACCAAGGGCTTTTTCGTTGCGCGGAGCAGAGCGGACAGGAGCCGACGGGCGGCGGCAGAGGTGCCGAGTCCGCAGCCGACGACGAGAACGTCCGCCCATTCCTCGGCGCTTGCCACGGTGTCGGGATCGGGGGAGTCCCCGTCGTAGCCGCAGAGAAGCGCCTCAGGCAGAAGGGAGGCGAGAACGGGAAGATTTTCCCGTACCGTCAAGATCTTGCAAAGCCCCGCGCCCATGCGGTAGACCGCCTTGGCGGCAAAATAGGCGGCGCCTGCCATATCGCGGCTTCCCGCCACCACAAGGACCTTGCCGAAGGTCCCCTTGTGAGAGTCCTTTGGTCGGCGGGGAAGCAGGGAAGAGTCGATTTCATTGTTCAAAATCAAAGGGGTGTGGTTCATGGAGCGCTCCTTATCAACAAATCTGTTGTTATTTTACCATATTTATAAGGGAATGTAAAGAGAGTTGCCCGTGATTTTTCCCAAAAAAGAAGTTTATGAAAGAAAATTCCAAAAAACTCTTGACAAGAGAACGAAAATCAATTATAATGTGTAATGTCGCATTTTATGTCATCACAAAAGTGCGAGAAATTCGGATTCGAGCCTGCCATCGGTTCGGGCGGAAGGAGCGCGGGAAATGATCGTGGACGTTTCTCCTCTTCTTTGCGGAGAGGTCAAGCAGCTGGACATTGATTATATGCTGTCTCCCCAGACGCTGGACGGTGTGGTTTTTGAATCGGATGCTCACGTGACGGGCTGTATTACCGATCGAGCGGGATATATGCGCCTGACGCTGAGGGCAGAGCTGAACTATCACGGCGAGTGCGCGAGATGTCTTGCTCCGGTTGACGGAGTTTTCTCTCTTGACTTTGAGCGTACGGTTGCCACCGAGGGAATGCTGACTGACCCCGAGTCCGAGGAGATGCTGGACGAATACGTGGTGCTCTGCAAGAACGAGCTGGACGTGGATGAGGCGCTCAGAGAGGAGCTGCTCTTGGGATTTCCCACGAGATTGCTTTGCGACGAGAATTGCCTCGGTCTTTGCCCCAAATGCGGAAAACCGAAGAGAGAGGGAGACTGCGGCTGCTCCGAGAAGGAGATCGACCCAAGGCTCGCCGTTCTCAAAAATTTCTTTCACGGCGATGACAGCGAAGACGGAAGCAATTAAATTTATATAAACGAAAGTGTTATACACGCTTCAAGGAGGTGTAGATAATGGCAGTACCGAAGAAGAAAGTATCGAAGGCTCGCAGAGACAAGAGACGCTCCAACGTATGGAAGCTCACCCTTCCCGGCATCAACAAGTGCCCCAAGTGCGGAGAGTACGTTAGAAATCACTGCGTTTGCAAAGCTTGCGGATATTACGACGGCAAGGAAGTGCTCAAGGTCGAGAGCAAATAATTCAAAAGAGAGCGGCTTTGTTACCAAAACGAGCCGTTTTTCTTTTCATGAGGGAATCTTATGACCGTAAAGCGAATGTTAAAAACGGGAGCGGCGCTTTTGCTGGCGGCAGCGGCGCTTCTCTCCTTCTCCTCCTGCGCGAAGGAGGAGGTCGTTGCTTCCCGCCCATCCTATGACGGGACGCGCCTTTCGGAGTATCTGGACCCCGTCGCCTACGAGGGCTTGACGGTGGCGGTAGCCGAGGGCGAATCGAAGAGCGAGGCAATCTGGCGGGCGGTGCTTCTCGGCGCGTCCGTCAAGGAATACCCCGCCGAGCAGGTGGCGTACTACCGTGAGCAGCTTCGGCTGGAATACGAATACCTTGCCGACCGAGAGGGCGTAAGGTATGAGGATCTGCTGGCATTGCGGGGCGTGACCGAGGAGGATCTTTCCGAGGAAGCGAGGGCAATGGTCAAGAGCGATCTGGTGTTCCTTTGGATCTTGTCGGACGCGGGGATTGCCTTGTCCGACGCGGAGGTGAGCGCCCATTACGACCGATACGCGGACCGCTACGTGGAGCGCTACGGCTATGACCGCGCCTACGTGGACGGGTATCTTCGAGAGCAGGTCCTCGAATCCATGCTTTTCGATAAGACCATGGAATATCTGATCCTGCATAATACGTTGCAAGAAGCATAGAAAGCAAAACAGCATGAACATACTTGCCATCGGCGACGTGGTTGGCACGAGAGCCGTTGAATATGTAAAGGAAAAGCTTTGGCGGGAGCGAGAGAGGCTTTCGGCGGATTTCGTGGTGGTGAACGGTGAAAACGCCACCGACATTCACGGGATCTCCCGAAGGGACGCGGAGGAGCTTTTGTCGGCGGGAGCGGACCTTATTACCCTTGGGAACCATACCTATGGGAGACGGGATATCTGCTCGCTGCTCAGCGACTCGCAGGCGATCATCCGTCCTGCCAATTATCCGCCCCAAGCCCCCGGCGCGGGCTATACCGTCTTAAACGTGTCGGGCTGGCGGATCCTTGGGATCAACGTCATGGGAACGGCGCTGATGGAGTCCTTGTCCTGTCCCTTTGCCACCGTGGATCGGATTCTGGAGCGGGAGCGGGGAAATTACGATTTCGCGCTTATGGATATTCATGCCGAGGCGACCTCGGAGAAGATCGCCATGGCGCGGTATTTTGACGGTCGGATCGCCGTCATGTTCGGAACCCACACCCACGTGCAGACGGCAGACGAGCAGATCCTTCCCTTGGGGAGCGGATATATCACCGATCTCGGCATGACGGGTCCTCGGGACGGGGTCATCGGCACCGAGGCGGCGTGCGTGATCGAGAAATTCCGCACGAAAATGCCCGTCCGCTTTCAGGTAGCGGGGGGAGAAATCGAGGCGCAGGGAGCGCTCTTTACCGTCGATCCCGCAAAATCTCGGGTCACCGAGGTTCGGCGGATCCGATTTTAAGGAGGAACCATGGAACAGCCGTTGAATACCTATTCCACCGCGTCCTTGGCGTATCTCGGAGATTGCGTGCTCGAGCTGTGCGTGCGGGAGCATCTGGTAAAGCGCGGGCTTTCCTCCTCCGCAAGGCTCAACAAGGAGGCGCTGGGCTACGTGCGAGCCTCCGCGCAGGCGAGAGCCATGGAAAAAATCCTCCCCTATCTGTCCGAGGAGGAGGCTGCGGTCTTTCGCCGCGGCAGAAATATCGGACATACCAACACCCCCAAGTCGGCTACGGTTGCCGAATACCGAAGCGCCACGGGAATGGAGACGCTTTTCGGCTATCTGCACTTAGCGGGCAGAGAGGAGCGGATTCATACGCTTTTCTTGCTGGCGTACGGGGAAGAAGACAACGAAGAATCAGAAATTTTAAACCATACAAAGTGAAAGAAAGGATGAAGAAAATGACAAATCCGATGATTCAGATCCAAGTAAGAGATTATGGAACGATGACCGCCGAGCTCTTTCCCGAGAAGGCTCCCGTGACCGTCGAAAACTTTTTGAAGCTGATCGAAGAGGGCTTTTTTAACGGTCTGATCTTCCACCGCGTGATCGAGGGCTTTATGATTCAGGGCGGCGGCTACGACGAGCAGATGGAGCATAAGGACACCGAGTCCATCGTGGGCGAGTTCGCACAGAACGGCTGTACCACCAATGACCTGAAGCACGAGCGCGGCGTTCTTTCCATGGCACGCACCTCCGATCCCAATTCGGCTTCCTCTCAGTTCTTCGTTATGCACAAGAACGCACCTCACCTGGACAACCAGTATGCGGGCTTCGGTATTCTGACCGATGGCTTTGACGTGCTGGATGCCATTGCCGCTGTTCCTACGGGAATGTACGGCTGGTACATGCAGGACGTTC
>JAZOQX010000128.1:0-3463 GCA_045656325.1 Eubacteriales bacterium
CTTCTAAAGCCGAATTACGGCGTGTTGTGTGGCTGTGAAGGACGCGATTGTGCATCGTTGATCTGCAAATCGGACATAATAAAAGGAAGAAAAAAGAGAATTAGCACTGTTTACAAAAACTTCACAAAAAAAATCGTAAAAACCCTTGACAAAAGTGAAAAAACATGATAAATTTTATACAGAGTTTAGCACTCCGCAAAAATGAGTGCTAAAACCTCAAGAAAGGATTCCCCAAAAAAATCGGAGAGGAGGCTGCAGCGTGCAAGAGGAAAACAGAAAAAAGCAAGAGCTCAGCGAGCGGAAAAAGCTGATACTGAAATCCATCGTGGAAGCGCACATTGAAGGCGGAGAGCCGATTGGCTCCAAGTCGATCATGCAAAACAATCTTCTGTCCTGCTCCTCGGCAACCATCCGAAACGAGATGGCGGAATTAGAGCAGATGGGCTATCTGGTTCAGCCTCACACTTCGGCGGGCAGAGTGCCAAGTGAGGCGGGCTACCGCTTTTACGTGGATACGCTGGTGGAGCAATACGCTACCACGACCCGTGAGGTCACGCAGATCAATCAGCTCTTAAAGGCGAAGATGGCGGAGATCGATCAGATTCTTGAGACGGCTTCAAGGCTTGCCTCCTCCATGACCAATTACACGGGCATCGCTATCAAGCCCAAGGCGTCCTCGGTTACCATGTCGAAGTTTGAGTTCGTTTCGATTGACGATTACCATTTCGCCATGCTGATGATTACCTCGGGCGGAGCGGTGAAGACCAAGAAGGCGACCTCCTCGGGGATTGTCACCGACGTGGCGCTCAGAACTCTTTCCGAGCTATTCAACGGTTGTCTGTGCGGTCTTGGAGCGGATCGGATCACCTTGCCGATCATCATGGAGCTGGAAAACGCTATGGGAGACGCGGCGTATTTGGTCAATCCCGCGGTTAAGTGCGTCTACGAGGTCATGAATGAGATTGATGGCGGTGAGATGCGGCTGTCGGGACTCAATCATCTGCTCAAATACCCCGAGTATTCGGACAGCGACCAGTTCGGAAGGCTTCTCGGAACTCTTGAAAATCAAGAGGAGATCCTGGATCTGGTGTCCCGCGCGGACAGTGACGATATCAACGTACTGATCGGCTCGGAAAGCCCCGTACAGGTCATGAACAATTCCGCGTTGGTGTTCAAGCCCATTAAGAGAAACGGACGGACCGTCGGTGTCATCGGCGTCCTCGGACCCAGACGAATGAATTACAAGCAGGTGCTTGAGACGATCGGGGATATTACCGAAAACATTTCCAGTATGTTTGAGGTGAATGAGCCGAAGCAGATCACGGGAAAGGAATAGAGTGATGGAAGAGAAAATGGAAGAAAAAGTGGAAGAAAAAGTGGAAGAACAGGTAAAGGAGGCCGTGGAGGAATCTGTGGAGGAGACCGTAGAAAGGACTGCCGAGGAGGCGGCTCCCGAGGAATCTGCCAAGGGCTCGAAGAAAAAAGCGAAGAAAGCGGAGGCGGAGCTTGCCGAGGTCAAGAAATCTCTTGAGCGGATGACCGCCGAGCTTGCCGAGATGAATGACAAATATCTTCGTTTGGGCGCGGAGTACGACAATTTCCGCAAGCGCACCGCCAAGGAGCGGGAGGGCGCTTACGCGGACGCGGTCTGTGAAACGCTGACCAATATCCTGCCCGTGCTTGACAATCTGGAGCGCGCGGCGCAGTACAATACTGCCGACGTGGCAGAATCCCCTGTGGGAAAGGGGCTTGAGCTGACTCTGAAGAGCTTTTCGGAGCTTCTTGCCAAAATGGGGGTATCCGAGATCGAAGCGGTGGGAAAGCCCTTCGATCCCAACGTGCATAATGCCGTCATGCACGTGGAGGACGAGACGGTTGGCGAGAACGAGGTGGTGGAGGTCTTTATGAAGGGCTACGCCAAGGGCGACAAGGTTCTCCGCTACGCCATGGTGAAGGTCGCCAATTAAACGAGAAACCAAAAACAAAAAAATAAATTATGAACCCATAAGGAGGAAATTATCATGGGAAAGATCATCGGAATAGATTTAGGAACGACCAACTCTTGCGTTGCCGTATTTGAGGGCGGTGAGCCCAGCGTCATCCCCAACCCCGAAGGAGCGAGAACCACTCCCTCGGTCATCGCCTTTACCAAGAGCGGTGAGAGAATGGTGGGTCAGGTGGCAAAGCGTCAGGCGATCACCAACCCCGACCGTACGGTCATCAGCATCAAGCGCGAAATGGGATCTGCTTACAAGAAGGAGATCGACGGAAAGAACTACACCCCTCAGGAGCTGTCCGCTATGGTTCTGCAGAAGCTGAAGGCAGACGCGGAGGCATTCCTCGGCGCCCCTGTGACTCAGGCGGTCATTACGGTTCCCGCGTACTTCTCGGACGCGCAGAGACAGGCAACCAAGGATGCGGGTAAGATCGCGGGCTTGGAGGTTCTTCGTATTATCAACGAGCCTACCGCCGCCGCTCTTGCTTACGGTATGGATAAGGAGACCGACCAGAGAATCATGGTATTCGACCTTGGAGGCGGTACCTTCGACGTATCTCTGATGGAAATTTCGGACGGCGTGTTTGAGGTACTGGCTACCGCAGGTAACAACCGTCTGGGCGGTGACGATTTCGACGAGCGTATCATCAACTGGATGGTAGAGCAGTTCAAGAAGGAAAACGGCGTAGATCTGCGTAGCGACAAGATGGTGATGCAGAGACTCAAGGAGGCAGCGGAGAAGGCAAAGATCGAGCTTTCGGGTATGATGAGCACCAATATCAATCTGCCCTTCCTGACCGCCACCGCGGCAGGTCCTCTCCACTTTGACGCAACCCTGACCCGCGCGGAGTTTGACCGCATTACTGCGGATCTGGTTGACGCGACCATGAAGCCCACCAGACAGGTTCTGGCTGACGCGGGCATCAGCGCGTCCGAGGTAGATAAGGTTCTTCTCGTAGGCGGATCCACCAGAATCCCCGCCGTACAGGATGCCGTAAAGAAATTCCTCGGCAAGGAGCCCTTCAAGGGAATCAACCCCGACGAGTGCGTTGCCATCGGCGCGGCAATTCAGGGCGGTGTCCTTGGCGGAGACGTAAAGGATCTGCTCCTGCTGGACGTAACGCCTCTGTCTCTCGGTATCGAGACGCTGGGCGGCGTATTCAACCGCATCATCGACCGCAACACCACCATTCCCGTCAAGAAGAGCCAGGTATATTCCACCGCGGCAGACGGTCAGACCTCGGTTGAGATCCACGTTCTGCAGGGTGAGCGCGAGATGGCTGCCAACAACACCACGCTCGGACGCTTCATTCTCGACGGTATCACACCCGCTCCCCGCGGAGTGCCGCAGATCGAGGTTACCTTTGACATCGACGCGAACGGCATCGTAAACGTCACCGCAAAGGATAAGGGAACCGGCAAGGAGCAGCACATCACCATCACCTCTTCCACCAACATGAGTCAGGA
>JAZOQX010000129.1:0-2888 GCA_045656325.1 Eubacteriales bacterium
TCTCCCATCAGATTGTGCGAACACACCCCACTCGCGTCGCATAGTCGTCTGCCGTCGCCTGCGCTTGCTCGGTTCGGCACACTCCCTGCTTTGGCTCCACCGTTCGCGAAAAACAATACTCAATAGATTTTCGTTCTCTAACCCAACGAGCTACGCTCGTCGGAACAACCCGGATGGCGTGAAGCACAGACTCCGCTTCATAAGCAAAAAGGAAAGCAACCCTGATGGGTTGCTTTCCTTTTTGGTTGCGGAGGTGGGATTTGAACCTCACGACCTCCGGGTTATGAGCCCGACGAGCTACCAAGCTGCTCTACTCCGCGATATGATTCCCATACGTAAAACCGTATTGGTGCCGGTGACCGGGGTCGAACCGGTACGATACTTACGTATCACGGGATTTTAAGTCCCGGGCGTCTGCCTGTTCCGCCACACCGGCGTAATGCCGTGGGAGCGTGTTCTTCCCGTTTGCCTTACTATTATATCACACATATCCTCTCTTGTCAACCCATTTTGTGTTTTTTTATAAAAACTTTTTCGTTTTTCCTCCTGCCCCTTGCGAATTTTTCCGTCTTCTGTCAAGAAAGGTCGCCATCCGTCATCGGACGGCGACCCTTTTTACCGCTCCTCTTTCTGCAGCGCCCGAAGCGCCTTCCACAGGCTGTCTATGTCCGCGCGACGATTAGTCATGCCAAGGCTGACCCGCACCGCGCCATTTTCGGGAGTACATAAGGTCTTGTGCGCCAAGGCGGCGCAATGATGACCGCTCCGCACGCAAATTCCCGCTTCGTTCAGCCACGCGCCGACCTCCTCCGAGGTCCATCCCTTTACGTCAAACAAAAGGATCGATCCCTCATACCAAGGCGCATAGAGATGAATCCCCTCCGTATTTCCCAAAAGCTCCTTGGCGTATCGACTCAGCCACCGTTCATAGGCGCACACGTTTTCAAGTCCGATCCGCTCCAGCACCTGAATCCCCTCCGAAAGCCCCGCGATGGCGGGAGTGGGCAGCGTTCCTACCTCGTAGCGCTCGGGAAATTGGTCGGTCATCTCTCCCTCAAGGGAATATACGCCGTTCCCTCCCTGAAGCAGGGTTTCGGGAGCCACTCCCTTTCCCAGTATCAAAACGCCACAGCCTTGTGGACCAAGCAACCCCTTATGTCCGGGAATACAAAGCGCGTCAATGCCCCACTCGTCCACACGGATCGGAAAATGACCCGCGCTCTGGGCGCCGTCCACCACGAAAAGCAAGCCGTGGTCATGGCAGAACTGCGCGATTTCCCGAATGGGAAGCTCCAAGGAGCAAATATTGGATGCCTGCGCGCACACAAGCAAGCGGCTTTCCTTTCTCAAAACCTTCTCGATCGCTTCGCATACGTTGATCGCCCCAGTCCCCACCTCGGCTCCGCTTCGAAAGGTATCGGTCTGAATTTTCCCCTCCTGCTCCCACCGATATAACGGACGCCAAACCGCGTTATGCTCCATATCCGAAAGGATCACGTGATCTCCCTCCCGAATCAAGCCCTTTAAGACGAGATTCAGCGCATAGGTGGTATTCATGGTAAACATGATTCGTTCGGGATCCTCCACGCCAAAAAACGAAGCCAGACGTTCCCGACATTCATACACCTTCTCTGCCGCCCTCATGGAAAGAACGTGAGAACCTCTTCCCGGATTCCCGCCATACTCACAAAGGCATCGGACAACCTCGTTCCGAACCGCCAAGGGCTTAGGATAGCTGGTTGCGGCATGATCCAAATAAATTATTCCCCTTCGTTCCATTGCTTCACCGAGATCCGAGCCGTTTCCAGCACGTACCGAACGTTTTTTGATTGCTCACAGGAGAAAGAGAGTCCGTAAGCGCAGCCGCGGCGAGAGGAGGAATCCATCTTTACGACCTGCGACGGGATCGCAGAGGAGGCAAGCGCCTTTTGGGCGCGCATCGCCCCGCTGATCGATCCAAGCTCCGCAGTACATCTACGATAGTATTTTTCCATCGATTCACCTCCTTCGTTGTCAGTATATGACAGTCCCTGTCGAACGGTCTCCGAATAACAAAAAATGCTTGCGAAAATCGCAAGCATTTTTTGCACCCCGAAGGATTATTCTGCGTCCGTCTTGTCCGCTTTCTTTTCCTTCTTGTCAGCCTTAGCCTCGGGCTTTACGTAGTCGATCAGGCGAACGATCGCCATCTCTGCTCCGTCGCCTCTGCGAGGACCAAGCTTAAAGATCTGGGTATATCCGCCGTTGCGCTCTGCATACATAGGAGCCAGTTCGCCAAACACCTTGGTTACAACGTCCTCCTTGGTGATGTATGCCATTGCAGCGCGGCGGCTTGCAAGAGTATTCTTCTTGCCAAGCGTAATCATTTTTTCAGCCATGGAACGGACTTCCTTTGCTCTCGTCAAAGTGGTCTCAACCTGTCCGTTTTCCAGCAGCAAGGTCACCATACCGCGAAGCATAGCGTTTCTATGAGCGGTAGGTCTGCCAAGTTTTCTAGTTCCGGGCATCTTATTTCCCTCCTTGTCGTATTTCTTGCTATAACATCCGCATTCTTAAGGCTTCGCCTTTTGGGTGGATTATTCCTCTTCTTTTCTGAGGTCCAGTCCCAAAGAATGCAACTTCTGAATGACTTCTTCCAGCGATTTCTTTCCGAGGTTGCGGACCTTGATCATGTCCTCCTCGGTGCGGTTCGTCAGATCTTCCACGGTATCAATGCCTGCGCGCTTCAAGCAGTTGAAGCTACGAACAGACATGTCAAGCTCCTCAATGGTCATCTCAAGAACCTTTTCCTTCTTGGTCTCTTCTCTTTCAACCAAGATTTCTACGTTCTTTGCTTCATCGGACAAATCAACAAACAAGTTGAGATGCTCGTTGAGAATCTTGGCTCC
>JAZOQX010000130.1:0-36101 GCA_045656325.1 Eubacteriales bacterium
CCGGGGCCGCCGGTCAGAATGGCGCCGGAAGCACCGACGATGTTGCCGGTACCAACCTGTGCGGCAATGGCGGTAGCCAGAGCCTGGAAGGAGCTCATACCGCTGGACTGCTTTTCACCACGGAGTCTGATATTGCCGAACACCTTCTTCATGCCCTCGCCAAAGCAGCGAACCTGCACGAAACGAGTGCGAATGGTGTAAAACACGCCCACACCTACGAGAAGAAAGATGAGGATGTAGTCAGACAGATACGCATTGATCTTCTGAACAATGGGGAGCAGAAATTCAGATACTGCTTGCATAGAAGAAAACCTCCTTGCCGCGCACGGCGGCGATGAAATAAAAATGAAAACAAAAAAACCACTGAACGTATCAGTGGCTCCAAAGAGAAAAACAATCGACGCCTTTTCTTGACGTCCCCTCTGTCCTTTTGCCTGAGAGATTCGGCATTTTTCAACGCCTTGCACCTTCGGCACTCTTGCGAGATTCTCCAGAGCCCCTCCGCCTCCTGTTTCCTTCGATTCAAAAGGCTTCAACGGTTTTCATATTTATGGATATATTTTAGCACACTTTTCGACAAATTGCAATGCTCAATTTCTTACAAAATATCACACCACCGTCACATTTATTTGTGCAATTCAAACAAAGAGGAAGCGGCTTTCTCCCGCTTCCTCTCGGCCCACTTATTCAAAGATCTCCGAAAAAATAAATTCTCCCAAGGCTTTATGCCCCACGTCACCGGGGTGACACTTGTCCGAGGGAAGCCAATCTCCCTGACCGTAGCCCTCGCCGCCGAGGACCATACGGTCCATCCACAGCTTGTGGGTGTCAATGAGGGGAAGCGCGCACTCCCTTGCCACCTCGGTCATCTTCTCGGCATAAAGATCAAGATAGGATTCACGGGTGGATCCGTCGTGATAATAGGTGGGAGTCATAAGAATCACGTCAGCTTGAGGATTGGCGTTCTCCAGCAACGCAAGAAGCTCGTAAAGATCCTTCTTATACTGCTCGGGGGTCACGTATTTGGACGGATCACCTCGGAGCGAATCGTTGATGCCCACCATGACCGTAAAAAGGTCTGCCACTCTGCCCTCAAACGCTCTGCCCGCGTAGTCTCCCCGTCGGTTGATGAGGCGTCGAACCGTGTTGCCGCCGATGCCGCACCGAACCACGGTCAGCTTTCCCCCGTTTCCTTCCTGAACACGGGTAGGACCGTCGAAATGATCCACGGGCAAAAGCTCGCCGTCTGGAGTCTTCGACTGCCGTCCGTCGTAGCGAAGGACCTCTCGGTCAGAATACCGTTCGGCAATCCTTCGCGTGAGAACTGCCGTATAGCTGTTTTCCAGGGAGGTAGAGATCGATCCGTTGGTAATGCTGTCTCCCAGGGTAAAGATCAAAAACTCCTCACTCACGTCTATTTTCTTTACGATTTCCGCTACCGTCTTGCTTCTCATAAGATCCTTCTCCTTTAGGCTTTTTTCTTTATTTTATCGCACAAGGAAAGAAAAGTCAAGTCTTTTGGCGAATTGGATTGACAAACCCCTATCTTCGTGCTATAATAAACTATTGAATGAATTTCCGAAATCTGTAAAGGAACGGTTCGTAACTATGAAAAGAGATTTTGTAAGATCTATGTATGAAAACCCCGAGGCCTTTGGCGGCAAGCCCGTCACCGTAGGCGGTTGGGTTCGCAATTTGCGGGACAGCAAGGCGTTCGGCTTCATTGACCTGAACGACGGCTCCTGCTTCAAGAGCATTCAGGTCGTGTTTGAGCGCGAAAAGATCGCCAACTACGACGAGATCGCCCGCCAGAACGTGGGCGCCTCTCTGGTGGTCAAGGGGATCGTGGAGCTGACTCCCGGCATGAAGCAGCCCTTTGAGCTGAAGGCAACCGAGATCGCCGTAGAGGGCACCTCCACGCCCGAGTATCCCCTCCAGCCCAAGCGCCACTCGGTAGAGTTCCTCCGTGAGCAGGCGTATCTGCGTCCGAGAACCAACCTGTTCTCCGCCGCCTTCCGCGTCCGCAGCGAGGCTGCCTTTGCCATTCACAAGTTCTTCCACGACCGTGGCTTCGTGTACGTCCATACCCCGCTGATCACCGCCTCCGACTGCGAGGGTGCGGGCGAGATGTTCCGTGTCACCACGCTGGATCTGGACAACCCTCCCCGCAAGGAGGACGGCTCCATTGATTTTTCGCAGGACTTCTTCGGCAAGTCCGCAAATCTGACCGTTTCGGGTCAGCTGGAGGGCGAGACCTTCGCTCTCGCTTACGGCAAAATCTACACCTTCGGTCCCACCTTCCGCGCCGAGAACTCCAATACTGCCCGCCATGCGGCAGAGTTCTGGATGATCGAGCCCGAGATCGCCTTTGCCGATCTGGACGACAATATGGCGCTGGCGTGGGATATGATCCAATCCATCATCCGCCACGTTATGGAAACCTGTCCGCAGGAGATCGATTTCTTCAACAGCTTCGTGGAAAAGGGTCTGAAGGACCGTCTGACCACGCTTGCCAACAGCCAATATAAGAAGGTAACCTACACCGAGGCGGTGGAGATCCTCCAAAAGAGCGGAGCAGATTTCAAGTACCCCGTGGAATGGGGTATCGATCTGCAGACCGAACACGAGCGATATCTGACCGAGCAGGTGTTCAAGTGTCCCATCTTCGTCGTGGACTACCCCAAGGAGATCAAGGCGTTCTATATGCGTCTGAACGACGACGGCAAGACCGTTGCCGCAATGGACCTTCTCGTTCCCGGTGTCGGCGAGATCATCGGCGGCTCTCAGCGTGAAGAGAGAATCGACGTACTGACCGCCAGAATGGCAGAGTGCGGACTCAACGAGGAGGACTACTGGTGGTATCTCAACCTCCGTCGTTACGGCGGTACCAAGCACGCGGGCTACGGCCTCGGCTTCGAGCGTATCATCATGTACCTGACGGGCATCTCCAATATCCGCGACACCATTCCCTACCCCAGAACGGTGGGCAACGCGGAGTATTAAGTCAAGCTTAAAATCCCATCTTATACAAGAAATCCATCGGACCGAGCCGCTTCCGCGTGCCGCCGATGGATTTCTTTTTATGAAAAATTTCGGGTTTTCAAGGTCAATTTAAAACACCCGATCACTTTTTCTTGATCGTATATTTTTTATAGGTAGATTTTGCCTTGGCGCTCTGCTTGACCATCAGACCGAACAGCTTGATCATATGAGCGCGAGTGGTAGAATCCATCGTCCCCCAGATCTTGAGCAGCTTGATCTTTTCAATATTCAGCTCAGTCAGGGTCTTGGCTCCCGTTGCCATGATCGTCTCGTAGAGAGAATCCACGAATTTCTCTCGCTCGGCAGGCTTCATGGTCTTCATAAAGTCCTTGATAGCGGTATCGATCTGTCGGCTCTCCTCGCTGATGGTGTCCAAGTGAATAAACCGATTTCCCAGCACCTCCCAAGAAAAGGCGTTATGCTGCCATAGCCCCTTTTCCGTGCTTCTTATGACCTCGTAGCCCTCCTCATGCTCCAAAAGAAGTCCCACCACGGAGGACTGGGGAAGGAGGGTGTGGATCCTTCCCTTCATTTCTTTATATTCCGCGCTCTTGATAAATTTCCGATCAAAGCCGGGACCGTCGTTGTTATAGATCGCGGAAATACGGCTCTTTAATTCCTTTTTGCACTTTACGGCGGCATACACTGCAAGATTTCCGCCCTTACTGTGACCGCAAAGCGTAAGCTCTCCCGTTTTTGCCTCCGCTATGCGTTCGAAATAGGCAACCGCCTCCCTCTGCGCGGGGACGGGCTGCATAAAGCTCATATTGAAATTTTCCTTCCAGCCCACCAACGTGTCATCGGTTCCCCGATAGGCAAGAACGCATCGATCCTTGGAGGAAACGAAGGAAACGGCGCTGAACTGAAGCTGATCCTTTTGATTGATCCGATTCACGTATCCGAAAAGAGACAGCGCCCCGAAGCGGCGTGTCTTTGCCGCGCGGACCATCAGCGTCAGCGTTTCGGGCGGCAATATCTTCCCAAGATACGCCTTCTCTCCCTTGTGTGCGCGCAGATAGGTTCGAACGGCATCCATCATAGGAACGCCCTCCGCATGAGGATCGGAGGAAACGATCCCCTCCAAATTCACGTAGCTGATCTGGGAAAGGATCAATGCGTCCACCTCGTTCAAAGGCGAGGCGTCAAAGCTGAGATCCCCTCTCCACTCCAAATAGTCAAAGAGATTGGTCATGGCTCCTCCTCATCGGTCAGATCTGTTTATGTACGCTTTTATATTCGTCATAATAGCGGTAGTATGGACAGGAACGGGTGTTTCCTCCGAGGAAATTGATCATCTCGTCCTCGTCTAAACGAATGTCGCAAACGTAGGCATCCAGATATTCGTCGTAATCGTAAAATTCACAGCTCTCGCAGGTACCGCCCTGCGCTTTTTTCTTTTCCATACGTTCTCCCTCAGGTCGATTGATATTTCAACCGATCCAAACAGTTCTGCAGAATGATCTGCGCGGAAAGGGTGTCAATCACTCCCTTTCTCTTTTTTCCGCGGGTCCCCGTTTCGTTGAGATATCTGGCGGCGTTCATCGTGCTCATCCGCTCGTCAAACAGGGCGACGGGCAATCCCGTCCGTTCCTCGAGCATCCGCGCGAATTTACGGCAGCGGTCGGCTCGCTGTCCTTGGCTTCCGTCCATATTCACGGGAAGTCCCACCACGAGGGCGACCGCACCCTGTTCGCGGGCGATCTCTGCCACCGCGTCGGCAGTCCTTTCGATCCCTCCGGGACTCACCATCCCAATCCCCGACGCTAACAGTCGGGACGGGTCACTGACCGCCAGCCCCGTACGGGTGTCCCCAAAATCCACTCCAAGGATCTTTCCCTTGGTTTTTAGCAATCGTTCCATCTGAATGTTCCTTTATTTTTTATCATGATATGCAAGCGCCAAAGAAAGGAGCGTGTCCCTTTCGTTTTTGGAGGGATCCTCCAGCACCTTGGAAAGAAGCCAATCAAGCGTCTTCCCCACCCGTCTCGGCTCGATCCCCGCCGAGATCAGATCTCTGCCTCCCACCGATAGCTCCGAGAGGGTACACGGGCTTCGGTTCTCCTCTACCCAACCAATGGCTTCCTTGGGAGATACGCCGAGAAGGACCGAGGCGCGAACACCAAAGGAGGCGTATGTCCCGCAATCGGCAATCAGCCGTCGGGCATCGGCATCCTTCGTTACCTGCGTCCGAGCTCCTCGGCAAACGGCACACAGAGCGGTGATCTGCTTATTGGACAAGCGCAAGGTGCGAGCAATCCTCACGGCATCGTCGGGGTCGGCATCGGCAAAGAACAGTCCGAGGCGCTCCTCCTCCAAGGGACGGCTCTCGGCAAGCGCCGAAAGCGCGCGCTCCGAGGGACAGTACGTCCCCGTCACGTAAGGAAGAACTCCGTATTCTCGCATCTGCCGAAGAGCCGAGGACGCATCCTTGGACAGAAGCAGACGCAGAAATTCCGAAGCAATGCGTTCCACGGCGATCCTTGACAGTCCGTCCCTCGCTTGAACCATGCCCGCAAGGGTGTTCTCTTCAATTTTAAATCCAAGCTGCGCCGAAAAGCGAAAGGCTCTCATGATTCGCAGAGCATCCTCCGAAAACCGCAGCCGCGGATCACGAACCGCGCGAAGAACACCCCTCTGAAGATCCTCTCTCCCCCCAAAGGGATCGCAAAGCCCCGTTTTCGGGTGATACGCCATGGCGTTGACCGTAAAATCACGGCGGGAAAGATCCTCCTCGATCCGTCGGGTAAAGGTCACGCCGTCGGGGTGTCTGGCATCGGTATAGTTGCCGTCCACGCGAAAGGTCGTCACCTCCACGGGCTCGCCGTCCGCGATGACGGTTACCGTTCCGTGGGCAAGTCCCGTAGCGATCACACGGTAATCCGAAAAAATCTCCATGGTTCGCTTGGGAGCAGAGGATACGGCGAGATCAAAGTCGTTTGGAGAAATGCCGAGAAGGGTGTCCCGCAGACTTCCCCCAACCAGATAGACCTCCTCCCCCGCCGACTCCAGCCGATTCATTAAGGCAAGGATATGAGTGGGGAGCGAAATATTCGGAAGCATGATCTCACCTCATTTCCATAATCCATTCTTGCAGGGCAGAAAACCCGCCCTGCTTGGTTGATACCCTCTTTCTCAGAGGATTCCCCAGAACAGCCAAACAAACAGATAACCCGAAAGCACCGCCGTCAGGGTAAAGGGTACGCTGATCCTCATAAAGTCTCCCGCCTTTACCTCGTAGCCCTCCTTGCGAAGAATCCCGATGCCCGTAATGTTGGCGCTGGCACCGATGGGAGTAATGTTTCCGCCAAGCGTCGCGCCAATGAGCAAACCGAAATAAAGAACGTAAGGCGTAACTCCCATTGTCTGTGCCACGCCCGTAACCACGGGGAGCATCGTCAGAACGTAGGGAATGTTATCCACCACCGCGGAGATCAGAACCGACGCAAAGACGATCACGGTATAGGTCAGGAAGAGATTACCTCCACCCAGCTTTACGAGCAGCTCCGCCAGCTTGTCGATAACACCCGCAGAGGTAATTCCCTGAATTACCACAAAGAGGGACGCAAGCAGAAGAAGGGTTTGGAAATCCATCTCGCGAATGACGTTCAGCGTAGAGGTGAAATTCCTCGTGCGGCAAAGATTGACCGCAATCCCCACCAGCAAGAGAACCACGCAAATGATTCCGTTCCGCAGGTTGTAAAGGGTCAAAAGTACGCCCTCGGATGGCACGGGTAGGAAGGACGCAAGGATCAGAAGCACGATCACACCCACCATAAGCCAGGTGGGAACGAAATCCTTCACCTCCGTCTTTTCCGTAAGAGACAGAGGTTCTCTATCCTTTCGGAAGATATAGAGAAGAATAAATATCGTTAGAAAGGCACCGATCTCCACCGCCCAGAAAATACCGGGTTTGCCCTTGAACACAAAGAAATCAAAGAAATTCATGTCCGCGTAGCCGCCAAGCAGAATAGAGGTAGTGTCGCCAACCAGCGTCGCCGCTCCCTGCAGGTTGGAGGAAATGGCAATCGAAATAATGGCGGGCACAGGCGACATATTTTGCTTTTTGCACACCGCAAGGGCAATGGGAGCGATCATCAGCACCGTAGCCACGTTATCCACGAACGCCGAAACAATACCCGCCATCATCGCCATGGCAACGATCGCCGCGCGAACGTTTTTGAACTTGGCAAGAAGCAGGTCGGCAATCCGCATGGGCATTTTGGACTCAATAAAGAGAGTCACGATTCCCATAGTACCCGCGATCATCATGAGAATATTGAAATCGATGGCACCCAAGATCTGCGCAAAGCCAAATTCGATCTCCCCGCAGAAGAAGCTGAGCCATACCGAGAAGACCACGGCAGAGCCGAGGGCAACGTAGGCGCGGATCTTAGGCAGAGTAAAGAGCAGCACGTAGGTAATAACAAAAAGAAGTATAGCAAAAACAAAGGGTGTCATAAAATCCGTATCCTTTCTCTCTATAAGATCCCCGCGTTATTTTCTCACCTTCATGACTGCCTTTTTGGCAACCGAGGGCATTCCGTTCACCGAGCAACCGGGGTGATGCGCCTCCACGGTGTCCAGAATCACACACTCACCCGAGGTGAAATCCACCGACTCCGCCTCGTCGTAGGCATAGAAGATCACGTCCTTCTGAGGATTGTATTCGGTAACGGCGGTAAGCCCACCTCTGTCGGCATAATAGATCCGTTCGTTCCCCTCAATAAGACACTGCACGTCAATATAGAGGTCGTGCGCCTCGGCCTTCTTTTCCTCTCTGGGCTTGATCGGCGCCTCCATCACGTTTACAAAGCAAAATTCTCCAAAGGGATATTTCCCGTTGGGCGTGTCCTTGGTGATGCTCTCCACAAACGCCACCGCCTCGGCAGGCACGTTTACGTAGTTAGTGATCTCTTGAAAATGATTCAACTTCTTCATTGCAATTCTCCTCTTTTTTTATATTGATTTTTTTAAGGTTTTCTTTTTTGGAATCATCGATCAGTCCCAGTGCCGCCACCGAGCCGAGAATCAACGCAATGCCGACTCCCGCAAGCAGGCTCAGACCTTCCGCAAAGAAGATCATACCGTAAACGGTTCCCGCCATCGGCTCCACGATGCCAAGGGCAGATGCCGTTCCCGCGGGCAAGGTCTTCATGGCAATGCTGAACAGAAAATAGGGTGACATAGCCGTAACGAGTCCCATGGTACAAAGCAGAATCACGCCCCACCAAGGAAGCGCGCCCACCTGAGAGGGAATCGACGCGGGATCGGCAAAGGGCAGAGCAAACACCACCATGAACACGAAGGAATAGTAGGTGGTGGTTAAGGGACGGTACTGCCTGTCCATCGCCACCTTGGCGAGAATGGTGTAAGCGGAATAGCTCACTCCCGCTCCAAGCGCCAGAAGAATTCCCACGATATTGAAGTCCAAACCTCCCGCAATGCCAGACACCAGCCCGCAACCTATCAGCATCGCGCCGACGGAGATTCCCTTAATCACCGTCATTCTCTCGCCCATAAACAAGACGGAAAACACCATGACCCAGACGGGAGAGGTATACATCAGCACTACCGCCGTGGCGATAGAGGTCTGCTGAATGGCGGCATAGTAGAAGGCCGACGCGCCGAACATGGTCCCTCCCAAGAAGAAGAAAAGGACAAGCTCGCGCCGACTGATGCGAAATAGAGATCGGTCCTTGACGAGCAAAAAGATACTCAAAAAGCCAAGCCCCGCCAAGCCGCGGAATAGGGTCAGAACCCATGAGGTCACCCCATAAGGGGAAAGAAGCTTGACGAAGATACCCGAGGTTCCCCAAAGAAGCCCCGCCAAGATTACCAAGAAAAAGCCTTTTTTATTCATCTAAACGTGTTCCCTTATTACGTAGTTATTTTGGTCCATGTCCACCGTAGCGGAAAGCTATCCCACGATATCCTTTACCGCGTTGTATACCGCGAGATAATCGTTGCTGAGAACGGTGTCGATCCCCATGTCATAGAGTCGCCTTGCCTCCTCGGGGTCGTCCGCGTAGAAATAGTTGCATAGGATCCCGTTTTGATGGGCGTATTCAATGGCTTCACGGCTCACGCAGTCACCGAAGAATTGCACCTTGTAGGCGCCGAGAGCAATGGCTCTGTCTACCATCGCCATGGGATCGGGATTCTTGTCGTAGCCCACGCAAACGGGCAGATCGGGGGCATATGCCCGCACACGGCGGATCATTTCGTCGGAGCTGGTCATAAAGTAGATATGCTTTTCACAATCGTAGCGGCGGATCAGCTCCACGATCTCCTCAATCATGGGATTCTCCACGTTGTAGTCCCAAAGCTTCACGTGAATATTCATAACGGTCCGACCGCCGAATTTTTGAAGGATCTCTTCAAAGGTAGGAATCCGCAGACCTCTGTATTTTTCTCCGTGCTTGAAGCCGAAATCGAAGCGAAGAAGCTCCTCGTAGGTGTAGTCATAGATGAGACCCGTTCCATCGCTGACACGCTCTAACCATCGGTCGTGAGAAGAGACGAGAACGCCGTCCTTGGTACACCACAGATCAAATTCAATTTCAGGCGCGCCAAGCGCCACCGCCGCGCCAAAGGCAGGCATACTGTTTTCGGGCGCCACGGTATTGAAGCCCCGATGCGCGCAGAGACGGGGATAGGACAAAAAACGGTCAAAGGGAATGACCGACGCGCCGCCGTTTCGGTAAAGCCACGGACGTCTTCCCTCTTCGATGTATTCGTAGTGGGGCTTTTCCTTGCCCTTATGTCCTGCCGCCTTGTAGTACTTGGCGTGGGGGTCGATCTCCACCGTGCCAAGACCCATGCGGCTCTTCATGTTGAGCAGCTCCTCTCCCTTGGGAGAAATCACCGCGCTGCAGCCGCAGACGGGAGAATCCTCGGAAAGGGACACCGAGGCGCGAACAAGGTAGGCGTTTGTATTATAGCAGAGGAATCGATTGATGATCGATAACGCCTCGTGGGTGTCGGTTCTTTGCAGCGAGCAGCCGATAATCACGTTCACGTTCTCTCTGGCGATCCTTGCGAAGTTTTCATAAAAATAGAAATCGTAGCAGGTAAGGAACGCAAAGCGGATTCCCTCCAGCTCAAGCACGTAGGGCTTATCGATTTCGTAGCTGTACGCCACGTCCATCTCGCATCCGCCCTCTTTGTCGGTCCTGACCTCACTGGGCGCGGGATGCGCCTTGAAATAGTGCCCCACCACGTTTCCCTCTCGGTCAATGGCGTAGGTGGTATTGCGAATGCCGTTCTCAGTCACGTATCCCGCGTTCACAAACACAAGCGCGTGACACCGACGGGCAGTCTCCCTTGCCTTGTCCAATAGGATCTCTCCGTATCGAGCTACGGCATCATAATAGCCTGCCTTGCCCTTCACACCGGCAAGCACGTCGCTGGATTCGGGCAAAACGATCAAATCCATCGACTCGTCGCACTGTGAAAGCAGGGAAAGAAGTCCCTCAAAGCAGGAGTGGAGGTCCTTTCCCTCAAAGGAATAGTGGGGTTGAATAACACAAACTTTCATGTGAAGCTCCCTTCTCGTTCTTTTCTTAAAGTCATTAAAATTCGCAGAAATACGGACGCTCCGTATTGGGGCGATTGGGACGGTGGAGCGAGATCATCCGCTTGCCCTCTAAGGTATGAAAGATCATAGCGTGTCCGCCGTCAAAATCAAACAGACTGCCGCTGTGCTTCCAGCATCCCCGCAGCGTGTCGCTCTCGGCATGAAGCACCAGATACCGCCCTTCAAAAAAGCTGGACCAAATCATGCGAATACGCCCTCCTTCTCTCCAAAGGAAGGGTCCGTCCGTCACAAAGCATCCCTCTCTCCCCTTAAGACAGCTCACGCCCTGATTGTCGGTAGCGCGAAACAGAAGAAAGGGTTCTCCCAAGGGAGCGCGCAGATCCTCGGTCATGGCTTGCGCCCATATCTCTCCGTCACCAACCTGTACCCATTCATGGCAAAAAACAACGTATGGGATCCCGTCCTCCACGAAAAGTGTTCCGTCCAAGCACTCCCAATCCGCGGGAGTAGCGGGCATATCGCTGATGGGAAGAAATTCCCCATCGGGGGTATCCGACACGAGAATTTGCGTGGCGCGGCGGCGGTCGGGAGATTTAAAGCTTCCCAACAGATAATACTTACCGTTATAGATATGTACCTCGGGAGCCCAATAATCCTCCGTCGCCCAAAAACCGATTTTTTCTCCGTCAAAGATCACCTTCGGCTCGGAAAAATTTTCAAGGTCCTCGGTCCGATACACCGAAAAACTATGGCTTGTCCGAAGCGATCCGTCCAAGCAGGAGGTCGTACCGTACATATAGTAGCACCCCTGCTCCCGATCGGTGAGAATATAGGGGTCGCGAATGCGAATATCTTCACGCTTGATCATGTGTTCATTTCTCCTTCCAAGGCGTAGCTTTTTGATAGATCAATTTTTCCAATTTTCAACTCACTGTAAACGGCCTTTGCCAAGTAGTGTACGTTGGCGGAAACGATTCCCTTTGAATTGCCCATCACCACGACACCAAGCCTTCTTCCCCGATGAAAGATCACCGAGGAACGAAAGGTACCCACACCTCCCACGTGCCAATGCTGATGAGAGTTTTTGTAGGTGTGCCATCCGATACAGGATACCACGTTTCCCTTTTTCGATAGGGATGACAAGCAAGGTTCGTGCGCCTTTGTAATATAGGGCGCGTCGCTTTCAATCTGTAAGGAAAGGTAGGTCAACATATCGCCTACGTTACTAACCAATCCTCCCGCGCCCAAATAGGGGTTGTCCCTTCCCCATTTCCAAAAATCCACAATGCTCTTTCCCAATGCCGCCGAAGGAGCGCGAGTCTCCTTGGGAACCGCGATCACGGTATTTCTCATATTCAACTCTTCATGGACAAATTCCTCAAACAGATCCGAAAAGCGCCGCCCCGTAATTTTTTCGGCGACCACCGCCAAAATGGCATAGGGAAAATCCGAATACCCGTATCCCGCATGGGATTTGCCTTTATGCCGTTTCAGACATCGAAGAACCGTGTCCGACGTACAATTCTCATACACGTTTCGTCGGGCATAGCCGTGGCGAACCAAAGAGGGAACGGTAAGCTCCCACGGCGTTAGATGACCGTATCCCGCCGTATGCGTCAAAAGCTCGTAAAGAGTGGGATATCTGCCCTTGGGCAGATCCAGATAGACGGACACGCTTTGATTCAGATCCAATCCGTAGCGATCCGCCAGATCAAGAATCAGGTGCGCCGTAACCGTCTTGCTCACCGAGCCGATATCGTAAAAAAGAGAGAAGGGATCGCGGGCTTCCTCCAAAACGAACCACTCCCCGTTTCGGTAGATCCCCACCGTCAGAGATTGATTCTCGGACAAAGAACGATAGGAGTCCATGCACCGAACCAGCTTGGGTCTAAGCGCATCCATCCGCAATCTGTGTATCACCGCATCGCCCCCCTTGTTTTCCGGTCAGCCATCAAAATTTTGTCAAAAAAACCACACTTTCAACGTGGGTCAAGAGTTCAAAAGGTATATTTTTGTGCCAAAAACAGGGGTTGCAAAGCCAAAAGGAAACATATCAACCGCCAATTCTTCCATCAATATCCCAAAGTTTTGCGCCCTTGTATGTAAAGTAGTCAGGTCCACAAACACCGCTATCTTTGCCAAGACACTTTTTTGCAACACCGGTTAAATACATTATCTCTCCGTTGAATTTCACTTTTCTATCGTCAACAACCTCACAAGTTATAGAGGGGTCAAGGCGATATTGTAAAATTGCCCCAACGGGAATTTGCCATTCTGAAAATGTAAAATTATTGGAACGTGTCCTACTTTGTGAAGTTGTTCGCTACGCTCACAGTGAAGTTTTGCTCGTTCACTCGCAAAGTGAAGTTAAGTTCGCCCCAAAGTTACTTCTCACTTGCGCCGCACGCGGCGCAAACTTCACTTCGGCATTAGCCGAAATTTCACTGCTTGCAACTTCACTCGCCGCAGGAGAACTTAGTTGTCGAAAGTGCGTGTGAGACAAACGACACTTTCGACGTGTCCCGTACGGGGAAACATATCCACGGGCTGAACCTGTCCGATCTCGTAGCCCTCCACCGAAAACCACCTGCAGTCTCTGGCAAGGGTATCGGGATCACAGGAAACGTAGACCACCTTCGGCACACCGAGGGAGGAAAGCGTCTGTACCAGCTCGCGGGTGCTTCCCTTTCTCGGCGGGTCAAGGATCACCACGTCGGGGCGCGTGCCGCCCGCCGCGCGGAGAATGACCTCGGCGCTTCCCGCGTCGTCACAGAAAAATTCCGCGTTATCGATCCCATTGCGCCTTGCGTTCTCACGGGCGCATTCCACCGCCGCGGGAACGATCTCCACTCCCGACAGCCTCTTCACCTTTTTTGCCATGGAAAGCCCAATGGTACCCGTACCGCAATAAAGATCCATCAGAACCTCGTTTCCGCAAAGCTCCGCCGCCTTTGCCGCAAGCCCGTATAGAAGCTCCGCGCCGTCGCGGTTGACCTGATAAAAGGAGTCGGGTGAAATACGGAAGCGAAGTCCGCACAGCTCGTCCTCCATAAAATCCCGCCCCCAAAGAAGAACGTTCCTTTTTCCAAGGACCACGTTGGTCTTTTCTTTGTTTATGTTCAGAAGGATTCCCGAAATCGCGGGGGACTCCTCCCTCATGGCGATCACGAAATCCTCCGAGTTCGGAAGGCGGTCGCCGTTGACCACAAGACACAAGAGAATCTGTCCTGTTTTCTCTCCAATACGCAAGTAGATATGGCGCAAAAGTCCCGTTCCCGTCTCCTCGTCGTAAATCGTCCAGCCCGCTTTTTCGGCAAAGGCGCAGACCCCCTTGACGATGGCAGAAAAGGCTTCATTTTGGATCCCACAGTCCTCGGCGGCAATCAAATGATGGCTCTTGGCGGCATAAAAGCCCGCCCGAATCCCCTCCTTGGTTTTCGCCACGGGATACTGCGCTTTATTGCGGTATCCCGTGGTTCTCCCCGTACTCCTCACGGGCAGAACGGTCACGTCGGGAAGCCCCGCCTTGCGAAAAGCGTGCGTCACATATTCCCTCTTTAATTCCAGCTCATGGGCATAGGTCACGTGTCGGTAAACGCAACCGCCGCAGGCGTTGGGCGCGCCGCAAAAGCCCTCCTCCCGATGGGGAGAGGGAGTCTCCACCGACAAAAGCCGACCCACAAGGAAATCCCTTGAGACCTTAATGATCTCCGCCGTGATCTCGTCGCCGCTGACCGCGCCGCGAACGAATATCACCCGTCCGTCCTCGGCACGGGCGACTCCCGCGCCGAGATTGTTGAGGTCGGTTATCAGGAGGCGAAGAACACTTCCCTTTCGAATCTCACTCATGAAACGTAATATTCCCGTCCGTTCTCGAGACACAGACATCCGAGGGACTCGTCAAAGGCAGCGCCGCAATCGATAAAGATGGCTCCGTCGGTATAATGGATCTTTCCCGCCTCCGCATCCTCCATCGTATAGGTAGGCGTATGCCCCACCACCATGGTCACGTCGTCAAAGTAAACGCGATCGGGATCGGCGGCAACGGAAATAAAGTCCTCGGGCATATAGTCCTCAAGGGCGGTATCGGGGTCGAAATCGGCAATCCCCGCGTGGAGAAGCAGATATTTCTGTCCCTTCACCGTGACCTCCTCGTAAAGAGCAAAGTCGGAGAGATATTCGAGGATCCCCTCCTTCATGTCGTCGTCCAGCGCCTTAAAGCCCTCCATGGTCTTCTGACCGCCCTCGGCGATCCAGCCCGTCATCTCCCCGATCACCTCGGGGTCGGGGGACGCGCCCTTGAGCATCTTATCCAGCTCGCTAAGCATCCGAAGCGCCTTCAGGTCATGCTCGCCCACCACGGGGATCACGTTGTAGCGCATACTCATATCGCAAAGAAGCTCTATGGATTCCTCTCCGTAGTCCACCACGTCGCCGAGAACGTACATAACGTCGTCGTCGGTAAAATTGATCTCTTTCAAGAGCTTTTTAAATTTCGTATAGCATCCATGCAAATCGGAAACAAGATAGGTCATGGCAATCGTTCCTTTCTTTGATTTATTTCAAGATAAAGCAGACCCTCAGCCGAAAAGCTTCGCAAGGTCCACGCCCTCGCGCATGAATACGGCGGCATAGGAGAAGGTCAGATGGAAGAGCGAGGTGTTCCATTTGGAATCCATGCCCCAGCCCTCAAAGGTGGTGGTCGCACCCTCTCGGAGCATTCTCAGCCAAGCCTCCGAGTCGGAAAGCATTTCCCGAATCACGTGAAACTCCCCTCGCTTGGCAAAGCCCATCAGCGCAGGGAAGGTACAGAAGAGAGAAAGGGAATGCGCGCCTCTCTCCCGAATCATGCCAGCGATCCGATCCTCACTCTCCCTGTCGGGGCAAAGACCGAAGGCAAAGGGAAACACGTTGCCCACAAGACTCACGTGATCCTCCCGCACGCCGTCGCGGAAAAAGCCGACCTCTGGCAGATAGAAGGTCTTGTGGAAGGCATCCAGCAGAGGAGTCTCGTCGCGGTACGCCTCCTTGCCGAGGATCTGTGCCATCTTGTTGGCGGTACGGACCGCCTCGATATAATAGGCGTTGATGGACACGTGAGGCTCCTCGCAAACTCTGCCCTCCTTCACGTCCACCGCGTAGCCGTCGCGGAAATTCTTGGGCCATTCCACCACGCACCACTTGTCCAAGTGAGAAAGGATTCCCTCTTTTTCATAGTCTCGGCGGTAGACCTCCAAAAGCGCGGTCACCTTCTCGTAATTTTTGGCAAGATAGTCTCTATCTCCCGTCAAACGGAAATGCCAAAGAATGAGATAGACCATCATCAAGGGATATTCGGCGATCTCCTGCATAAAGGCGCAGTCAAGGCAGGTCACAAGGCCGTCGGTAATAAAGGACGAGGAAAATCCGTCGTCAATGAGCTTTCGAACCATATCGTCCTTGCCCGACAGCAGCATATAGGTCAGAGCGGTGTAGCATCCGTCTCCCACGTAAAATCCCTTTTCTCGCTCCATGCAGTCCTGAATGACCTCCTGCACGCCGTATTTTTGGGTATGCAGGCAAAGCGCCCAAATACGTCTGAGCTCCTCACTGTCGGCATACTCCTTACGAAGTGTCGCCTGCTCCGCGAAGGGATGATACCGCGCGATCAGCGAAAGCTCCAAAAGCTCCGCCCCCCTCGGGAGCGTCAGCTCGGCGTAGCGGAAGGATTTATAGTCAAATTCATCGAGGGAGCTCTCTCCCTCTCCGAGGATCCACGTCTCCTCATAAACGCAGTTGGCGCGAAGCTCGTGGCGCACGTGTCCGTCGGCAAGAAGCTCTTGCCCTTGGCGAATGGTCACCACGCCTCCCCGCTCGCCCTTGACGCGGGCAAAAAGGTAGCCGACGTAGTTGGCACCAAAGTCCACGAGAAGCGAGCCGTCCACGGGAGTCACGCTCTTGGGCGCAATTCTCTCAAAGGTCAGCATCTCGCTCCTCTGCTCCGCAAGCACGTGATCGGCGGTGGTGTGCAGACGGGCGCTCTCCCAATCCGAATCGTCAAAATCGGGAGACGAAAAGCCCACCTCGGGGGCACCCGAATCGTATTCCTCCATAAACTGGGTATCGTAGCCCACGGTGGAAAGCTCCCGATAGCCCGAATGGGGCTTGGTCAAGAAGCCTTCGTCGGAGGAAAGAACCGTCTCCCCATCTGCCACCAAATCAAGAATAAGACCGTGCATCTGATCTCCGCTGATCCATACGCGGTTCACAAGGCCCTGATAAAGGGTATGGACCGCCAGCGTGTTTTCGCCCTCGCCAAGCAAATCGGTCACGTCTATCACGTTGTAGTTGTATTGAAAGCGATACGAGGGAGCAGGTCCCTGTCCCGCAAAGCGTCCGTTAATATAAAGCTTGTAATAATCGTCGGCGGAGATATAGATCCTCGCCTCCTTTGGCTTCCTTTCAAGCGTAAATTTCCGACGAAACAGAATATGGCGGTTGCGATGCTCGGTGCAATCCAGCGCCACACGCTCCAGCTGTCTGAAAAAAACATTGCGGGGAGGAAGCGCGTAAAACTCCCCGTCGGTGATCCATGCTCCCTGAAACTGATGCACAACTCCTCCTTAAACCGTCTTGACGGAATTGCTGAAAAATTCCTCTACGTATAGTGTGGGATCGATCTCCGAAAGCCACGTCGCAAGGGTTTTCACCACGGGCTGCTCGGTAAAGAAATGTCCCGCCTCCAAAAGGTTCATCCCCGCCTCGGGGGCATCGGTCAGGTCATGATAGCCGAGATTTCCCGACAGATAGGTGTCGGCACCTGCCGCGCGGGCAAAGGGAAGATCGTCGCCCCCCGAGCCGCCCAGAACGGCAACACGGGAAACGGGCAGCCCCGCATCCCCAAGGAATACGGCGGGAGCGTTCAAGCGCTCCTTGACCAAACGGGCAAAAGCGTCTCCCGTCATGGGGGAGGAAAGTCTGCCGATCCGTCCGATCCCCTCCTCGCCAAAGGGCTCGGCGTTCTCAATACCAAGCACCTCACAAAGAGTGTCGTTGACTCCTCCTGCCACCGCGTCCAATCGGGTGTGGAAGGACATGACCGAAACCCCGCCAAGCAGAAGGTCTACCGTCTTTTTCCCGAGATAGGACTCTCGGTTCACCGACTTCAAACCCTTAAACAACAGGGGATGATGGGAAATGATGGTATCAAAGCCGCCCGCTACGGCGCGAGCCGCCGCCTCGGAGGTCACGTCCAGCGTCACAAGGACCCGCCTTACCTCTCTCTCTCCGTCAGGGCAGCACATTAACCCGTCGTTGTCCCACGGACAGGACAGAGACGAAGGAATCCTTTCATTCAAAACTGCGTAAAGCTCACGTACCGTCATAGGATTTTCCTTTCTTGTAGTCAAAGATTGCCGAAAGAAGCCGATCCTCCTCGGGGGCAGATTGTCCCGCCTTCGCCTTGCCCTCCTTCCGCTTTTGAAGGATCTCCTCCCAATGGGCAAGCATCTCCCAAAGCAGCGCGCTGCCCACCTGAAGGTTCTTCGCTCCAAACAGGAGGGAAAGCTCGTCGGCAGAGCCGATCTCTCCCGTATATTCGGCAACGAGAATTTGATATATCTTGTCTTCCTTAACGAGCGTCTCATCTACGATGGCATAGCCCTCCGAGAGAAGAAGCCGCCGCACCGCCTCGGGATGCGTCATAGGCTGAAGGATCAACCGAGTCCCCGCCCGCTTCGTGAAGGGAGCGTCGGAGACGATACGGGCGATCAGCTCGCCCCCCATACCGAGAATACAGATATCCTCGGGAGCATACTCCTCCAATGCCGCCAGTCCGTCGCAGAGAACGGGAGTCAGCGCCCCCTCTTTGTCATAGGCGCGCAGATGGGCGGCGGCTCTTGCGAGCGGCCCCTCGTTGATATCGGAGACTACACCGCCCCGAATCCTTCCCTCCAGAAGAAGCCAAAGGGGGAGATAGGCGTGATCGGTACCCACGTCTGCCAGATAGGCATTCCTGCGTACAAGCTCCGCCGCCGCGCGCAGGCGTTTCGATAAGGAAATGGGATTTTGTTTCATACGTCTTCCTTTTATGGGGGACACGTCCTGCCTTGACAGACAACGAGTCCCCCATTCGTGTTATGTCGAACCCTTTTCGGTGTCCTTATTTTGCCGCGAGACAAGCGTTAATCTTTGCGATCAGCGCATCCGCGTCGGTTCCGTGAACCATGCACGCCGCCTCAATGGACTCGCCTCTCGCAGAGGGGCAGCCCAGACAGTGCATTCCGATTTCAAAGAAAAATTGAGCGGTTTCGGGAGCCATGTCCAGAACGTCGCCAATAATGGTTTCTTTCGTTACCTGCATGATAAGTTCCTCCTATATCTTAAAGTTTATATATATTATTATAAAGATAAATGTCCATTATGTCAACAGGAAAACGATATTTTCTTAGACTTTCCCCCCGCAAAACGAGAAAAGAGATCCGTCGGAACCAAACAGGGTCCGACGGATCTCCGACTCGAAGAAAAAGCAGGGGCTGCACGGCAGGCAGGCGCGTCTCTCACCTTCCCGTAGAACCGAATCCGCCCTCGCCCCGGGCGGTATCGTCCAGCTCATCGGAAAGAACAAAATCGGCGGCATAATAAGGAGCAAATACCATCTGGGCAATACGCTCGCCGTGAGCAATGACCTGAGGAGACGCGCCGTGGTTATGAAGCGCCACCATGATCTCCCCGCGATAATCGCTGTCCACCACGCCCACCTTGTTGGCAGGAGCAAGTCCGCGCTTGGTCGCAAGTCCGCTGCGGGCATAGATCAATCCCACAAGCCCCTCGGGAATCTCCATAGAAAGCCCCGTATGCACAAGCAGGGTCTGATTCGGCTCGATGACAAGCTCCTTGTCGGTACAGGCATAGAGATCGGCACCCGCCGAGTATTCGGAGCCGTAGGTGGGGAGGATCGCTTGATCGGAAAGCTTTTTGATACGCATGGAGAATCGGTTCATGTGAAAATTCCTTCCTGTTTTTTCATAAAATTCTGCTCTTTTATGATATCACAGTTCTCTCGTTCTGTCAAGATTGAAAATATGGCATTATCGAGGGATCGAAATAACTATGTCTTGCTTTTTCGCTCCTTTTGCTGTCGTTTGAGAGAGGAAATTCCGCTGATTACCAGCAGAACCCCAAAGATCTTCCGAAGCAATCCCTCGTCCAGATGCGCCGAAAGATACGTGCCGATCAACACGCCCGCTAAACCAAACACGGCAAGAAGCAACACGGTTTTCCAAAGGATCCTCCGCTTTTGCAGATGCACGAGCATCGCGGCTCCCGCCGAGCAAAGAAAAAACAGCAGATTCATTCCCTGCGCTGAAAGCTGAGGAAGATCGGTCGCAAAGACCAAATAAATGACGAAAAGCCCGCCGCCGCCAACCCCCATTCCCGACAGAGCCGAGATTAAGAGTGCGGCAAAAAATTGGATCCATGCCATAAAAATTCTCCTTTTTCAAAAAATTCCGCTCTACCGAAGAATGAGCATCAGCCCCGACCAAACCACAAGACCGCCGAACAGCTTGCCGAGCGTGACGTTTTTTATCCGACCAAGTAAAAACGCGCCCACGATTCCGCCTATCATGGCAGGAGCCAGATAAGGTTGAAACTCCGACAGGGACAAATGCCCCTCCGCTCCGTATCGCAGACAGGAAACCACCGACAAGGGAAGCATCACGCAAAGGGCGTTGGCATACACGTCCCTCGGAGCCAGCGTATCGCCGTGCGCGCGGAGAATCCCGAACACGGCAAGCACACCGCCCCCCGCGCCCAAAAGACCGTTGCACAAGCCCGCCAGAATCCCGAAGATCCCCAAGACCGCCGTCGTCCCAAGATTTTTCACCCCCGTACGGGTCATCGTTTGTTTTTTCAAGAAGCACCTCCGCGCGCCTGACAATTTTGAAAATTCTTGTCCAAAAGGGGTTGCGCCAAGCCCCTTTTTATGATATAATGTAGGATGTATATTTATCATTGCCCGAATGGGCGGTTTTTAAACCAAGGCACTCGACATGAGGAGGAAGATACATGGCAAGCAAAAAGCAAGTAAAGAAAACCATCTCCACCGCAAAGAAGGCAAACTCCGCCGCTAAGCGCGTGGGGCGCGCGTTAAACGATACCCCCGCCGACGGCAAAAGAAAAAAGAAAAAAGCGCTGCGTAGCGTAGGCTGTAAGATCGCACCCTACGCCATCTTGGCGTTTTCTCTCGTGCTGGCGGTCTGTATGGTGATCGTCCATCTCCTCGATATGGAGGACGGCGCGGGAACCATCGGCTTTTGGATGCAGGGTGTGTTCGGCGGCCTTTTCGGCGGTGCCTCGATCTTTTTGCCTTTGGCGTTGGGCTTTATCGGCGTTCGCTGGTGTGTCCATAACGTCCGCTGGAAGGAGCGAGACATGGTTCCCTCCTCGGAATTTTTCAGCGAATACCGCAAGGCAAAGCGCAGGCTGGTCGTTCAGCTTCTGATGGCGGCCCTCACCTTCCTGACCCTTTCGGTCATGATGGGCGTGCTTGCCGATTACCGCGATCTTGATCTCCTTGATATGTGGGAGGACGGCGTAGAGCGTCTCTTCTCGGGAGGCGGCGCCGTAGGCGGACTTCTCGGCTACGGCATGGCGGTTGCCTTCCGTCAGGTCGTATCTATGATCATTCTGTCCATTCTTCTGTTCGTATTCGTCCTCTTCATGATCGGACTGACCCCCGATTATATCGTCAGAAAGATTCAAGAAAATCGGGAAAGCCACAAGGAGGAGCGAGCCTATCTTGCCGCTCAGCGCCGCGAGGAAGCGATGCAGCGTCGGGAAGGAATCCGACTGGCAAAGGAAGAGGAGCGCAGAACGCGCGAAGCGGAACGCGCTGCGGCAGAGGAAGCCCGTGCGAGCGCGGCTACGGCGGCAGCGGTAGCGGAGGAGCCGATCCCCTGTGAGGAGAAAAAGGGTCCCGCCCTCTCCCAAGAGGATATGCTGGAAATGATCGCTCCCGAGGATGCCGACCTTCCCTTTGAAGCGACAGAGTCTGCCCCCACCGAGGAGCTCATACAAAACCTCGGAAAGGACTACGGATCCGAGTCCACCCTGAACACAAAGGAATACGATTGTCTTTCCGACTTTTTCGATTCCTTGGAAAAGAAGGAGCCGCAAGAGGACAAGCCCTCTGCAGAGAAAACGAAAAAGGAACAGCCCGCCAAGCAGCTGGAGCTGTCCGAGCTTTCCTCCGAGGAGCTGCTCTCCGACGTGGTAGAGGTAACGCCCGAGCAAGGAGACGCAGAGGAAGAGGAGGAGGAGCCGATCCGTCCTTACATTTTCCCGCCCATGGATTTGATGGCAAAGAATCAATCCGACCAAAAGGAGGATTTTACCGCCGAGCTTCGGGAAAACGCGCAGCTTCTTTTGGATACGCTTAAGAGCTTCCGTATCAATATCAAATCCATCGACTATTCCAGAGGCCCCACCATCACCCGCTACGAGCTTCGTCCCGACGCGGGCGTACGCGTGCGCTCCATTGCCAATCTGGTGGACGATATCGCCCTCTCTCTTGCCACCTCGGGTGTCCGTATCGAGGCTCCCATTCCTGGCAAGCCCGCCGTGGGCATCGAGGTGCCGAACCGCAAGCGAGCGACCGTCTATCTCCGCGACCTCATCGACAACACCCAATTTATCGAGGCAAAAAGCAAGCTGACCGCCTCCCTCGGTATGGACGTTGGCGGAAACCCCATTTATTTCGATATCACCAAGATGCCCCATATGATCATCGCGGGCGCTACGGGAATGGGTAAGTCGGTATGTATCAACAGCATCATCATCAGCATTCTCTATAAAGCAAGACCCGAGGACGTAAAGCTGATCCTCATTGACCCCAAAAAGGTGGAATTTAACCTCTACAAGGACATTCCTCACCTCTACGCCCCCATCGTCAGCGATCCGAAAAAGGCGGCAGGCGCCCTTGCCAGCGCCGTTGCCGAAATGGAGCGCCGCTTTGAACTGATCGAGGAGGTAGGTGTCCGCGATATCGCATCCTACAACGCGGCTACCGAAAACGATCCCTATAAGGAGCATATGCCCCACATGGTCATCATCATCGACGAGCTTGCCGATCTTATGATGACCGCCCCCGACGACGTAGAAGCCTCTATCTGCCGACTGGCGCAAAAGGCGAGAGCGGCGGGCATTCATATCATCATCGGTACCCAGCGTCCCTCCGTAGACGTTATCACAGGTCTTATCAAGGCAAACATTCCCTCCAGAATTGCTTGCACCGTAGCATCCCAGGTAGACTCCCGTACCATCATCGATATCGCAGGCGCGGAAAAGCTCATCGGACGGGGCGATATGCTCTTTGCGCCCGTAGGAGCGGCAAAGCCCTTGCGCGTGCAGGGCGCCTTCGTCACCGAAAACGAGGTGGAAAGCATTTGTACCTTTATCCGCGAAAACAACCATAAAGCAAAATACAATAGCGAATTCATCCACCGAATCGAAGAGGAAGCGGCAAGATGCGGTCAAAAGAAGGGCGCAGGCTCCTCGGACGGCGGCATGACGGCCTCCTCGGACGGCGAGGGCGGAGATTCCAAATTCCACGACGCGGTGAAGCTGGCGGTGGAGGAGGGCAAGATTTCCACCTCCCTGATGCAGCGCCGTCTGGGTGTTGGCTACGGCAGAGCCGCCAAGATCATCGACACCATGGAGCAAATGGGCTACGTATCGAAGCCCGACGGCAACAAGCCTCGCCGTGTGCTGATCACCGCCGAGGAATACGCCCAAAGGCTGACCGACGGCACCCTCGGAGCAGAGGAATAACCCCCGTCAAAAAGAGAACGATCTGATGAAGAAAAGGAGAACGATCTGATGAAAAACAGAAGAATTTGTATGCGTTTCCCCGAGGGACGCGCCAAAACGCTGACTTTTAGCTACGACGACGGCGTAGTTGAGGATATCCGTTTCGTTGGCATCTTGAACAAATACGGAATGAAGGGCACCTTCAACGTCAACTCGGGCTACTACGGTCCCGAAATCCCCAATCCCGAAAAGCCCGAACGACGCATGAGCGAATCCGCCATTACCAAGCTCTTTTCCAATACCCCTCACGAGATCGCCGTTCATAGCTACACCCACCCCTCCCTGGCAACCCTGCCCTCGGCGGCGGTAGCATACGAAACCGTTAAGGATCGCGAAACGTTGGAGCGTCAATTCGGACGCATCGTCCGCGGCATGGCGTATCCCAACGGATCGGTTTCCGACGAGGTGGTGGACACCCTGCGGTGTTGCGGCATTGCCTACGCCCGCACCGTGACCTCTACCGAAAAATTCAAGCTCCCCGAGGACTGGCTCCGTCTGCCCGCCACCTGCCACCATAACAACCCCAGACTCATGGAGCTGGCGGAGAAATTTGTAAACACGGAGATCAGCCCGTATCACGCCCCTCAAATGTTTTATCTCTGGGGTCACACCTATGAATTTGACGACAACGACAACTGGAACGTGATCGAGGAATTTTGCGAGTACATGAGCGGCAGAGAAGACGAGATCTGGTATGCCACCAATATTGAAATATACGAATACGTCGAGGACTACAACCGTCTTTTGTGGACGGTGGATATGTCCCGCGTTTACAACCCCACCAACCGCATCCTTTGGTTTATGTACAACAAAAAGATGGCAGTGATCCGCCCAGGTCAGACGCTCTGTCTGGAAAATATGGAGGAAGCATGAAGCTCAAGGCCATGACATTCAATCTACGTGTTCCCGTAAAGGGAGACGGCATCAATTACTTTCCCAACCGAAGGGAGCGGATCCTTGCGTGCATCAAGCAAGAGGATCCCGATCTGATCGGCTTTCAGGAGGCAACCGACGAGGTTCGAGAATTTTTGAGGGAAACCCTCGGCGATCGCTACGTCGTTCTTGGCTGCGGACGCTTGCAGGGATATCGCGGAGAGTCCGCTCCCATCGCCTACCGCAAGAATAGCTTTGAGCTGGTCAATCTCTCCACCCGTTTTCTTTCGGACACCCCCACGCTTCCCAACACCCGCTACGAGAACAGCGACCAGAGCAAATATCCCCGTATGTTTCTTCACGCGGAGCTGAGTCCCAACGGCATGGACCGCACCATTCACCTTCTCAATACCCACTTGGATCATTTGGGCAAGGATGCCCGCCTTCTCGGCATGAGGCAGGTTCTCTCCTTCGCCGAGAACCTTTCGGGTCCCATCATTCTGACGGGAGACATGAACGCCAGACCGAACGAAGCCTGCATCACCCTTGCCAAGGAATGGGGGCTGCGGGATACCGCCGAGCACGTGACCCACACCTTCCACGGCTTTGGCGAATATCAGGAAAATTTTCGGATTGATTACGTGTTTACCAACACCGCAGTCATGGAATCCCATCGCGTGGAGTACCTTCCCATCGACGGTGTGTACGTTTCCGACCATTATCCTGTGACGGCAACGCTGGAAATATGACAGAGATATCGCGATTACTTTCCGCATTTTTCATTAAATTCTTGTTTAAAACTGTAATTCTGTGAATAATTTGTAAACAATTTGAAATATTGAGATATTTTTCTTGCAAAACAGAAAAATCCGTGCTATAATAAACCAACGTTTCCCACAAGGAGGGCTTTCCCATGAACAATTTCAATCCAAACATAAACGAAACCGTGGATCGCGAGGTGTTCGAGCGATTTTTGGCGGCGGCAAAGGAAGCCAATCAGGTCCCCCCGGGGGTCTTTGAGAGCTTCCGTATCAAGCGCGGCTTGCGCGACCCTGACGGAACCGCCGTATTGGCAGGCGTTTCGAATATCGGTAACGCTCACGGCTATATTCTGTCCGAGGGCGACCGCGTCCCCGACGAGGGCAAGCTGGAATACCGCGGCTTTGATATGTCCGCATTGGTAGACGGTATCAGCTCCGAAAACCGCTTCGGCTTCGAAGAATGCGCCTACATTCTTCTCTTCGGAAAGCTTCCCACCGCCGAGGAGCTTGCAACCTTCAAGAACGCGCTGGCATCCTATCGCCATCTGCCCGACCGCTTCAGCGAGGACATTCTTATGAAGGCACCCTCCCCCTCCATCATGAACAAGATGGCAACGGGTATTCTGTCGCTTTATGCTTATGACGAAAACCCCGACGACACAAGCCTTGAAAATATGCTTCGTCAGAGCATGGAGATCATCGCACGCCTTCCCAGCATCGCGGCTCATGCCTACGCGATCTACCGCAGCCACTATTTCAAAAAGAGCTTGAACCTGAACTTCCCCAAGGACAATCTGGGAACGGCAGAGAACTTCCTGCGTATGATCCGCCCCGATAAAAAATACACCGACGAGGAGGCAAAGCTCCTTGACCTCTGCATGATCATTCACGCCGAGCACGGCGGCGGAAACAACTCTACCTTCTCCTGCCGCGTTCTGTCCTCCTCGGGTACCGACACCTATTCCGCCATCAGCGCCGCCATCGGCTCTCTGAAGGGTCCTCTTCACGGAGGCGCCAATATCAAGGTGCAGGAAATGTTCGACTGCATCAAGGAAAACGTCAAGGACGTTCGCGACGAGGAAGAGGTATGTGCCTTCCTTCGCAAAATTCTTCGCAAGGAAGCCTATGACGGAAAGGGACTCGTTTACGGTATGGGTCACGCCATCTACACCAAATCCGATCCCCGCGCGGTCATCCTCAAGAAATACGCAGAGGACCTCGCCATCAAGAAAGGCTTCGGAGACGATTTCCTCCTTCTCGAAACCATCGAGCGAAACACCCCCATTCTCTTCAACGAGCTTCGGGGAACCAACAAGGTCATGTGCGCCAACGTGGACCTCTATTCGGGGCTGGTATATCGGATGCTGGGCATCCCGCAGGAGCTTTACACGCCCCTCTTCGCCATTGCCCGCGTCGCAGGCTGGTGCGCGCACCGCATCGAGGAGTACGAAACCTCCAAGAAGATCATCCGTCCCGGCTACAAGGTCATCGTCAAGAGACAGGGCTACACGCCGCTGAACGAAAGATAAAAAACAACCTGCCAAAAGAGGCTCACCCGATCGGGTGAGCCTCTTTCTTCCTTATTTATATACCCCAAAGCCCCAAGGCATATGCCTTGGGGCTTTGGGATTATTTTCTTATTTGCTTACTTTTCTTTGGATCGCCTTACCGCCCGTCAGGGTGATCATCTTGATCGCCTGTACCGAGAAGGAATCCGCGATCACGGTCAAGGGCTTATCCAGATGTCCGTCCGCAAGGACCTTCACCCGTTGCGTCTTGGCGGGAATCAGCTTCTTTGCCTTCAAGGCAGCCATATCCACCGTTTCATCCGCGTCAAACGCCTCGTTGATCTGGGAGATATTGACAATCGACTTCAGTCCGACCGCGCTGCCGCCGTCCACGGTTTCAAGGACAGCCATCGCCGTCGTATCCTCCATCATTGCGTCAGCGGTATCCACGTCTACCGTGTCTACAACCTCAACCACCGTCTCGGGTTCGGGCTCAGGCTCGGAAACAGGTACTACGATCACAGGCTCCTCCACAGCGGATGCCTCCGTAACCGCTTCCTCCTCTTCGTCCTCATCCTCCGATGCCGCCGCAACCACGGCTGCCGCCAGCTTGCGGGCGCGAATCACGAAGAAATATCCAAGGATCAACAGAATCAAAAGAATCAGAATCGGAATCAACAGCCACCAAATCCATCCGTATCCCGAGGGCTCCTCAGGCTCGGTGACAATCGGCACCTCTTCCGTACCGCTCTTCTTTGCCTGAGCATAGACCGTCAGGCTCTGCGCGTCGTGATCGACGAGAACGTAATCGCTCCACAGAACGTCATTCTCGCCCATCTCCACGTACCACGTGTACTCGAAGCCTTCCTCTTTACCCTTAAACTCGGGAATCGGCTTCTCGCTCTCGCAGGTCAGGGTAACGACCTCCTCGCTTCCATCGGGATGCTTAAAGGTTACGGTATATTCGATGGGCGTATAAACCGCCTTCACGCTGACGCCAACTGCACCGCTCTTAAGGACGTATTCGCTCCATGCAATCAGCGCTCCCTCGCCGTCAACCACGAACCATGCGCCGTGGTATCCCGCCTTAGCGGGAAGCTCTACGGGAGTCCAGGGATCCAGAACCGTATAGACCTTCACGATCTTCGTATCACCGATTACAAAGGTCACCTTATACTGGGTCGGCAAGATCCTTGCGTATACCTTTACGGTGGTTCCTCCCTTGATTATGTCATACGACTCAAGGAGAGGATCGTTTGTGGCAGGAGCATCGCCCGTCTGTACGAACCATGCGCCGTAATAGCCCGCTTCGCCCGCCTCAATCGCGGGAGCCGTGGGTTCGTTCAGCACAGTTCCCACTCTTTCTATAACGGTACCGTCGGGATACGTAAAGATGAAGGTGTATTCCAAAGGAAGCTTCTTCGTCTCTACCCGAATCGTAGCATCGGTATCGGTCAGCTGATAATCCTCCCACTTCACGTTGCCCACGTACCAACGGTACTCATAGCCGGGCTCGCAATCCACAGGAAGATCTGCGGGAACAAGGGTGTCGCTCACGGTATAGGTCTTCGATACGGTGCTTCCGTCGGGATATACGAAATCCACGCGATAGGATTTTTCCGTATAGAGCGCGTAGACCGTGATCTCGGTTCCGCCGCTAACAAGGCTGTATCCATCCCACAAGGGGTCAGTAACGGAAGGCTCTGCTCCCACCTGCACGTACCACGCGCCCGTATAGAAGGGCTGGGCAGGAAGAGCGGGCTGGGTCTTGGTATCCTTGGTCATGGGAATCACCTGAGGTGTATCGCCAAGACCAACGAAGGTAACCGTATAGATCAGATCGATAAATTCCGCAAAGACGTCTACGTCACCGACCGTCAAAGCGTCCTTCGACCAAGGAGTCTTTTGACCGCCGACCATGTAGTACCACTGCAATCTGGTTCCCGCGGGAATCGTCACAGAGGGGATCTCAAAGGACTTATCGTTGATCCAATAGTAGCGATCCTCGGCAACACTCTCGGACAGATAGAAGGTCACCTTATATTGGTTTGCCGTCTTGCGAAGCTGAATCGTCAGACTCTGGGGATCGGTGTAGTCAATGTCCAGCCACTCCGCGTCGGTTGCCATGTTCACCCAACCATAGGTATAACCGACCTCGGTGGGTAAGGTGGGAACGGTACCCGATACGATGCCCTCCACGGTGTAGACGACATCTCCCATAGACTGTCCATTCGGATCCTTAAAGGTCAAGGTATATTGGTTGGTCGTCTTGCAAAGCTCGATGGTCAGATCCGCGGGGGCATGGAAGTTGATCTCCTCCCACGCAGAAGTCGTCAGCGCGTTCCGCCACGTGTAGGTATAGCCGATCTCCGTAGGCAGAGCGGGAATGGTTCCCGATACGATTCCGTCCACGGTATAGACAACCTCGCCCATAGACTGACCGTTCAAATCCTTAAAGGTTAAGGTGTACTCATGCGCCTCGTAAACCGCTTGAATATTGATTCTTCTCTCCTCCTTGGTTGCCGTTTCAAGGTCAATGCCAAGGTCAGAGAGGAAGGTGGCGGGATCAAATCCCGTGGCGGTCAGAATAGGCGTGTCGCCGTTTCCTGCGTAGAACCAGCCTGCGTCGTAATAATCCTCAGCAACAAGCCACGTAGCCAGAATCGTATTCAGATCGATGCTTGTATCAAATCCGTATGCGTCTCTCTCATAAAATCCCGCATGAGAGTAATAATACTGACCAAACAGATTGCCATTCCTATCATAAATGTAAAGCTTGTTGTCATCCTCTACGTGCCTGGTTTCGGTAAAGGAGATCTCGTGAATGCTTTCCACGTTGGCGTTGGTCAACTGCTCGGGGAACTCATACTTTACCAAATTACCGTCCACATCCTGATAGTACCACGCGTAATCGTAGGAACCGACCTCGTCGCCCTCAGGGGTTCTCAACAGGCTGTTGAGGTATTCATAGACCTCGGGCCAGTTGTTCGCGTTGTAGGTGACGGTGAACTGCTCCACAGAGGGAGTGCTGCGACGCGCCCAGGTGCTCTGAACCGCTCTCCGCACCAACGTCAGCGTGTAGTTATAAGGATCGCCGTATTCGCGAACCACCACCTTGTAATCGGGGTAGGCATCGCCGTTATCCGCCGCCGCAATCCATGCATCCGCATTGAACTGCGCGGGATCCACGATGACCTCGCCCGCATCGTACGTGCTGTTTCCGTCACGGTCCACGTACCAGAAGTAGCCCTTATACAGCTTATCGTTCTCTCCGGGCACCACCGTGTGCAGGGTCAACGCGGAAAGATCGAACTTGCCCTCAAGGGTCGTGGTGTTGGAATAGAACACAATGTTTTCAATCCATTCGCTCTGATCCGCCGCCACACCCGACGTATTGTTTTTCAAAGGAACAAAGGTGATAATATATTGAGGAATATCCCTTTCCGCCTCATAGAACTCTCGGTCACGCAGCCAGTCCGCTCCGCCATTTACAAATTGATCGGGTGTCCATTCCTCGTTGTCCTCGGTCAGCCAAACGTGCCTCTTTCCCTCAATCGGCGTCGTGTGCTTCGAATTTACCCAAGCAATGAAGTCGCTCTTGAGCGTCTCTGCCGAAACGGTATACGTGTCAATCTCGTTCCAGTTAATATCATAGAAGGTATAGGTGTACGTTTTATACTCCCAGAACTCCTTCAAGGTAAAGCTCTTGGCGGGATTTGCGGTAATGTCCTCAAGGGGTGTCTCAAAGGTTCCGTCTCCGTCCATATCCGCAAGCCAAGAATAGGTCTTGGCAATGGTGTCGTCCTGCATATACTCGCGAATCTTATTCAGAACGGTCTGCCAAGAGGTCTTCGAATCAAAGTATACCGCGTCGTCCTCCTCGCTCGAATCGGAGTGAACCAGCGTAACCTTGTATTGAGTATGCACCTTTTCTTCAAGAACAATCACGTTCTCCTCGAACCGATGAGCGCGGAAGAATTCCTCCCACGTCTTTCCGTCGAAATCCCACTCATAATGGAAGTCTCCGTTAAGATCAGGCGCCGTCAGCTGAGGAAGCGTAATATCTGCCGCTGCGGTATCCTTGGTGTAGTATACCGTTTCGTCGGGAGTAGTCCCGTCCAAATAGCGGAACACAAAGGAGTACCCCGTCAGGCTTACGATCTCTCGGATCTCCAAATCCTTTGCCATACTAAAGTCAAAGGTATCGGTGGTCGTCTCAAACGGCTCGTTATCGGTAACGTTCCACCACACGTGAGCGGTATGCTCCTCGGGAGCGGTAGGCATATTGGTAGGGATATAATCGTTGGAGCTTACCCAGCCCTCCACGGTATAGCTTGCGGTATGCCAAGGAGTATTGTCTCGATCGTCCTTTTCATAGAAGGATACGGTGTAGACCTCGTAGACCTTAACCTGCACGAAGACACCCAAGGAATCGAGTGCGTTATTGGGATTCTTCAAATAATTTTTGATCCACCCAAGATCGCAAACCGTTCCGTCCAGCTCCCACTCATACCGATATCCGTGTCCGGGGGCATCGGTTGCGGGAATGGTCAGACGATCGATAGTTTCCACGGTAAACCCGACGGGAGTAATACTCTCTCCCTTTTGGAACCGCAACTCATATCGGATCGCTTCATAGGTAACGTATACGGTCTGATACTGCGCCGCACCGATGAGCGAATTGTAGTCGGGCCATACCACTTGGTAGCCGCGGATTCCGTCGGGTGTTCTGGGCGCTCTGGGAAGAGCGGTGTCACTCTCCTTGTAGAGAATGGTGTCCAGCATACTCTCGCTTCCGTTGGGCATCCTCAGCATGAAGACCATTTCATACTCATCCTCAGCCAAGGGAGGCGTAACGATGGTGTCCATCGCGGGCATCACGGCAGGAAGTCTGTCTCCAAACAACGACAAATCCAGTCCCGACACGCTCTCCAGAACGTCAAGAGAGATACCCGCAGGCAGGAGGAAGACCTCCTCTCCGCCCTGACGGTCATCCAGCGTCAGGGAGTACAGCCCCTTAAAGGTAACCTCCGCGCTGAAGGATCCCGACAGATCCGCCTTGAGCATTCCCGAGGGAAGACTCAGCTTGGAGGAAACCTTGTCGCTAAGATCAAAGGAGTAGGATGCCGAGGGCAAGGTGAAATGACCCGCGCCATCGTACATTTCGTAAATACTGATGGTCTTGATCCGATCGGGCAGTCTCTCCGTCAGAGTCTCTGCCTTATCGGCAAGCTTCTTCCAGCCATCCACGGTGCGAAGCTTTTCAAGGATCGCATCTACGCGGCTGCGCGCCCCCTCGGGCAGCTTATCCATAGCGCCGTCCGCCTTGTTGAGAACGGCATCCAGCTTTTCATTCACAGCGTCCGCAAGAGCCGCAAGCTCCTCGTCGCTGAAGGTATCCAGCATCTCTGCCGCTTGGGGCAGCGTCATGGCGGGCAGCTCCAAAAGCTTGCCCTTCAAGAAAACGGGCAGACGGTCGGATTCCAACACCCTTGCGTAAAGCGTCATGACCTTCGCGGGAAGCACGGAGCTAACGTGCAGATCGAGGTCATCCTCGCCCACCTCCAGATGGAAAAGATCCTTCTGGCTCTCCGCCAATCTCTGCAGGTCGGAAAAGTCTCCGTCAAAGCAGATCTCAAAACCAAGCTTCAGATCGCCGTAGTTGTGGAACGTAGTATGTAAAACCATGCCCACGATAACGTCTCCCGCCTCCATCTCGCAGAAGGTTTCCACGTCGGGGATGGAAAGCAGCACGGCGCGGACCGCCGCCTCTACGTCCATGACACCGTTCTTAAAGACCACGGCGTCGTTAATCTGAACGGTTCCAACCTCCTCAACCACGATCTGCAGCAAAATCTGCTTGATATCCGCAGCAAGGCTCTTCAACTTTGCCTTATCCGCGATCACGTCGGTAAGAATGGTCTTTGCCAGATCCTTCGCCGCGGGAGAGGTCAGAAGACCGCTATCCTTCGCCAGAGCAAACAGTTTTTTGTAACCGATCTTGCGAACGATGGCGGTCAGCTCCTCGGTGGTATACCACTCAAGGATTTCTTCGTAACCGCCTGCCAATTCGTTGATCTGACCGAAGGTGACGTATTCCATCAGAAGATCGCCCAGCTTCTTGATCACAAGCCCCTTGTCCATCTTGTTTGCCAGAATCGAAAGTCCCGCGCTCTTCTTTTCTTTTTCGGTAGCATTGGGCTTTTCCACGCCGCCGATTGCTATGGCGATCTGATCAAAGGACAGCGTACCGTCGGAGATCAGCACCATCATACCCGATTTTTCGGGGGTAGCGAACAGAACGTCAATCAGTTCAATGGCGCCAAAGCACTCAAGGAAGGGGTCAATGCCCGTCTTTTCAATAATTTCGGAGGTGTGAGGAGTCAGAATATCAACGATTTCCTTATATTCCATTTCCTCGAATATCTCCTGATAATCCGAAGCGGTAAGGTTTACCAAAGCAGACAGGTTGCGAATTCTTTCCTTCTTGATCGCTGCCATCTCCGCAGAATCGGTGTCCTTGGGATCCACCAGCTCGTGAATCAAAGCAGACAGATCCACTTCTTCGCTGGTTGCGACGATGGTCAGGTCCACGTGAGCAAAGAGATCGATGGGGTCAATTCCCTCCTCGGATCCCTTTTTGACCTCCTCAAGGAAGGATGCCTGCAAAAGCTCCTTCACTCCGTCGATCTCCAAAGCATCCTTTGCCATTGCCGCCAGCTCGTTTCCGTTCAAGCCGAGATTCGAGACGGTGATATTGCTATCGGAAAGCACTCGGCTCACGTCCACCAGATCCGCGTTAAGAATGTCGGTCAGTTGAATCCCGTAATCGGAGAAATTCAAAATATCCGAGATCTTCAGCGCGTCCTTGTTCGCAAGAAGCTGCTCCCTCGTAATCGAATCGGGGTACTTGTCGAGCATCGCCTCCACATCTATCAGATATTTTTCAAACAAGGTCTGAGGCGTGATATTCTTGTCCCGAGCAACCTCTTCTATGGTGATCAATCCGTTTCCAAGCCACTCGTCAAGCGTATCCCATCCGTTGTCGATCACAGCCTGCTGCTGTTCGGGGGTCAACTCCTCGAATTTGTTCTCGAAATATTCCTCGTTGATCCCGTAAGCGGTAGCAACCGCGCTCTTCTCGTTCGCGGTCATATCGTTGTAGATCGTGGTTACGTTCAGATTCAAGGAGGAAATATTGATCTTGCTGAAATCCAGATGTCCGTTATCGATCAACGCCTCCGCGGTGATCGCCGTATAGCCTCCCAAAAAGCCCTGAATCTTACTCGGTGTAACGTCGGACTTCACCGCGTTGGTAAGAACCAGCGTCTTGCCGGCAAGAAGCTCTGCCAGTCGGCTGTTCGTCATATAGTTGGTCACGCTGAAGCCTTCGCTTGCCACCAGCTTGTCGACGATTTCACCGGTGATAACCTTGGAAGCGACCGTGTAAAACTCGGAATCCTCAACCAAGCCGTCGACCAAACCCTCCGCCTTCATCAGCTCCTTGACGACCGCGTAATCATTCTTCACCACCAGCTCGCGGATCGCGTCCTCGCCAAAAATCTCGATCAGCTTATCGTTGGTCAGAACGTCCTTGCGATGGGTAAATATGTACTCCACCGTCTCATGGGTCATAAGCCATTCGGGATGCGCCTGAACCTGAGCAAGAATCTCCTCGTTCTCAAGCAGCTTCTTCAGGGGATTGTCTTCCGCAATCTCCTTGCCCTCCTCGGGAATGAAGGTAGCCAAATAATTCGTCAGCTTGGTACGAAGATCGCCGCTCGCCATAACCTTGGTCTTGATCTCGTCGCCTACCGCGTTCACAAGAGCGTTCTTGTAATTCTCGTTGGACAGGATCGAATTTACAACGCGATCGGTCACAAGGTCGGGAAGAACCGCCATGACCTCCGTCTCGTGCTCCGCAAGGAGACGGTCAATGGCGTCCGCCAGCACGGCCTCCATAAAGGTAGGATCCTCCAAAAGCTTCTTCTGTACGCTTTCGGTCAAAAGATCGCCCAACACGGGAGCCAGCAGCTCGTTCAGCTCACGGTCAAACTTCTCCTGATCCTCCACGCCCGCCAGGAGCGCGTCAAAGTCCATCACCGCCAGAACCTCGTCCAGCGTGATCACCTTCTCCACAAATTCGGGATTCAGGAAATACTTGCTCAAAAGCTCGTCGGGAAGCATCCCCGCCAGCTCTTGAAGCTCCTCCACCGTCAAATACTCCGAGGCAAGACTCAAAAGCGCGTCCGTGGACACTCCGCCCTCTAAGGCAGCCAGCACGTCCGCGGGGACGAAGTTCTCCAATTCCTCCCTCGTAAGATCCCCGTCAGCCAACAGGTCGTATACCCGCTGGGGATTCAGCTTCACCCGAAGGACTCCGTCCTTAAATTCGACGGTATAATAGGGTGTTCCGTCCTCATCGACTGCGGAGGAGCCTACCGAAAAGGCACCCACAGGCAGACAGATAGAAGCCAGCATGATTATCGCCATCACAAACGGAAGAATACGTTTCAGCAGCAATCGTTTCATGGAATGTTCTCCTACTCTTCTTGGATTTTTATGTGTCAAAATACTACATAAATAATATATGCTAATATTATACCTCTTTTTTGAAGCCCCGTCAATAGGTTTGAGGAAGAAACCGCGAGAGAAATCCGCGCTCCGACTCTTATTTTTTCAAAAAATTGTGCATCTTCACCATAAAATGCGAGCTTGTCCGTTTAAAAATGCATTGTTTTTTGCAAAAAATCCCCTTTTTTCGCCCAAATTCACCCGAAGCACCTCCCTTTATCTCCCAAGCAACGCAAAACGCGAGTTCAATAAAAAGACACAAGATAAATGTGTATTGATTACACTTTATAACGATTTCTATTGTTTTTATTATAAAATTCATCACAATTCGTTCTCCGCAGCCGCTTTTTTCGCCACCTCCTTTTCGGCATTTGAATATTTTGTAACATTGCACGAAAAAAACGGCTCCCTCTTTTAAATCGAGGAAGCCGCTTTTGTTTTGCATGAAGTCTCTTCAAATTTTTCAAAAAGCAAGAGCACGCACTCTTTCAGAGCTTATTGACCTCATTCTGAATGAACGCCATAGTGACCACGGGAATGATTCCACCGAGAATCAGCCAAAGGGTCAAGTCGTAGGATTGGGGCTTGCCGTTTCTGGCTTGAAGCACGTTCAAGGTATGATGACAGTCATATCCGAGAAGCGCGCCTCCCGCGTTTGAAGAAAGAATGAGAAGAACCAAAAGCGCCGTTAGGGGAATCTTTTCCTCCCCACTTTCCTTTTGCAGATCGCGGGCGGTTACGTAACCCCAGTAGATGCCGTAAATTCCAAAGGTAATGATCGTCAGAATGACCACAGCCGCCACGTTTCTCTTCTTCATTGCCGAGCACCTCTCAGTTATCCAGCGAACGGGAATCCGCCTGCTCCTTGGCAAAGGCAACGAACTCGTCTGCCGCCATCGCGCCCAGATCGCCCTTCTTGCGGGATCGAACGGCAACGGTGCCCTCGGTCATTTCCTT
>JAZOQX010000131.1:0-15187 GCA_045656325.1 Eubacteriales bacterium
ACGTAAAGGACATGATCTCAAAATTGTCGGGGTTGCTGAAATGAACGGTAATATAGATCACCTGATTGGGCTTCGCGTAATACAGCTCCGATGCCGCGCCCACGTCTTGGAACGGAGGCTCGGTTTCCGTTTCGGTCTCGCTCTCGGTTTCCGAATCGCTCTCACTTTCAAGATCGGTCAACGGGTCGGAATCACCTTCACCGCCCTCGGGCAGTCCGCTCTGAGCACCGCTGTCTACGTCGTTGGACAGCGTAAAGCTTCCCGCGCGCAGGATCGAAATCGCTTCGCCCGCGTTCGCCTCTCGGCTCAGATAGATCGCTCCGCGAGCGTTGTTCGGATTTGCCTCGGCAGACGCGCCCCCCGTATACTCGGCGGAAACGGTCATGCCCTGATAGATGGGGACCTGCTTTTCCCCGCCCTTGGGAAACAAAAGCACGATGGCGGAAAAGAGTAGGAGAAAGCTTGCCGCGCCCGCCAGTACGGGAATGGCGATTCTCTTCCGCTTTTTTCTCTTTCGCAGCGTCATCAAGGAAATTCTCTTTTCCGTATTGCGTTCGACGATCTCCTCGTCGATACCGTCCAGCATATCCAGCTTGGCTTCGTCCTTCCGAAGCCTTTTCGGGTCCTTATTCATACTTCCAACCCTCCTTTTCCAGAGCGATTTTCAGATTCTGCCGCATCTCTCCGAGGGCTCGGTAAACCGTGGTTCGATTTACCTCCAGCAGCTCGGCAATACGGTTGACGCTATCGGCATAGTAATACCGACAAATGAAAATAAATTCATCCTTGGCATCCAAGCCCCGCAAAAATTCGTTGAGAACACGGATCATAGCGCCGATGGCGTACTCGCTCTCGGGGGTGGCGGGATCCGCCACGCATTCCTCCAGCTCGTCCAACGCCACCGTCATCTCGGATGGGATCCGACGGGCGGCGTGATTTTTACGAAAGCGGTCAATGGAAATGTTTCTGGCAATTCTGGAAAGAAACACTCGAAACGCGTTCGGTCTTGCGGGAGGGATGCGATTCCATACGCCGAGATAGGTGTCGTTGACGCACTCCTCGCAATCCAGTCGGTCATGTAAAATATTATAGGCAATCGTGTGCAGATAGCGACCGTATTTCTTGGAGGTTTCCTGAATGGCTCGCTCGCTTCGCTCCCAATACAGCTCCACGATCTCTCCGTCAGCCAGGCCCTCTCCAATCTGTTTTTCTTCTTCTTTGGTCATGATAGCGCTCCTTTGCGTTTTATTTTTGGTCCCTATCCTATATGTCGTATTTTTTCGAAATTTGTATCACGTTTTTCCATAATTATATCACATTTTTTTATTTTATTCAATCACAACAAAAAACTTGACAATTTTTTTGGACTGTGCTATAATGAACTATGTATGTAAACTGGAAGAATTATTTTTTCTATACAACGAAAGGAAATACAGTATGCAGGAAAAATTTGACACAAAGTATTCCTTTGTGGAAAACGAAAAAGAGATCCTCGCCTTTTGGGAGGAAAACGAGTGCTTTAAGAAGCTGAAAGCAAAGAATGCAAACGGTCCCAAGTATCGCTTCATCGACGGTCCCATTACCGCCAACAACCCCATGGGTGTTCACCACACCTGGGGAAGAACCCTGAAGGATACCTATCTCAAATATCACGCCATGAAGGGGTGCGACAGCCACTACCGCAACGGCTTTGACTCTCAGGGCCTGTGGGTCGAGGTCGAGGTCGAAAAGGAGCTGGGCTTCAAGACCAAACACGACATTGAGGAATACGGTCTTGACAAGTTCACCGACAAGTGCATTGAGCGCGTGAAAAAGTTTTCGGGTGTCATCACCGAGCAGTCCAAGCGCCTCGGTCAGTGGATGGATTGGGATAACTCCTACTATACTTACACCGACGAAAATATTCAGGGCATCTGGACCTTCCTCAAAAAGTGCCACGAGGGAGGCTGGATCCGTCAGGTCTATAAGCCCATGCCTTGGTGCTCCCGCTGCGGAACCTCTCTTTCCGAGCACGAAATGACGGGCTCCTACAAGGAGATCGAGCACGAGGCAGTCTTCTTCAAGCTCCCCATTTTGAATACCAACGACTATATTTTGGTATGGACCACCACTCCTTGGACGCTGTCCGCAAACGTGGCGCTGGCGGTTAATCCCGAAATGACCTACGTCCGTCTGCACGTAGCGGGCGAGGAGCATAACTACGTGACCTCCCTCAACTACTACAAGCAGAAGTTCGAGGGCAAGGAGGGCGTGGAGCTTTTGGCTACCATGTCGGGTAACGACCTTGCGGGCTTGGAGTACGAAACCTGCTTCCCCGAGATGGAGGAACAGAAATTTGCTCACAAGATCGTCCTTTGGGACGAGGTCGCCGACGACGAGGGATGCGGCGTGGTTCATATCGCCCCCGGATGCGGCGCGGAGGACTTCGCGCTGGGCGAAAGCATCGGTCTGCCTAAGATCATTCCCGTAGACGAGTACGGTATTTTCTATCAGGGCTTCAGCTTCCTGTCGGGTTTGGACGCGCAGGATTGCCGCCAGCTCGTGTTCGATGAGCTGAAGGAAAGAGGAAAGCTCTTCTATACCCACAAGTATAAGCACAGCTACCCCGTTTGCTGGAGATGCAAGAAGGAGATTATCTTCCGTCTCGGCAAGGAGTGGGCAATCGCCGTGGACGAGCTTCGTCCCCGCCTGATCGCCAACGCGCAGAAGGTTCGCTGGGAGCCTCCCTATCAGGGCAAGAGAATGATGGACTGGCTGGAAAATATGTCCGACTGGAACATTTCCCGTAAGCGCTTCTACGGTCTGCCCCTGCCCTTCTATCTCTGCTCCTGCGGTGAGCTGACGGTCGTCGGCTCTAAGGACGAGCTTTACGAGCTGGCTGTGGACAAGTCCAAGGTAGATGCCATTCCTCATCTCCACCGTCCTTGGATCGATGCCGCAAAGATCAAGTGCCCCAAGTGCGGCGAGGCAGTCGAGCGCGTCACGCAGGTCGGCGACGTTTGGCTGGACGCTGGCATCGTTCCCTTCTCCACTCTGAAGTATCTCACCGATAAGGACTACTGGAAGCAGTATTTCCCTGCGGAGCACGTGCTGGAAATGAAGGAACAGATCCGCCTTTGGTTCTACTCCATGCTCTTCATGTCCACCGTACTGGTTGACGAGCCTCCCTACGAGCGCGTCAGCACCCACGGAATGGTCGTTTCCGTGGACGGAAGCCGCTTCTCCAAGACGGGCTTTATGATCCGCTTTGACGAGGCAGCCGACATCATCGGCGCCGATGCCTCCCGCTATATTTTCGCTTCCTCCTCCACCTCCACCGACGTTCGCTTCGGCTTCAACCTCGGCGACGAGGCAAAGAGAAAGCTTCTCGCGTTCTGGAACCTTCTGACCTTCTTCTCCACCTACGCCGATATCGACGGAACCAAGGTGGATCTTGCGAAGCTGGACGTGTCCACACTCGCTCCCATCGACCGTTGGCTGGTGATCCGAACCAACCGCTTCATCGAGGAAGCCTCCAAGTATATGGCGGACTACTCCACCCGTGACGTGGTCATCGGCTTTGAAGCGTTTGTCAACGACATTTCCAACTTCTATATCCGTGTCAACCGCGCCCGCTTCTGGAGCTCGGCGGTGGACACCGATAAGCAGAACGCGTACGCGGTTCTCTTCTACGCCATCAAGTCCATTACGGGCATCATGGCGCCCATCGTTCCCTTTATCACCGAAACCGTATGGCAGAGATTCATCAAGCGCTATTCCGACGAGGACGCTCTGTCGGTATTCCTGACCGACTATCCCACCGTCGCTCCCGCGCTGAGCATCTCGGATGATCGGATCCTCTCCGACGTAGAGCAGGCAAGAGAGATTATCTCCCTCGGTCTTAAGCTGAGAAACGAGAAGCAGATCAAGATCCGTCAGCCTCTGCCCTCCATTTACGTCAGCGCAAACGAGGCAAATCACTCCGCCATCGCCACCTTCGGCTCCATTATTCTTTCCGAGCTGAACGTAGGCGAGATCCGTGAGCTTGCGGACACCTCCGATCTGGAGGCAAGCTTCCTGACCGTCAACTTCAAGGTTGCGGGACGGGTGCTGAAGAACCGCGCAAACGACGTGAAGGCGGCGCTTGCCGAGCTGGATGCCGCGTCTCAGCAGATGCTGTCCGATACCGTAAGAAACGGCGAGAATATCAAGATCCTCGACCTTGAGGTTCAGCCCGACGTATTTACGATCAACTCTCAGGCAAAGGAGCATATCGCCATCTACAAGAATAACGACTCCTTCGTGGCCTTGGATACCACCATTTCCGAGGAGCTTCAGAGAGCGGGAATCCTGCGTGACATCGTTCGTCAGTGTCAGGTATTCCGTAAGATGGCAGGCTTTGACGTCAGCGACCGCATCTTCCTTTCCTTCGAGACAGACTCCGAGCTGATCAACAGCATTCTTGAGGAAAAGAAGGATTCGCTCTGCCGTGACCTGTTGGCAACCATCGAAGCGCCCGCAAGCGTAGAATACACGGGCAAGATCGATCTGGACGGAACCGAGATCACCGTCAAGCTGCAGAGAAACAAGTAATTCAGATAAAAAAGGGAACCGTTCCTCGGAACGGTTCCTTTTTTTCGTATACAATTTACTTTCTCACCCGACCGACGATGGAGCACACCCAAAACGCCACAAGATCGGCGGCGACGATGGTGGGACCCACGGGGGTAGACGCGAGCAGGGACACGAGAATCCCCACCGCCGAACAAACCACCGAAAGAATCCCCGCCGAGATCACGACCCCGCGGAAGCTGGCGCATAGACGCATGGAGCAAAGTGCGGGAAATATAATCAGCGCGGACACCAAAAGCGAGCCAACCAGATTCATCGCCAAAACAATGATCACCGCCGTCACGGTAGCGATCAGCAGATTGTAAAGCGACACCCGAACCCCCGCCGCGCGGGCGAAATCCTCGTCAAAGGTCACGCTGAAAATACGGTGGTAGCAGAAAATAAACAGCCCCACCACCAGCGCCGACATAACGAGAGACACCCATAGATCGACCTCGGTCAGGGTCAGGATCGAAAAGGATCCGAAAAGACTGCCGCATACGTCTCCCGCCACGTTGGCAGAGGCAGAAAAGCGATCGAGAAGCAAATAGCCCACGGCAAGCGCCCCCACCGACACCATGGCAATGACCGCGTCTCCCTTGAGCCTCGTATGCTGCCCCGTCTTGAGAATGAGAATCGCCGAAAGAACGGTAATGGGCATGACGATCCATACCTCATTGGTCAGCCCCGCCACGGCAGACACCGCCAAAGCGCCAAAGGCAACGTGGGAAAGTCCGTCTCCGATAAAGGAAAACCGCTTCAAGACCAGCACCACACCGAAAAGCGCGGAACACAGAGATACAAGAATCCCCACGATCAACGCATACCACACGAAGGAATACTCAAAATACCGCAAAAGCTCACTCATGTCTCTCCTCCTTTCCGCCCGTCAAGGAGGCGCTTTCCAAATATTCGCGAGCCGAGGAATAGAATACAGGCTCCTCCCCCATCGACAGGACCGACGTGGCGTAGCGGGCGACCGCGGGCAGATCGTGGGTAATCATGATCACCGTGATCCCCTCCCGATTCAGCCGCTGAATCGTCTCGTATAGCTCCTCGGTTCCCTGCGGATCCAGCCCCGAGGTAGGCTCGTCCAGCAAAAGCAGCCGCTCGGCGGCGCACAAGGCTCTTGCCAGAAGAACTCTCTGCTGCTGTCCGCCCGACAGCTTTGAAAAGGATTTGCCCGCCAGAGAGGAGACTCCCAGCCGCTCCATGTTTTTTTCAGCCCTTCGGCGGGCTTCCCGAGAGGGGAAAAACCGAAAGGAGGAATCTCCCGTACAGCCCGAGAGTACCACCTCCCGCACCGAAGCGGGAAAATCTCCGCGTCCCTCCCGCGCCTGAGGAAGATAGCCCATATCGTGAGAGCAAACGCCGTCTCCGAAGAAGACCGCTCCTCTGTCGGCGGGCTTCAATTTCAAAAGCACCTTCATCAACGTGCTTTTTCCCGACCCGTTGTTTCCTACGATGCAGAGAAAATCTCCCCGATTCACCGTAAAATTCAAGCCACGGCAAATGATCCTTCCGTCATAGCCAAGGCTCACGTCCTTACATTCTATCTGCGCCATGCAAAATCTCCTCAATCATTCAAATCCAATCCCAAGGCAAGCAAAAGAGTGGAAAGATTCTCCTCCATCACCGAAAGATAGGTCACACCGCTCTCTGCCTCCTCTGCCCGTACCGCCTGCATGGAATCCATGCGAAGCACGGTCTGATCCTTTCCCTCCGTGGCGCGGATCACACCCTCCGCAAGAGAAAGATCCGAGCTCTCGGTCACCAGCACGTACCGAAGCCCCCATCGGTCAACGGTATTTGCCAGCTCGATCACCGTAGAGAAATCCGCGTCCACGTCGGTGGTGCAGCCGCTGAATGCCGCGCGGTATTCGATACCGTACTCCTCGATCAGATACACAAAGGGGAACCGATCGGCAAACAAAACACGGGGCTGCTCCACACCCGCAATCCGCTCTCCAAAGGAGGAAGCCAAGCCGCGAAGCTTCGCCGTATATTCCTCCGCGTTGGCGCGGTATTCCTCGGCATACGCCGCGTCCAGCTCGCCAAGACGCAGGGCGATCCGCTCCACGCAGAGAATGGCGTTTTCAAGGGAAAGCCACAGATGCTCGTCCGTCTCGTGGGTATGTCCGTCCTCATCCGTATGTCCCGACTCTGCCGAAACGGGACGAAGAAGGATCCCCTCCTCCTTCGAAAGGGGCATCCCGCTGTTCACCTTTCCGTTTTTCAAGCTGTCACCGACCCACGCGTCCGACACGCCGCCCACGTAGACCGCAAGGTCCGCCGTGGCAAGCTCAATCATATCCGATGCCGACGGCTGAAAGCTGTGCAGATCGCTTCCGTTGTCCGCCAACCAAAGAATCTCTACCCCCTCCGTATCACCAACGACGTTTCTTACCCAATCGTAAAGGGGAAACACGGTACAAACCACCTTGATCCGTGCCTCCTCCCTATCGCCGCAGCCGCATAAGGGAAGAACCAATAAAAGGCAGACGAGAAGCCCGCATATCATTCGCTTCATCATACCGCTTTTTCCTCCCGACATATCCCGCAAACGCCCGAAAGAACCGTTTCATCCTCTCTCAGTGAAAACCCGCAAGCCGACAAAAGCTTCTCCGAGATCTCCTCGGACACGGCTCCGTCCAGATGAAGCAACCGTCCGCAGGACACACACCGCAGATGCAGATGAGAGCGGCAGGCGCGTCCCGCCACGATCTGGTAAACGAAGCCCCTGCCCCGTTCCTTGGGAAACCGCTTTACGGTTCCCTCCTTAACCAATCGATCGATCAGACGGTAGACCGTGCTGACCGCGGGAGAAAGCTCGCCGTACGACCTCCTCATGCCCTCCGCCAGCTCTTCAATTCCGTACGCCGACGTTCCGTTGGCTTGAAGATACGCCAAAAGCATCTTCTTCTGTTCGGTTTTATATCCTGCCATTTCACCCTCCAAATTGAGAATCACTATCATATTATATCACAAAATTTGAAATTGTCAAGACAAAAAACCATCTTCCTACCGCAAAAATCCCGGAACTATTTAAAGGATCGCCGCCATGGCAGGCGGAAATATACAAAAGGGTCCCGCTCTTTCGCAAGAGCGGGACCTCGTTCATTTTTAATTTTATGTTACCAAACGACAGGCTTGTTGTCAACGTAGTGCCAGAAGAATCCGCCCTGACCGGGATTGCCCTCGGAATAATAGCAAATCGCGTCCGTCAGATCCTCGTTCTCCTCGTTCGTCTCAATTCTGCTCCACGCGCCCTGATCTCCCGCGTAATATACCGCGTACAGGGAATCGCAATCCTCGAAGATGTCTTCTCCAATCTTCTTCAGAGTGCTGGGAACGACTGCCTGCGTCAGAGCATCGCAACCCTCAAACGCATTCTTTCCGATGGAGGTCAGACCCTCGCTCAGAATCACCGTCGTCAAGGACTCGCAATCCTTAAACGCTTCCTTTTCTACGGTGTTGATACCCTCGGGCGTCACAAAGGTGGTCAGGGAGACGCATCCTCTGAAGGCGCCGTTCTGAATATCCTTTACGTTCTTACCCAAGGTAACCTTCTCCAAGGAGGTGCAAGAACGGAAGGCCTCTTGACCGATCACTGCCACACCGTCGGGAATCGTTACCTGCGTCAAGGAAGCGCAGCCGCTGAACGCCCGATTGGAAATGCTTTCTACCTTGTTCGGAATCCTGACAGAGGTCAGAGAAACGCAACCGAAAAACGCTTCCTCTCCAATGCTCTTTACGCTATTGGGAATGGAAATCTCCTTGAGGGAGGTGCAATAATAGAACGCGCGGTCGCCGATCTTGGTCACGGTGTTGGGAATCTTGACCGACACAATGCTCGTATTGATGCACATACCGTCGATGGCAGTAACCTTCTGACCGTTGTAGGAGGCAGGAACCAAAGCCTCTTCCATGGTGCAGTTTTCCAGCGACACAGAATAGGTTCCGTCCTTCAGCTCCGTATATTGAAATCCGTTTTCGTCCATGCTCGTTTCCTCGCTTCCGCAAGAGCAAAGCAGGCAAACACCCATGAGCATCACGCCCAGGATCAAAAGCAATTTCTTCATTTTCATAGTTATATTCCCGTCTTTCTTCCTTTGAATTTCTTCCAAAAGGTTGGCTTAGAATCATTATACACGATTCTTTCTCCCGTGTCAAGATATTTCAACAAAATTATAAAGGAAGGGAAAACGGGAATCCTCTTTACGCGCCTGCCGCCGTCATTCCTCCCGCCTCTCCCGCGCTTGGACAAATTCCCGCAGAAGAGTATAGATTACAGATGCGGCAGGCACGCTGACGAAGATCCAGCCAAGCCCCAAGGAGCTTCCCACGATGACGGCGGAAAGCACCCATACCCCGGGAAGTCCCACCGAGCGCCCCATGACGCGGGGATAGATCAGACTGTCCTCCAGCTGCTGAAGAACGATCAGAAAGATCACGAACCAAAGCGCGCGAATGGGACTCACCGACAGAACGAGAAGCCCTCCGATCGCTCCGCCCACAAACGCCCCGAAGATCGGAATCAGCGCCGTCACCCCCACGATCACCGAGATCAGGGGCGCAAAGGGCATTCCCATGATCCAGGTTCCCAAAAAGCAAAGACCGCCCAGAATACACGCCTCCAAAATCTGCCCCGCGAAGAAATGAGAAAAGGTCCTTGAGGCGAGAGAGGTCCCTCTCTCTATCTTTTTTGCCAGTCTCGGAGAGACCGCCGCCCGCAAAAATCGACCGCTCTGCTTCCCCAGCCGCTCCTTTTGTGCCAGAATATAAAGAGCAAGAGCGATTGCCACCACCAAATCGAAGATCCCTCCCATGGCATTCAGAACGGCCTGAAGCGAGCCAGCCGCCAAGCGGTCGCCGTATCGCTCCAAAAAGGTCACGAACATTTCTCTCCACTCCGTGGCGTTCGGCTTTTCAACGGGCAGGGGGATCGACCACCTCTCGGCAAGGCTCCACAGCCGATCGATCCCTTGAGGGATCGCCCCCAAAAGCTCCGATACCGCCTCTATAAGCCTTGGGAGAATGAGAAAGAGCAACAAAAGGAAAAGCCCCACGGTCAGCGAAAGGGTCAACGCCAAGCAAACGCCCCGCCTTCCCCTTTTCCACCGCTTCGTGGGAAGCCGCTCCCAAAGCCTTTCGAAAAATCGCAAAGGAAGATTGAGCAAAAAGGCAAAAGCCAGACCGAGAAGGATCGGGAAAAAGGCATCTGCCGCCGCTCCCAGCACCGAAAGGATGGCAGACAGACGGGAAAGGACCCATGCTCCCAGCAAAAAAAGCGCCGCCGCGTAAATTCTCCTTACGTATTTTTCCTCCATGTGTGCCTCTCCCCCGAATTTCTTTTTTTACTATTTATTATGGATAATTTCAAGGATCAATTACACCCCGAGGCGGTGATTATTTATTTCCTTCTTCTTCCTTTTCTTTTTGTCCCAAACTATTGACTTTCCTTTTTCTTTTTGTTATACTAACCTCATCGGATGCCCGAAAAATTATACGTCCGAGCAAGGAGGCTTCCTATGATTCTTGAAAAAATGTTAGACGCTCGTAAGGTCCCCATGATCCCCGATTTCAAAACCAAGGAGGAGTGGGCAACGCTCCGCGAAAAATATAAGGAGCTTCTTTGTCGGGAGGAATACGGAATGCCCGTTCCCGCCCCCGAAGCCCTCACCTTTGAGGAGGGTCCCATTATGGACGACGATTTCGCCTCGGGCTACGGAATCCGCTATACCGTTACCGCTCATACCAAGGTAGCGGGCAAGGAGTTCTCTTTCCCCTTCCACGTGATCCTTCCCACCACGGGAAAGGCGCCCTACCCCTTCTTCGTTCACAACGACTTTGACGCAGGGGAGCCTACCCGCTTCTGTCCCATTGAGGAGATCGTGCAACAGGGCGTGGCGGTGCTTCGCGTACACTACAAGGATATCACCACCGACGACGACGATTTTTCCAACGGGCTGGCAGGCTGTCTTTATCCCGACGGCGACGGAATCAACCGCGCCCCCGATTCCCCCGGAAAAATTCAAATGTGGGCTTGGGGAAGCATGAGAGTCATGGATTACGCCATGCAGTGCCCCGCCCTTGACCATAAGAACGGAGCGGTGATCGGTCACTCCCGTCTCGGAAAGACCGCGCTGGTCACGGGAATGCTGGACGAGCGCTTCCGCTACGTCGTTTCCAACGATTCGGGCTGCAGCGGAGACGCCATCACCCGAAAAAAGAGCGGCGAGCAGATTTATCACATTCTGTCCGCCCACCGCTGGTTCTGCCCCAACTATAAGAAATATTCCAAGAAGCACGACACCCTGCCCTTTGACCAGCATATGCTTCTGGCAACCATCGCCCCCCGCGTTCTCATCGTAGGCGCGGCGCAGATGGACGTTTGGGCAGACCCCCATTCTCAATACCTTGCCATCACGGCAGCCGCCCCCGTATGGGAAAAGCTGGGCGCGGGTAAATTCCCCCACGCCGACCGTCTGCCCGAGATCGGCGACCGCTTCGGCGACGACAACCTTTATTTCCATATGCGGTTCGGTCAACATTATCTTGGCAGAATCGACTGGAATATCTACATTGACATTATGAAGAAAAAGATGGAAAAGGACGGCTGATCGGAGGAGTTTTCTTATGTTTTTCGATCCTCTGTATTACAAAAAGGGAAAAAAACGCGCTCTGTCCTCCCGTTGCAAGGTCGTGGGAGCCGATGGCTATTCCGCATCGCTTCTGCAGGATCTGATCGCCGAATACGGAGAGCCCGACGGAATTTCCGTCATTCGGGTACACCCCGTTCTCCCCGATTTTTATGACGCGCCCACCCGCGAGGAGGGCTACGCCATGGAGATCACCGAAGGCGAAATCCGCCTTTTCGGGATCACCGAGCGCGCCCGCATTTACGCCGCCGTCACCCTTTGTCAAATGGCAAACCACGAGGGGATTCACACGGGTCGTATCTACGACGCGCCCGACTGCGCCTTCCGCGGTTACCGCGTCAATCTGCCCTCCCGAAAGGGCTTTGAGGACTTCTACCGCATGGTAGATACGCTGGTCTATTACAAATATAACGCCCTTTCCCTGGAGATCGGCGGTGCCATGGAATACAAGCGGCATCCGAGGATCAACGAGGTCTGGCGCGGCTTTGCCGAAGAGACCCACCGATATTCGGGCAGGACCGAGGAGATCCAGAACGGCTACGGCTGGTCCAAAAACTCGATCCACACCGAAAATGCCGAGGGCGACATTCTTACGCAGGACGAGGTCCGCGCGCTCGTCGCCTACGCCCGCGAGCGGGGACTGGAGGTCTATCCCGAGGTACCCACCCTTTCTCACTCGGACTATATCTGCATGGCGTATCCCGAGCTTGCCGAGCGCAAGGAGGATCCCTACCCCGACACCTACTGTCCGAATCACCCAGACACCTATGGAGTCGTGTTTGACGTTCTTGAGGAGATCCTTCTGGTTTTTAATCCCAAGATCGTCAACATTGGACACGACGAGCTTTATACCGCCTGTGTCTGCGACCGTTGCAAGGGACTGCTCCCCGACGAGGTCTACGTCAAGGATATCACCGTCATCCACGATTGGCTGGCAGAGCGGGGAGTCCGCACGATGATGTGGGGAGAAAAGCTTCTTCCCGTCATCACGGAAAACGGACGGCGTTACGGCGGCGCGGGCGGCAGATATATTCGACGGGACGGCACTGAGTTAGAGCCTCACCCCGTTCTCTTCTACTGCCAATCCAAGCTGCCACGGGACATTCTCATGCTCCATTGGTACTACTCCTTCGGTATTCAGTACGACTACATTTACCATACGCACGGCTATACCGCCCTGTACGGAAATATGTGCGCCAGACTTGTGAAGGAATGGAGACGCCGTCGTGAATTGGGTATGAACGGCGGAGCTCCCTCCAACTGGGGCTCAAGCGATCCCGTGTATATGCAGAGAAACGCTCAGTATTTTGATCTGGTGTTCGGAGCCTACGCTCTTTGGTCCCACACCTACGACGATCCCGACCGCCCAAGGCTTGAGCTTGCCACCTTCCGCGAATGCTTTCATCGAAAATACGGCAACGGCAAGGCGGGAGAGTATATCACGGTCACGCATACCGCCGAGCATCGGATCCCCTACCGCCCCTTCCATTGCGGCATCTTCATCGATCCCGAGGTCTATCATCTGGGGCAATACCGTCTGCGCTATACCGACGGCGAGGAGGTCTTCTTCGACGTGATCTACGGCGAGAATATTTCCTCCTCCTCCCTGTCCTGCGTCTATGGAGAGGACGACACCGAATTTGACCCCGACACCCTTTGCGAGTCGGCGCTTTACGAGATCTCCTACTCCACGATCCCCTCGGTCATCGATCAAAAGACCTACTACACCACCCGATTTAAAAACCCCTATCCCGAAAAGGAGATCGCCGAATTTACCTACCTGCCGAAGCAGGAGGTAAGCGTGACGGTCAAAAGCTTTGAGAAAATTTAAGGAAAGAGGAACAACAATATGATTCTTGAAAAAAATCTGACCAAGCGAGTCGTCCCCCCTCTGCCCAAGATCACCAAGGAAAACTGGGCAAAAACCAGAGAAGAGCTGGTACGCATCATGTGCGAGAAGGAGTACGGCTATCCCATTCCCGCTCCCGAGTCCCTTTCCTTTGAGGAGGGAGAGGTAACCACGAAATTCTGCGCGGGACTCGGCATTCATTTTCCCGTCACCGCCCATACGGTGGTATGCGGAAAGCCCTTTGATTTCACCTTTACCGTCAGCCTCCCCATTACCGCTGACAAGCCCGTTCCCTTTTTCGTTCTGAATAACTTCCACAGGGGCGAGCCCAATATGTATCTGCCCGTGGAGGAGATCATTGACCGCGGCTTTGCCGTGCTTCACCTCAACTATCTGGACGTAACCTCCGACGACGGAGATTTTTCCACGGGTCTTGCCGCCTGCGTCTACCCCGACGGCGCCGAGAACCGCGGACCCTACGACCCCGGAAAGATCCAAATGTGGGCGTGGGCAAACATGAGACTGATGGACTACGCCATGACCTGCGAAAAGCTTGACCCGAAGCAGGGCGCGGTGATCGGTCACTCCCGTCTCGGAAAGACCGCGCTGGTCACGGGAATGCTAGACGAGCGCTTCCGCTCCGTCTGCTCCAACAACGCGGGCTGCAGCGGAGACGCCATCACCCGACGCAAGGAGGGCGAGCGCATCCGCGACATTACCGACCGCTTCCCCTATTGGTTCTGTGAAAACTACAAAAGCTACGTCAGCATGGACGGAAGCAACGGGTCCATGGACTTCGACCAGCATTTTCTCTTTGCCTCCATCGCGCCCCGTGTGGTCATGGTCGGCGCGGCTTACGAGGACAACTGGGCGGATCCCGTTTCTCAACAGCTCTGTTGTGTCGCCGCCTCCCCCGCGTGGGAAGCCCTTGGCGAGGTCGGCTATATTTCCGACGACCGTATTCCGTGGATCGGAGATCATTTCAACGAGGGAAATATCTGCTATCACCTGCGCCGCGGCTGTCATTTCCTCAGCCGTCTGGACTGGGTGGCATATATGGACACCATCGAAAAGAAAATGGCAAAATAACGATAAAAGGAGTACGAGCAATGCTCGTACTCCTTTTTTATTTTCATTGATCCGAAATGCAGAGCGCAATTCCCTGCGCGAATCCGCTGCTTCGGGCGGAATCGGTTCTCGCGTGTACCAAGGCGCGCAGCTCATACTCTCTTCCGTCGGCGGGATCCAGCGGTACCGAGATCGGCTCTCTGAAATCGGGCGTTGCCCGATGGATCAGCCGTCCGTTCACGTAAAACTCGGCAACGTCACAAACCGCCGCGGCGATTTCGACGGTGACCGCCTTCTTCTCGGAAAGATTCCTCGGGAGAAGGATCGGAATACGAAATTCCCGCCAGCCCCATTTGAAATTGGAGGGACAGGTTCCGTTCCACGCGTTCTTCTCTACCTCCACGGGGGCAAAGCTATTCATATCGTCCTCCCCGTATATACGGCAGGGATCGGGCTTCTCCTCGGAGCTGTCGGGAGTCACGAGGATTCCCGTAATGGCGCGGTTTTCCTCAAAGAATACGTAATTGGGAAGAGGAGTCGGCCGAATCTCGAAGGTCACCTCCGCCTCGGCAAGTCCCTCACCCTTGGCAATCAGCTTCACGGTCTTCGCGCCGATCCGCGCGCTGACCAGAACCTGACAGAGTCCGCAATAAAGCTTGCGGTAGGGCAGATGATCGGGCTCATGGCTGTTGGGATCTCCGTTGCCCACGCCTGCCACAAAGCCGTCGCCAACGATCTCAAAGCGGATCAGATCGGATGCGGTGGGAACCTCAATTCCCTTCTCGTCCAAAACCGGAATGCGAATCCCACATCGTTCTGGATTCTTCTTGTCCTGCCACCAATTCGGATGTCCCATATCAATGACAATATTGCCATCCGCATCTCTAACAAACGCCCAATCCTTCACTTCTTTATTACCCCAAGAGCCATCCGCCTGGAATGGTCTCATAGTCAATAGTAAATGCACATGTGGGTTTCCATCTCCTTTATCGTGAATACTCCAGTCTGCACACATTCC
>JAZOQX010000132.1:0-8102 GCA_045656325.1 Eubacteriales bacterium
CTTGGCCTCCGACTTCTTGTGTTCTATCCCCTGTACCAGTGCTTGTTCATCATGAGCTATATGGCGCTCTCGGTTGGCGTGTGGTTCTTTTACGCCCTCCTGTTTGCGGCGATCGACAGAGGCATCGACAGAAGAAATAGAGAAAAGGATTATAAGAGAATGAAAAAGGATCTGAAACAATATTTGGGCGACAAATCCGAGCTGGAATCCATCAGCGGGGACAATTCCCCCAGTCTGGTAATCCGTAACTTCTCCAAGAGATACGGAAGCAATAAGCATTATTCGGTCAATAACGTGTCCTTCGAGGTCAAGGGCGGCGAGATCTTCGGCTTCCTCGGACCCAACGGAGCGGGAAAATCCACCATCATCAAGAGCATGGTAGGAATTCAGACCATTACCTCGGGTAACATTGAGATCTGCGGCTACGACGTGGAGAAGCAGCCCGTGGCGGCAAAGATGAATACCGCATTCGTTCCCGACCACTACGCTCTTTACGAGAACCTGACGGGAAGAGAATACATTAACTATATCGCGGACCTCTTCGGAGTGACCAAGGAGGACAGAGACGCGTTCATCGATAAGTACGTGGATCTGTTCCAGCTGACGGGAGCCTTCGATAACCAAATGAAGACCTACTCCCACGGTATGAAGCAGAAGATCACCATTATGTCGGCGCTGGTCCATAATCCCAAGGTTTGGATCCTTGACGAGCCCTTGACGGGACTTGACCCCACCAGTATCCATGAGGTCAAGGAGTGCATGAAGGAGCACGCGGCAAAGGGAAATATTATCTTCTTCAGCTCCCATATCATCGACGTAGTCGAAAAGCTTTGCGATAAGATCGCCATCATCAAGAAGGGACAGCTCCGCGCCTTTGTTTCCATGAAGGAGCTGAACGAAAAGGGAATCGAGCTGGAGAAATTCTATCTGGATATTATCTACGACGGCAACGACGAGCACGTCCCCTACGTGGAGGCAGAGACCGAATCGGAGGCGTCTGAGGTATGAAAAGTCTGTACATCCTTGTTATGATGCAACTCAAGGAGCAGATGAATTTCAAGAGAGGGAAGAAAGAGGGATCGAGAGTATTCCGAATCGTGCTTTCCATCATCAGCGCGCTCTTGAAGTTCTCCGCGGTCGTCGGCCTTTGCTACGCGTTTTTGTACGTATCAAAGCTTTTGGGACTCTTCTCCTTTGCGGGAAGACCGATCCCCGACACCGTCATTTCCTTGGTGTTCTCGGTCATGCTCCTCATGTCGGTCATATCCTGTACCGTGGGGCTGACCAAATCTATGTACTACGCAAGGGACAATGCGGTTCTTCTGACCCTTCCTTGTCCGTCCCTGCACGTATATCTTTCCAAGCTGATCATCTTCTTTATTTTTGAGATCAAGAGAAACCTCTCGTTTCTGGTTCCTCTGTTTATCGCCTACTACCTGACCCACGGATATTCGGGATGGATCTACGCGTGGATGCTCTTCTGTATGCTTTGGGTATCCCTCTTTACCGTATCCATCGGAGCGGTGCTTTCGATCCTGGCAATGTGGATCGCCAATTTCTTCCGTCAGCACAGATGGATGCAGATCGGAACCCTCGTTCTCACGGTGGGCGCGGCGGTATTTGCGCTCTTTTACGCCATCTCTCTCATTCCCGCCAATATTGACCTTGTCGCGGCGTGGGATACGATTTACTGGGAGATTCAGGACTTCTTGACGGGCTATGCCGAGACGTTCAGCTGGCTCTACGACCTGACCCGTATGCTCCTTGGCGAGGTGGAGCATCTGGCAATCTTCTTCCCCGTCGGAAGAACCCTTCTTCGCTTTGCGGTCCTTTCCGTGGTATCTACGGCGATCCTCGGCATGGGACTCCTCATCGTGCGTCCTCTCTTCTATAAGATGGCGAGTACGCCCTTTGAGTACCTTAAGAAGCCCGTGAAGCCCAAGAAGAACAAGCAGAGAGGAAAGGTTTTTTCCTCGCTGTATACCAACTTCTTGATTACCGTCAAGAATACGGGATCCATCTTCGCCAACGTGGGAATCCTCATTTCGGTTCCCATGCTGATCTTCTTCCTCAATAAGATCTTCCTTGCCATGAAGACCCGCGAGATGGGAGATCATATGATTATTGCGTTTAACGTGTTGATCATTCTTTTGGTGGTGCTGAACTCAAACTGCTCTCTTGCCAGTATCTATTCCAGAGACGGACAGAGCGGATACCTGATCAAGACCCTCCCCTCGAAATATACGCTTCCCATCGTGGCAAAGCTGATCCCCAATACCACCTTTGGATTTTTGGCGATTGCGGCGACCTCGGTGATCCTGTATATGACGCTGCCCTTGGGCGCACTGGATATTACCTTGATTATCGTATCGATCGAGCTGATCTATTTGGCGCATGTGTTCTATTCGGCGCAGCTCGATTTGATGAATCCCCAGAACCAGCTTTACGCAAGCGTGGGAAGCACGGTTTCCAACCCCAACGAAACCAAATCCACGCTGTATGCGTTCCTCTTCTCATTCTTGACGGCGGGCGTGATATTCTACCTTTTGCTTGAGGCATCGGGCAACGTATACTGGAAGCTTCTGCTCGTATCCGCAGCGGTATTTGTCTTCCGAGTACATCGGTTCTTTACCATGGTGAAGCTGTATTATAAGGAGAAATAATTGTGAAAAAATCAGTCGTTATATTGATCGCTCTGATCTATATTGCTTCGGTGGCGCTGGTCAGCTTTTTCGGATTGCAGTTCAAGGTCTTCGAGGAGGTCATTCCCGTAGAGCGGGTAGAAATTACCAACGAGGGACAGAAGCACAGTGACCTGCACGGAGATTACGTGGTGATCCGTCCCGATGCGAACGGAGACGTGCGTTATGAGATCAAATACCGTGTATATCCCGACAATGCGAGCAATTCTGTCGTGGACTTTGCCTATGAGGACGTGGATTGGGTAAGTCAGGATGAAAATGACGTGTTTACCTTTACGAAAAGCGGATCCATCAAGATACGCGTTATCGCGACGGACGGAAGCAACGTGGAGGATACCATTACCATCATTGCCATCGTTCAGTAAAACCTACGTAATTGAAACAATTGAATATATTGAAAAAATCTTGAAAGGCGGTGAGGCTTATACGGTGTAAACGGGGCCGATAGACCCAAACGACAATTAAATAGAGCAAAAACTAAAAAATCAACGAGAACATTTAATGTTTGAATGTCCTGATTGAAAGGAAAGACAACAAATGAAAACGAAAGTATTAGTTCTAATTCTATCAATTTTGGCGGTAATGCTCTGTATTACTGCCTGCGGTGGCAGAGAGGAAGAGCTTTCCGTAAAAGCCATCGAAATCGTAAAAGGTAGCTATCCTACCGAATGCGAGCTTGACGTAACTCCCAATTTTTCGGGTATTAAAGTAAAGGTCACCATGAGTGACGATACAACCAAGGAGGTCGGCTACGCCGACGTCCAGATCAGCGCCGTAGATACCTCCACGGCGGGCAAGAAGACCGTAACCGTTACGTATGAAGGAAAGACGGCAACCTTCGAGATCACCGTGAAGGAAGCGGAGGCTCCCGTAGCAACGCTCACGGGCATCAAGATCGTTCCGGGCTCTGTCAGCACGTCGGTTCTTCTGGCGAAGCCCTTCGACGTCAGCGAGCTGCAGGTCGAGGGAATTTACAGCGATAATACCAAGAAGATGCTTCCTATGGAAGGCGTGACCGTCTCGGATGTGGATACCTCCACGGAAGGGGATAAGACCCTCACCGTTACCTACGGGGAGTTTACCGATTCCATCACGGTCAAGGTTCTTGGCATTAAGGAAATGACGCTCAACATAGACAGCGTTGCCAAAAAGATCAACGTGGGACAAACCCTTGACACCACGGGAGTCGAGGTAAGAGTTACCTATGCCGATGATTCCAGCGTCATCGTTTCCGCAGAGGATCTGACCATCGGAACCATTGATACCTCTTCCCATGGAAAGAAAAAGCTGACGATTACCTATTGCGGTGCCTCCATCGAATACGAGATTGAGGTCGTCGGTCCTACGGGAGTCAGCAACGTAGGCGGAATTGCCAATAAGGTAAAGGTGCAGGGAAGCTTTGACGTTTCCAACATTACCGCGATTTTGGAATTTAGCGACGGAACCTCCAAGCCTCTGACCGCAGCAGATTTGACCGTGACCAATATCAGCACGGCAACCGTGGGCAAGCAGAACCTGAAGGTAGCATACAAGGCGCAGGAGGATCTGTATACCACCGTGGAGATTACCGTGGTGGGCGTAGATAGCATCACCAACATCAGAGATCTGGATAGCGAGATTCTCAAGGGAAATGATTTTGTTAAGACCAATGTTAAGGTCACCGTAACTTATACTGACGGTACCTCCGATGAAAAGGTCTATGCTGATCTGACCTTCCAAAACGATATTGATAAAAACACGGCAGGAAACCAGACCCTGAAAATCACCTACTTGGATAAGACGGTGGATTTCCCCGTGAAGGTCTGCGAGGTTACCTCGCTCCTCGTGGAAGGAGTCAATACGGTAGTGCCCGCGGGTGAGAAGCCGAATATTAGCAATATGGTAGTATACGGTGTTTACAATGACACCGCAAAGAGCCATACTCTTCAACTGCCTGCCTCCGCGATTACCACCAACGTCGATGACTTCGATTTGGATTACGAAGGCGAGGACAAGTATCTTGTCATCAACTATAACGGTGCATACGGAAGCCTTACCGCACGCTTGAAGATTTCCGCAACGGCTCCCGAATTTATCGGTATTCGTGTGGAAAACCACACCCCCGCCGTTCCCTACAAGGGAACCTACTCGATGGGTAACTATCGTGTATACGCCCTTTACGGAAACGATACCGATTCGCTGGTAACGGGAGACAATCTCCAGAACGTTACCGTTGAGGGAACCATCGATACCAATAGCGCCACCGTTCAGCATCTGACGGTGAAGTACACCGAGGGAGGCGTTACGCATACGGCAATCGTTGACGTTCACGTTCTTCCCGTTACGGGCTTCATCATCAACGGAATCCCCGAAATGGTGGATAAAAAGAGTAACGGTACGCTGAATACCGACAACCTGAGTCTCTACGTAACCTTCTCCGACGGCACGTATACCATGAACGAGACCGTAGCCAAGAATAATGGTATGACCATTAGCGGTACCGATATCTCGACGGGCGGAGAAAAGACCCTGACCGTGGTATATCTCGACACAACCGAGACAAAGACGTATAAGGTGCGGGAAGCTACGGGTATTTCCTTTGCCGGCGGACTGAATGATATCCTCTATGAGGGAGAGTCGGTAAACGCTTCGGGTGTCTCGATCAGAGTTACCTATAACTACGGTGCCGATGAGATCTTTACCTTGGCGCAGTTGACCGACAAGGTCACCTACTCGGGACAAAGCGGAATGATTCCCGAGAGCGCGCTCAATACCTCGACCATTGAGAACTATCCCTTCACGGTTACCTATGAGGGCTTCACGATTACGAGAAGCTTCCTTCCCATCTACGACATGAACGGCTTGAACGGAACCGTTCCGAAAGAGGTATATGTCGGAGACACCAAAGCCTTCGATTACACGAAATTCAAGCTCACCGTTCGTTATTGGGACGGCAGTCAGTTTGTGGAGAAGCTGATCTCTTACGGCGATCCCAGACTCAACGTTACGCAGATCGATATCAATTATACGGAAAAAGAGCAGGCGGTTATCTTCAGATATCTCTATACTGAGCCTCAGTATGCGAACAATCCTGCGTATCTCCTCGCATATGGCAAATATAGCACGAACGTGACCGTTCTGGTCAAGGGTGTTTCGGAGATCGAGGTCGTTGACGGTATTCCCAGTACGCTCAAGATCGGTCAGTCGTTAAACATTACCAACGTCCAGATCAAGGTGTCCTATACCGACGGCTCCTATAAATACCTGAACTTCAAGCCGGGTGATGCCGACTTCAGCATTGGATCGATTGATACAAACACGGCTGGTACGAAGGAGCTGACGGTGACCTATAAGGGTAAGACGCATAAGGTCAATGTGAAGGTAGTGGATACCTCTTCCGTGAGCGGCGAGATCTTCGGCGCTATGCTTCCCGACCAGTTCGTTGCGCGTACGAGCTACATGAAGAACTTCAAGGTTCAAAACAAGACCTACGTAGTCGGCGACGATAACCCCTTCTGCTTCTATCTGGACGTTGTCATGCTGGACGCAAGCGACAATATTGTCGATGCGGACGGAAAACAGCAGGCATCTACGGTAGAGGTGTATCTGAATGGACAGCTTCTCGAGGGAGCTGACCGCACCCAATACGTGAGCCAAGCGACGAAGGAAGGCTATCATACATCCAACGTGTATCAGTTCACCTCGGCGGCGGTCGGAAAAACCTTCACCCTGAAGATCCGTCCCGCATCCTACGCGGGTGACAACGTAGAGGGTGTTACCAAGTCTCTTGAGGTTACCGTTGTGGACGGCTACAACGTCTATGAGGCGTGGGAGCTGAACCTGATGACCAATTACGACGATAAGATCGACGATGATCGACATACCCTGACCCAGAGCGGGCTTGTGGATCAGTATCTGTCGGAGAAGCACAACGGTGCTACGAGACCGGCAACGCTTTCCGCTCTCGTTCTTCACAACAATCTGAACGTGACTCTGGATGATCTGCCCTCCGAATACACGGTAGAGTGTAAGCAGGGCGGAGGCAGAGAGTTCTACGACAAGTTCGGTCTTTACAGCCGCTGGATGAATCCGGGCGAAACCTTCTCCATCTACGGAAACTATTACAGCATCTATTCCTACAATCTCCCCTGCATCGCCCACGCAGGTGACGGAATTGACAAAGAGGCTCTCGGCTCCAACTTCTCCTTCTTCCGCGTAAGAGGAGATGATGAGGCGAATAGCTCGGCTTTGAGAGCGCAAGCGCTCAGCAATTCTTCCTACATTCCCTTCAAGGATACTACGTTTAACGTAAACGATCTGGGAATGAGAGACAACGACCCCAACAGCAACGACCAGAGTGCCAGCGAAAGACATATCCGAGGCTCTAACGCGTTCTTTGTTGGACGTAACACCACAAACCTCACCAACGTGAACGTGGATGCCTACATGGTATCCGTGAACGTGGAGGGAGGAAACTCCTGGCTGAACCTGAACGGCACCAAGCTTTACAACGCATGGCAGGGACACCTCTTCCTCTGGAGCAGCAACTACTATCAGCAGTCTGCGGGCGGAAAGACCGAGTCAAGCTGGAGCGAGGTAAGACCCCTTACGGTTGATATTCAGAATTCCTTCCTCGCAAAGTGCGGCGGACCCGTCATTCTGGCGATGAATGATAACCGCAATATGGAAACGCATCCCTGCAACGCCAATATGGGCGTTGACGTCAACGTAGATAATGCTTCCACCCTTTACTCCTACGTAACGGGACAGGAGGCGTGGTTCGTAGCCGTAGGACAGACCCAGCTGGCTTCTCAGATCATTGCCATGAACCAGTTGGTAAGCGGAACCGCTACTGCATACGGACAGTCGGCATCCTACACCAGCAAGAACTTCATTGAGGGTGTGTCTACCGTAAACATGGTTATGGTCAACATGGGAACCGATCCCACGAAGATTATGAGCGGAACCGAGCAGTATAGCGGAAGCTATACGGAGGGCGGCGTAAGAGGTATGTATATGAGCGCAACCTACAATACGCTCAAGGAGCAAAATGCTCTGTACAACGCGTATAGGCAAGCCACGAAAGGAAAGGCGCCCATCTTCCAGACCAGCGCGGGCGGAACCGTCTACACGGATGGATCCAGCGGATGCTATACCATCAATTTCGAAACAGGACAGGATAAGCAGCTGTGTCCCGCTGAATTCTTCCAAGGAAAATACATTACCGTATTTTACAACGGCGTCGGAATTATGCTGGAATACTATAACACCACCAATCCCGACACGAAATAATCAACCGAGAAGGGGCTCTGCCGATCGGCAGAGCGCTTGCTTTATTGCTTTGAAATTTATCTGGCAAGCGCGTAGATCTCCACCTCGCAAGGCAAAAGCTCTCGCTCTGCCTCCAAGGAGGGAAGAGAA
>JAZOQX010000133.1:0-2082 GCA_045656325.1 Eubacteriales bacterium
ACTCGATGGCACGGTTGACCATCTCGGTGGAACGAATGACGTGTACCCGCGCGCTGCCGTCCTGGGTCATGGCGCGGAGAATGGTGTTTTTGCTCATGGTGTTTCGCTTTCTGTAATATTGTTTTTGTTTATTTGCTTTGATCGATGAATTCCGCCAGATCCAAACGGCACCCTCGGCAGGTTGAGTTTTCGGCTTCAATTGTGGTTCCGCAGACGGGGCAGGTAAATTTTCCTTTGTCTGTGATCGGGAATTCCATGGGATACTTCAAGCCTCGTGCGAAGAACACGCGGTTGCCGTCCTCAAAATGGAAGCCTTTTAAGGGGAATCTGTCCTTCTTGTAGGCAATGGTGATCTCGCCTCCGTCATCCTTTTTGAAGGTGATTTCCAACACGTCCACCCGTTCAGGACGGTTTCGTGGATTCGTCCATTTCAATGATTCAAACTGCGTTTCATGAACATTGTAGGAGACTGTGGCGTAGAAGGTTTTGGAAAAGAGAACCTTGTGGGCAGAGAAGGGGAAAAAGGGAAGAACCAACAGGATCAAGGGAATGTAGTAACGGGGATCGGCGACCGAACGGTTGGTGGTGATCAAGGTGATTACCAAGGCGGTTGGCACGAAAACCATCCACGCGATGGTCAACGCGAGGGTTCGGTAGTAACGTTTGTTTCCCAGCGCGATCAGTTTTTCTTCGGCACTCTTATCAAGGCGTGAGTTCATGATCTCCCTCCGTCCTCGCAGAGATACCATTCCCCCCGCTTCCTCGTCCTCGCTACCACATACCACCTCTCGGTAGTCTCGGTCACAGGCGAGAACTCAAAATCGGAGTAGATCCCGCAAAGATCAAACCCAGCCTCATCCAAGGCGGCAGTCAACTCTGCCTCGTCAAAGCACCGCTCGGTCTGCTCCTCGTCGGAGCGGATATAGGCACCGTCCTCCCCCTCGGCAAAGAGGGACAGGTAGAATTTGCAGAGACGGCTTTCGGGGTCGTATTCATTCTGCCAACCGCAGAAAATTGCCCGACCGTTTTCGTCCTCATCCTCCAGAATATACGCATTGTTCCCGTAGGTGCGGGCAAACTTGTAGGGGCTGTTCACGTCAAAGACCAGAAGCCCCCCGGGAGCGAGATAGAGGTGAATACACTTCAGGCACGCCAAAAGATCCCCGTCACCGCAAAGATAGTTGAGGCTGTCGAGACAGCACACCGTGGCGTCCACGGTGCCGTACAGCTCGAAGTCCCGCATATCCTGCTGCAGGAAAAGGGGCGCGGGGTGCTTGGAAAGCTCCTCCATGGCGGCGTCGGTGTCAAACCCATCGGGATCAAGACCCAACCGCTCGCAAGCCTCCTCAAAGAGGCGGTCGGTGCGGTCGTTGTTCTTGTCGCTTGCCTCGGCCAGCATATCGGCACTGCCGTCAATGCCGATCATATCGTACCCGCGATCGGCCAGCGGGAAGGTCATGCGCCCCGTGCCGCAGGCCAGATCCAGCACGATCTCGGGCTTTGCGGGGAGGAATCTTTCAAAGCAAGCTTCGATAAAATCACTCCACCGCCCGTAGTCCACGTCGGCGTTGAATCGGTCGTAGGCGGAGGCGATGGCGCGGTATCCGTCGTACATAGGTATCCTCAAAAATGGTAAGCAAAGAAAGGGGAATCAGGAGCGGCGGCGGTCGGTCACGCCGGGATGGCGGTTGGCCTCCAGACTGTCCAGGGCCTTGTTGTAGCCGTCACTGCCGTACTTCAAACAGCGGTTGACACGGCTGATGGTGGCGGTGCTCAGCCCCGTCTGGGCGGCGATGTCGGCGTAAACGGCGTTCGCCCGCAGCATACGGGCGGCCTGCATACGGCGGGACATTTCCTGTAGCTCGGAAACAGTGCACAAATCCTCAAAAAAGCTGTAGCAATCCTCAACGGTCTCGAGAGTCAGGATGGCTTCAAACAGAAAATCCAGCTTTTCGTCCTTGATCTTGCTTGCCATGGTGAAACTCCTTTCGGCGTAGGGTATATCACCCCACCTTATTTGGAGTTATTATACCACATTTTTCGTCCCGTGTAAAGAGGATTGACCAAATTCACCAAAAAAAA
>JAZOQX010000134.1:0-23433 GCA_045656325.1 Eubacteriales bacterium
ATATATGTATATTTTATGATTTCGATCGTAAGGAAGATTTGGAGGAGATCAACATGAGTTTTGAACGTGACGAAAGCTTTCAGAGCGGCGTTTGTATTAAGGTGGTCGGTGTTGGCGGAGGCGGAAATAACGCAGTCAACCGTATGATCCATTCGGGTGTACAGGGCGTCGAGTTTATTACCATCAATACAGACCGTCAGGCGCTGAAAAATTCGGTGGCGCCTACGCAGATCGTCATTGGAGAAAAGATCACCAAGGGCTTTGGCGCAGGTGCCAACCCCTCCATCGGTGAGCGCTCCGCAGAGGAATCCATTGAGCAGATCAAGACCGTGCTGGCAGGCGCGGACATGGTGTTTATTACCGCAGGTATGGGCGGCGGAACGGGTACGGGCGCTGCTCCCGTGGTTGCGAGAATTGCCCATGAAATGGACATTTTGACCGTGGGCGTGGTAACTACCCCCTTTGCCTTTGAGTCCAAGCGCAGAATGGATCAGGCTTTGCAGGGTATCGACGAGCTTCGTCAGTACGTAGACTCCCTCGTGGTTATTCCCAACGAGAGACTCCGTTTGGTATCGGATACGAGAATCACGCTCTTCAACGCCTTTTCCGAGGCGGACGACGTGCTTCGCCGCGCCGTACAGAGCATCTCCGAGCTGATCAACGTGGAGGGTGTTATTAACCTTGACTTTGCGGACGTGACCTCGGTTATGTACCGCTCGGGTCTGGCACATATGGGTATCGGAAGCGCATCGGGCAAGGATAAGGCGGAAAACGCGGCAAAGATGGCGATTGCCAGCCCGCTGCTTGACACATCTATCAAGGGCGCTACGGGTATCATTCTGAGCATTACCGCGTCTCCCGACGTGGGACTTGCCGACGTAGACGTGGCTTGTACCATGGTGACCAACGAGTGCAATCCCGATGCCAACGTGATCTTCGGCGTTGCCTTTGATCCCGAGCTGGAGGATGAAATGAGAATCACCCTGATCGCTACGGGCTTCTCCAAGGAACAGGCAGAGGAGGCTCCCAAGGAGGAGGCTCCCGCAGAGGAAGCTCCCAAGGCAGAGGAGGCTCCCGCGAAGAAGGCATCCGATATGGATTTGGATGATTTCCTCGGCTCCATGTTTGGTTGATTAAAAAATAAGGATAGTGAAATAGAAGGATAGGCTGACCTACGGGTCGGACGATAGGAGGCAAGATATGGCTTTTGAACAGGATATCGCAATGGATTACGGCGTAAAGATCAAGGTAGTCGGCGTAGGCGGAGGCGGAAACAACGCCATTAACCGCATGATCGCCGCAGGCGTGAAGGGCGTGGATTTTATCGCCATTAACACGGACAAGCAGGCGCTCAGAAGATGTAAGGCAACCACCCAGCTCGTCATTGGTGAGAAGATCACCAACGGCTTCGGCGCAGGCTCTAATCCCGAGATCGGCGAAAGAGCGGCTGAAGAGGCGGTCAACGAGCTGAAGAAGCTGCTTTCGGGCGCAGACATGATCTTTATTACCGCAGGTATGGGCGGCGGAACGGGTACGGGCGCAACTCCCGTGGTGGCAAGACTGGCGCAGGAGATGGAGATTCTGACCGTCGGTGTGGTAACCACTCCCTTCCAGTTTGAGGGCCGCAAGAAGATGGACCGCGCCAACGAGGGAATCGCGGAGCTTGCTCCTTACGTAGATTCCTTGGTGGTCATTCCCAACGAGAGACTGAAGCTGGTTACCGATACCCGCATCACCCTCATGAATGCGTTCACCGAGGCGGACGAGGTTCTTCGCCGCGCCGTACAGAGCATCTCCGATCTGATCAACGTTCCCGGCTTTATCAATATCGACTTTGCTGACGTTACCTCCGTCATTGCCAACTCGGGCAAGGCGTACATGGGTGTTGGAAGCGCGACGGGCAAGGACAAGGCGCAGGTTGCCGCAGGCATGGCGATCTCCAGCCCGCTGCTCGAGACCTCCATCAAGGGCGCAAAGGGAATCATCATCAGCATTTCCGCTTCTCCCGACGTGGGTCTGGAGGACGTGGATCTTGCTGCGTCTATGATCTCCTCCGAGTGCAATGCAGAGGCAAGCGTGATCTTCGGTGTGGCGTTTGACAACGAGCTTGAGGATGAGATGAGAATTACCATCGTTGCCGCAGGCTTCGATCAGGAGGCAACACCCATTGAGGAGGCTGCCGAGGCTGCTCCCGTGGAGGAGGCTCCCAAGGAGGAGCCCAAGAAGAACGAGGATTTGGTTGACTCGATTCTCGGCAATCTGTTTTGATTGAATGAAAAAAGAAAAGGCTCCCGTTCCGTCGGAACGGGAGCCTTTGGATTATAAGGTCAGAACATAAAAAGGATGCGGAAACTCCGCATCCTTTTTATGTAGGGAAGGGTTAAATTACTTAACCTCAACCTCAGCGCCAGCCTCTTCGAGAGCCTTCTTAACAGACTCAGCCTCGTCCTTGGAAATGCCTTCCTTAACGGTCTTGGGAGCACCCTCAACCATCTCCTTAGCTTCCTTCAGACCCAGGCCGGTGATCTCGCGAACTGCCTTGATAACGTCCAGCTTCTTAGCGCCGAAGGACTTCAGCACTACGTCAAACTCGGTCTTCTCCTCAGCTGCGGGAGCTGCTGCTGCGCCAGCTGCTGCAACTACGCCTACGGGAGCTGCTGCGGATACGCCGAACTCTTCCTCAACTGCCTTTACCAGGTCAGCGAGCTCAATGATGGTGAGAGACTTGATCTCTTCAAGAATGTTAGTGATCTTTTCAGATGCCATTTTCGTGTTCCTCCTTAATCGGAATCAATAAATTTAGATTTGCGTTAAGACGCATTGAGTGTTGAGGCGGTAATTAAGCCTCGGTTGCTGCTTCGGGAGCAGCTTCGGTTGCAGCCTCGGGTGCTGCCTCGCCGTCTCTGTCGACGACTGCCTGGAGAGCGTATGCAAGACCGTACAGAGGGGACTTGATGCTTCCGAGCAACTTTGCGATGAGGACTTCCTTCGAGGGAATGTCCGCCAGATAGAGGACCGTATCCTTGTCCACTACCTTTCCGTCAAGATAGCCTGCCAGAATTTCGAAGGTCTCGATCTTCTCAGCGTACTCCTTGAGGACCTTTGCAGGAGCGACTGCGTCGGTGGTTCCGATTGCGATAGCGGTCATACCCGTGAGGTACTGCTTCATATCGCCCAGACCTACCTCGTCACAAGCTCTGCCGGTCATGGAGTTCTTCATAACGGTGTACTTAACGCCTGCCTCACGGAGAGCCTTACGCATCTTCGTATCAGCATCCACGGTGATACCCTGGTAGTTAACGACAACACCTGCAGGAGAATTCTTCAGCTGTTCCGCCAGATCAGCAACGATCGCTTGCTTCTGTTCAAGAATGGATTTGCTAGGCACTTTCTTTCACCTCCCATGTGAAATTGAATAAGCAGGAAAATAAAAAAACTTTCTTCCGAAAGACACAGTCCTTGCGCGAAGAAAGATAACGAAAAAATATTTCCTTGATCTTCTCCTCGGCAGGGAGGCTGACGCCTTTACAGAGACCTGCTGTCTTTGGATAACATTCAATATTATACCATGAAATTTTTATTTGTCAATAGGTTTTTTGAAAAAAATTAAAAAATATTTAAGGAGGAGGGCGCTTACTCCTCCTCCTTTTTATCGGGCAGATTTCGTTCCAAAATTCGTTTGGCGAAGTCCACAAGCTTTTCGCGGAGCCAATCGGGGGACACGATGCGGATATCCGCGTCGGCGGATACGGCAATGCCGAGGAAAAGCTCTACGCTCGGAAATTCACAGCGGTAGCGGTGATGGGGTTCCTCCCCCACGATAAAGGCGCGCAGATTCATGACCGTCATCTTGTCGGTGATCTCCAGCGTCGCCGAATAGGGGATCTGGAGCTGAATGATCGAGCGGACGGCGGAAAGATCGTTGAATGCTTGCAGTCCCGACACCACGTCCTGATAGTCGGTATCGTTCTCCGATTCGAGAAGAAGGGGGAGCATAAACTCCTTTTCGTAATAATATCCCTTTCTCTTGGAGCAATATTGCAAAGGGGCATCCAGATCCTTTCGGAGATACTCTACGTCACGCTGCGCCTGACGGTGGGAGATCTCAAAGCGCTCGGACAGATGGGAGGCGTTGGGATAGCAGCCCGCAACTATTTTTTTGTGAAGCCATTGGATTCGGTCGTTGGCGCTCATGGGTTCCTCCTTGTTGAATAAATGGGAGAGACGGTCATTCCTCGTCCTCGACGGGTGGCTCTGCCGAGTTCTCCTCGGGCTTTTTCGTCGTGAAAAGAAGCAGGAGCAGACGGGTCAGGGCATAAAGAAAGATTCCGAAAAGAACGATGCACGAGGGATGCCAGAAGGCAGGCTCCATGGCACCGAAGGATACGCCGATCAAGGTAGGGATCGACGAGACTCCGAGAAAGAATACCGCGCATCCCAAGGAGAAGAAGTACCGCCCGCTTTTGGGAACCTCGGCATAGACCCGCAGCTCCTCTGCGGTAAAGAGCATCGCAAAAAGGCAGGCGATCAAAAAGAGAAGCTTATCGGGGGCGTTCATCGGTACCGTTGCGTCAAAATAGGCGGATCCCAAGGCGAAAAGGAGAAAGATAACCGCGCCCACACCCGTGAGAAAACGGGGAAGCAGGGGAAGGGCAGTCTTACCCGCAGTCAAGAGGAAATATACAGCCGTGATCATGGCACCAATTAAAAGGACCCGATTGGCAAGGGAGAAGCCCTCGCTTTGATCCCACAGAGAAAGAACGACAAAAATCAGAGAAAACAGGGAGGTGAGCAGCGCCGAAAGGCGGAGCGGAAGGGGATTCGTCTCTCCGTAGCGGACGGGAATGTGTCGGAGCCAAAGAAGGGCGGCGGTCAGCAGGGCAAGAGGAGAAGCGAAAAGCAGAACGGTTTCCGCAATGGGAAGCAGGGCTCCTCTTTGGTAATATCCGATCTCTCTATCAAAAAAGAAGAACAGGTCCAAGCTGCGAAGAAGAATCAAAAGCAGTGTGACCGTCAAAAGAGAAAGGGTGTAAATTCGAAAAATATTGCGTGTCGATTTCATAAAAAATCCTTTGTTTCATACATCATTATATACATTATATACCTAATTTTTGAACGCAATGTAAACAAAGCGAAAGAAAGAAAAAATATTTCAAAGAAATCCGTCGGGCGTGGTTTCGTCCCGACGGATCTGTGAGGATTGGAGGCGTTAGCGCGGAGCCGCGTCCTCGTATTTTTTTATTGGCTGAAACGCTACCTCCTTGCTTCCCTCGGGAACGAAAGCGAAGACCGAGTCTCCCGACTGAAAGCGCTTTTCGAGGAGCGCGGTGGACAGGGGATCCTCTACCTGTCGGACGGCAAGCCCGCGCAGGGGACGGGCTCCTCCCACGGAGGCGGCGGAGGCATCTGCCAGAAGGGAGGCGACCGAGGGATCGAAGGAAAGGGAGATCCCCAGCTTGGCACCTCGCTCGCCGATGCCGTCCAGCAAGCCTTCGGCGATTCGAAGCAGGTCCTTCCTTTCCAAGGGGCGGAAGAGCAGGATCTCGTCTACCCGATTGAGAAATTCACCGCGGAAGCGTTCCCGAAGCGTAGACAAAAGCCCCTCCCGTTCGTTCTCGTTTTCGGAGACGGCGGAGGAAAAGCCCACCGTTTTTTTTCGGTCCTCGGGGGAGCATCCGAGATTGGAGGTCATGATGAGGACGGTGTTGGAGAAGTCCACTCGTCTGCCCTTCGAATCGGTCAGAATCCCGTCCTCCAAGACCTGAAGCAGAAGATTGAATACGTCGGGGTGCGCCTTCTCCATCTCGTCAAACAAAATGACCGAATAGGGACGGCGGCGCACTCGCTCGGTGAGCTGTCCCCCCTCCTCGTAGCCTACGTATCCCGGTGGCGAGCCGATCAGGCGGGATACGCTGTGCTTTTCCATATACTCCGACATATCCAAGCGGATAAGCGCCTCTCGGCTGCCAAACAGCTGCTCGGAGAGAGCGCGGGCAAGCTCGGTCTTTCCCACTCCGCTTTGCCCGAGAAAGATAAAGGAGCCGATGGGTCGTTTGGGAAGCTTTAACCCCAGCCGTCCCCGACGGATGGCGCGGGAAAGGGAGGCAATCGCCTCCTCCTGTCCCACGATCCGTTCCTTGAGTGTCTCCTCCAGACGCAGAAGCTTTTCGGTTTCGTCTGCCAAAAGACTGCTGACGGGGATTCCCGTCCATCTTGTGATGACGTCGGCAACGTCGTAGGCGGAGACGCAAAGACTTCCCTTGGCGTTTGCGGATACGCGCGCTCGTTCCTTTGTCAGCTCTTCTTTGACTTGCCGTTCCCGATCGCGTATCCTCGCCGCCTCTTCAAAGTCTCTTGCCAAAATGGCCTCCTCCATTCGGGAGGAAAGGGCTTGCAGCTCCTCCTCCAAGGGCTTTAGGGAGGAGGGAAGCTCCTCAGCGCCAATGCGTACACCCGCCGCTGCCTCGTCAATGAGATCAATCGCCTTATCGGGCAAAAAGCGATCGGGAAGATAGCGTACCGAGAGGGAAACTGCCGCTCCGATGGCTTCGTCCGAAATACGCAGTCCGTGATGCTCCTCGTAGCGTTCCCGAAGCCCCCGCAGGATCTCCTTGGCGGCTTCCTCGGTTGGCTCCTGTACGTGGACCGACTGAAAGCGGCGCTCCAGAGCGGCGTCCTTTTCAATGTGAGAACGGTATTCCGCCAAGGTGGTGGCACCGATCATCTGTAATTCTCCTCGGGCAAGGGCGGGCTTTAGGATATTTGCCGCGTCTACCGCGCCCTCGGCGGCTCCCGCTCCGATGATGACGTGGATCTCGTCAATAAACAGAATGATATCGGGATTGCGGCGCACCTCCTCCATGACGTTTTTGAGCCGTTCCTCAAATTCTCCTCGGTATTTCGCCCCCGCGATCATGGAGGAGATATCTAAGGTGACGATCCTTCTGTCTCTGAGGGAGGGCGGCACACTTTTTCTCACGATCCGCTCGGCAAGCCCCTCTACCACCGCGGTTTTGCCTACGCCCGGCTCGCCGATCAGGCAGGGATTGTTCTTCTGCCGTCGGGAGAGGATGCGGATGAGCCGCTCGGTCTCGGCATCTCTGCCGATGATGGGATCGATCCGACCCTCCCTTGCCCGTTCGGTCAGGTCTCTGCCGTAGGAGCTGAGAACGGGGGCCCCCTTGATCTTCAGCTTCTCCTCCTTATCGGGGGAAGCGGGACGGGGAGCCTTTTCCACCGACGCGCTCAGGTAGGTGTCCACGTCATCCATCAGCTCCTCGGCGGGGATCCCCTCCGATTCCAGAAGCCGCACGCCTACGGAATCCTTTTCCCGAAGAAGCGCCATCAGAAGATGCTCGGTTCCGATGTACCGACTGCCACTCTTGTGGGATTCGGCGGCAGAGCCCTCGATGATCTTCTTGGCTCTGGGGGTCATGTCGGAGGCGTGGACGAAGCTTTGGGAGCCAACCCCCGACACGTCGGCAATGCTTTTGCGGATTCGCTCGGCATCCGCCCCCCGCGCGGCAAGCAGACGGGCGGCGATGCTGTCCTTTTCGGATACGAGTCCCAAAAGAAGATGCTCGGAGCCAACGTAGCTGTGACCCAGCTCTCTGGCAAAGGTGAGAGCCGAATTTAATGTATTTTGCGCTTTTTGTGTAAATTTGTTTGACATAATAATCTTTGCACCCTTCTTTTTCTCCCGATGGATTCAGTTGGATTATTGCCCCTCCTTGCCCGCTTTAATCGGAAGGGAGGGGGTCTTCCTTTTATTGTACGCGGAGAAGACGGAAAACTTGCTCGGTGAGAAAAGGCTTTTTACGTAAGATAATTTTGATATTCCTCGGACAATCGATTCCAAGTGTTTCGATCCAGCCGTCCCGTGGGCGGAAGTTCTTGAATGGCTTGAAAGCGGAGCAGGGCTTCCTCCGTGTCCTCGTCAAATACGCCCGTCAGCGGAGGAGGGGCGAAGGCATCGTAGACCAGCGTCAGCTCTCCTAACATGAATTGCAAAAGAGTGATGAACGCGCCACGCTCTCCCGTGACCGATTCGTAGTTTTGAGGCTCCGTCGGGAAAAAGTCGATGGGAACCCGCAGATCCTGCTCTTTTTTCAGACGGTCGTATTCCGAGAACAGCAGATTCCATGTTTTTTCGTCGGCGCGCCCCGTTTTGGGCAGATTCATCTTTTCTTGAAATGCCAGAAGCGCTTCCTCGGTCTGATCGTCGAAGATCCCGTCAATGGGAACGGGAATGATTCGGTTGTCCTCATAAGAGACTCTTCTTAAGTAACGCTGAAGATTGCGAATGGCATCGCGGTTGGTGTTGGGTTGATCCATAGAGACTCCTTTCCAACTTATCGTCCCACCTCATAGCCCGGATACTGTCCCTCCCCAAGACGGGATCCGTTATAAAGATCGCTGTAACGGTCGGCAATGGCATTCCACGTGACGCTGCCCACCGTTCCGTTGGGCGGGATCCCCGCCGTTTCCTGAAAAGCGATCACCGATTGACGGGTTCTTTGTCCAAAATAACCCGTCACTCCCGTTTCGGGGATCCGATCGTCGTATCTTGCGATAAAATTCAGATACTCCTGAAGCACGCGCACCGAGTCGTCCTCCGAGCCAAGACGCAAAGGGACTCCCGGATAGGGAAGAATATTCCCCTCCACGTACTGAAAGGGAATGGTGGCAAGAAAGCCGAGGTAGGTTCGATACAGAATATCCCAGGTGGCAAAATCCACCTCCCCCGTGACGGGAAGGTCAAAGAGCGCTTGTGCCGCGCGGACGGCGCTATCGGTGGAGGGACCGAAGATCCCGTCGATGGTGATACGGGGGATTTCGTTATAAAAGGCGGAGAGATAGGAGAGCAGATACTGTACGTTCTGCACCTCGATTCCTTGGGATCCGAGGGAGAGAGGACCGCCGTACTGCTGTGTTACCTCGTCCAGCGTAATTCCCTCGGAGTCCAGCTCGTTGAGTCGCTTGACCGCGTTGTAGATAAACTGAATGGCGTACCACGTGGACTTTCCCACGATACCGTCTACGGGTAGATTAAAGATTTCTTGAAACCGCCGCACCGCCGCCTCGGTGTCAAAGGAGAACACGCCGTCGGGCAGAGCGATCTTGGGTATGGAGGGGTAATTGTCCGAGATCCGATTCAGCCGAATCTGAATCTGCCGTACGTCGTCCCCCGCCGTACCAAGGCGCAGAAGGCGGTCGGGCAGGGAGCTTGATACGTTCATAACGGGTGTGTCGGTGACCAAATTGATATCGTCGCCGTAATAATACTGAAGAATTTCATAGGGTGTGTATCCTTGATTGGCAAGGGATACGGTCCCCCATTGAGAAAGCCCAGGGCAGGTGACGGTGGTTCCGTTGCAGTATTGGGCGAAGAGAGGCTCCACGCTTCCTTGACGCACGATATAGGTGTCAAAGATCTCGGCGGCAATGGCGGCGATATTTTCAAAGTAATCCCGATCCTTGACAAAATACTGATCGTAGGCGGTGTTATTGGTAATGTCGAAGTCGTAGCCCCGAATACGATAATACTCGGTATAGATGCGGTTGAGCGCAAAGGAGATCTGGGCGTAGATATTGGCTCGGATCGCGTTCTCGGGCCAGGTGGGGTAGATCTCGCTGGAGGCGACGTTGGTGATGTACTCAAGGAAGGGGACGGTGACGTTTGGCGCGTTTTCCGAGGGGGCGCCCAGATGGACGGTGATCGTCTCGGGAATCACGGGGAGATTTTGGTTCATGGCTTCTCCTTTCCTTTTAATTATAAGGGAGCTTCGGGATCGGGGACCATGACGGCGGGTTGAATGGAAATGACCGAGGGGAAAACGGGTACGTTATGAAAAAAGAGGGGAAGATATCCCTCCCGAAACACATCCACGTGATAGACCGCGTAGGGTGTTTCGTTCTGCGGACTATCGGAGAGGGAGAGGGCGGGGGTTGGCAGCGCTACGGTTTGGGTCTTTCCGTCTCGGTCGGTACGCAGGGAATAGAGAATGCCCGAGTCGGCGGCAGCCCCTCCTCGGATATTGACGGCGGCATTTTCCAAGGGGATAGCGCCTTGGGCGGTAGAGACCCTGACGAGCAGATACCCCGTAGAGGTTTCCTTTGAGGGTTCGTTCATAGACAGCGATTCCTTTCTTTGTCAACTGGATTCTCTGTCAGTATATGCAAGAGTGCTATGAGGGGTTAAAGAGAACCGAGAGTGGCTACCGCGTCGGAGGAGCAAATCACGGAGCCATGCTCGGAAAGGAAGTGAAGCGTTCCCTCGGCGGATTCGGATGTACCGTATTCTTTAATGAAGGAAAATTCGTCCAAGGGCAGATAGCCCGTGGTATCCATGCCGTCCAAAAGAAGGTAATAGAAGCGGTCGTCTCCCGCGTAGGCGGCACTTTCTCCGCCGTAGCCGATATCAAACAGACGGCGGCAGACCGTCAGAAGCCAATCGAGGGATTCAAAGCGAAAGGCACCCTTTCGGTCGGGAGGCGCGGCGGACCGATGCCCCCGCTTGCAATGGAGAATCGGCTCGGCGAACAACTCGGCGGGTCCCTCCGCGTTGCTTGCGGGAAGCGCGCCCAGCTTACAAACGAAGATCTCGCATCCTCCGTCCCGCGAGGGGAAAAGCTGTAAAAGCACCCGCTGACCGTCGGTGTTAAAGCGGACGCTTTTCTTGGCGGTGTTGAGAATGTCCCATAGCATCCGCTTGGTTTCGGTGTTGGCGTAGTCCAAATCCTCGGTGCTCACGCCGTACCCGTCCAAATCCTTTTGCGTCAGCATGACCTTGAGCTTGCGGTCGCTAATCATAATCATATCCATAGGGGGATTCCTTTCCGATAAGAGTTTCATATTACAATTATAATCCCGACGGAGGGAAATTGGTACCCCTAAAAATATGGAAATTCGGAGAGGGGAAGTTCCCCTACGCTCTTGACGGGAAATGCGGAAGCATGGTATAATAAAGAAAGAATGATAGGAAAGGAGGGAGCCTATGCGGTACGATCAAAGCAGAGCTGCGGTGGAATTGACGGTGGAGGAGCTTTGCCTTGCGGTAGCGGGCGGAGGAGATCTTGGCGGATTTGCGCGGGAATTTTCCCCAAGCGGTCGTTTGTCCTCTTCCACGCTTCACGCCCGATTGCAGAAGGACGTAAAGGGCTATTACCGTCCCGAGACTCCCCTTTCCTTTACCGCGCTATCGGGGGGAATCTATTTTACTGTCAGCGGCGTGGCGGATGGGATCATCCGTACGGAGAACGGCTTGGTGGCGGATACCGTTTCTCTCTGCAAGGGCTATCGCTTTCGCTTGCCTCCCGATGAGCTTCTTTTGACCAGAATGCGTCTTTACGCATACGCGCTTGCCTTAAAGGAGGAGCGCGAGGAGATCGGGGCGAGGATTACCTATCTGAACCCTGACAATGAGGAACGGAAATATTTTGAATACCGATATTCGTTGGACGAGCTTCGCTCCTTGGTGGGCACTTGGCTGATGCGTATGGAGGCTCCCGCAAAGCGGATGATCCTTCGGGACATTGAGGAGCTTCCCGCGGCGGCAAGGGCGCCCTTTCCCTATCCCGAGCTTCGGGAGGGGCAGGAGCTGATGATCCGAGAGGTGTACGGCGCGATCCGACGGGGGCAGAGGCTCTTTGTGGAGGCTCCCACGGGAACGGGCAAGACCATGTCCTCTCTCTATCCCGCGGTGCGGGCGCTGGGCGAGCGCAGGATCGACAAGATTTTTTATCTGACGGCAAAGACCGCGACGGGACGGGAGGCGTACCGCGCCGCGGCAAGGCTCAAGGAGGCGGGCGTGAATCTGCGGACGGTGATGATTACCGCCAAGGAGCAGCTCTGCGTTTGTCCCGCGAGAATGGCGGGGGAGCTTGGGCATAATCCCTGCAATCCCCATGATTGCGAGAGGGCAAGGGGATATTACGACCGCGCGCCCTTGGCGATCGAGGAGCTTTTGTCGGGAGGATACGGATATCCGTCCGCGAGGATCGCGGAGGTGGCGAAAAAATACGGGATCTGTCCCTACGAGCTATCCTTGGATCTTTCGGAGCATTGCGATATGATCGTTTGCGATTATAACTACGCCTTTGATCCTTTGGTTTATTTTAGACGGTATTTCTCGAAATCGCCCGCTCAGGGAGAGGGCGATCGCTACGTCTTTCTCATTGACGAGGCGCACAACCTTGCCGATCGGGCGAGGGATATGTACTCGGCATCCATTCGCCGCTCGGAGCTGGAGCGATTGGCTGCGCTGGCGGCGGAGGAGGAAAGGCTTTCCATGGCGCTTGCCCCTGCCGTCATGCATATGAGCCGTCTTTGGACGCTTTGCAGGAACGATCTGACCAAGGATGCGGAGGGACGGGAGCAGGGCTTTTACTTGGGCAGAGAGCCTCTTTTGGAATTCGATCGAGAGCTTGAGGTCCTTTGCAAGAGATGCGAGGAGTGGATGCGGGATAACCGCGCGCATATACTGTCGGGCGAGGTTCATCGGCTGACTGCGGCGATCAAGCGTTATCTGGCGGTGAGCGAATATTTTGATCGGGGCTTCCGTTGCTACGTGGAGCTTTACGGCGGAGATACGACGGTCAAGATCTATTGCTTGGATCCCTCCTCTACCATGAACGCGCTATTGAACCGCGCCCATGCCGCGATCCTTTTTTCGGCAACGCTGACTCCGCCCGAATATTTTTGCGACGTGCTTGGGGGAGGGAAGAAGGCCCACAGTCTGTCGGTTCCGTCTCCCTTTGAGCCGAATGGGCTTTGTGTTGCGGTAGCGGATTATCTGAGCCTTCGCATGGAGGATCGCAAAAAGAGTTTTTCCCGATACGCTACGGTAATTGCCGCCACGGTCAGCGCGAGGGCGGGAAATTATATTGCCTACTTTCCCTCCTACGAATGCTTGACGGGCGTATGGAACGCCTTTCAAAAAAAATATCCGAACGTGGAGACTGTGGTACAAAAGCAGGGAATGGGCAGGGCCGAGCGAGAGGAATTTCTCGGCGCGTTCCGTGACGACACGGGGCATTTGCGCGTGGGCTTTTGCGTGTTGGGCGGCGCGTTTTCCGAGGGGGTGGACCTACCCGGAAGCCGTCTGATCGGATCCATCGTTTTCGGAGTGGGGCTGCCCGCTATGTCCAACGAGAGAAATATCGTTGAGGAGCATTTTAACGAGACGGTGGGCGAGGGCTACGACTATGCCTATACCTACCCCGGCATGAACCGCGTGCTTCAGGCGGTGGGACGGGTCATCCGTCGGGACAGCGACCGAGGCGTGGCGATTCTCGTGGACGACCGATATGCCTCTCCTAAATACCGAGCCCTGTTTCCGAACCATTGGCAAAACGTCCAATATGCAGGAAACGCTCCGTCTCTTGCAGAAATTGTGAGAAGATTTTGGGAAAAACAGAAATAATTTGTATAAATTGTGAATTTTTTGCAAAATTCAAAAAACGTTCTTGCTTTTTCAAAAAAGTTGTGATACAATATAGCGGTATGAAGAAAAGGCATCCGATTGGGGGATGCGACGGAGGGAAATCATGAATTATTTTGAGATGACAACCGAGGCGTTGCTTGCCGAAAAAGCAGCGGTAGAGAAGAAGTATGAGGAGATTCTGGCAAAGAAGCTTTCTCTTGACCTTTCCAGAGGAAAGCCCAGCAGCGCGCAGCTGGACCTGGTGAACGATATGCTGACCTGCATGAGCACCGCGCAGGATTGCAAGAGCGAGGCGGGCTTTGATTGCCGTAACTACGGAATCGTAGACGGTCTGCCCGAGACGAAGCGTCTTTTCTCGGAAGTGCTGGGGATTCCCGAGGAGTATATTTTGGTTGGCGGAAACGCGTCCCTCAATTTGATGTACGATGCGGTTGCCCGCGCTATGCTGTACGGTGTGGTGGGCAGCGAAAGACCTTGGGGAAAGGAAGAGAAAGTTCGTTTTCTTTGCCCCGTCCCCGGTTATGACCGTCACTTTGCCGTGACCGAGTCCTTGGGTGTGGAAATGATTCCCGTGCAGATGCTCGAGACGGGTCCCGACATGGACGTGGTGGAGGCTTTGGTGGCAGAGGATCCCTCGATCAAGGGAATTTGGTGTAACCCCAAGTATTCCAACCCTGACGGATATACCTATTCCGATGAAACGGTTCGCCGCTTGGCATCGATGAAGACGGCAGCTCCCGATTTCCGTATTTTCTGGGATAACGCTTACGCGATCCACGAGCTTTACGAGGAGGGTCAGGACGTTCTTCTCGATATCTTTGCCGAGTGCCGCAAGTGCGGAAACGAGGATAGAGTCTTCTATTTTGCCTCTACCTCCAAGATTTCCTTCCCCGGCGCGGGTGTGGCGATCATGGCGGCATCCGAGCGGAACCTTGCACAGATCAAGAAGATCCTGTCGATTCAGACCATCGGTCACGACAAGCTCAATCAGCTCCGCCACGTGAGATATTTCAAGAACGCGGAGAACGTTCGCCGTCATATGATGGCGTTGGCAGAGATCCTTCGTCCCAAGTTTGAGATCGTGGACGAGGTTCTTACCAACGATCTGGGAGAGACGGGCGCCGCAAGATGGACCAAGCCCCGCGGAGGCTATTTCGTCAGCCTTTACGTGGAGAACGGATGCGCAAAGCGCGTGTACGCGCTTTGCCGTGACGCGGGTGTGGTGCTGACCACGGTAGGAGCTACCTACCCCTACGGAAAGGACCCCGACGACAGCAATATTCGTATTGCGCCCTCCTTCCCGACCAACGACGCGCTTCGTGAGGCAATGGAGGTGCTGACGGTCTGCGTGCGCCTTGCCGTTCTCGAAAAGCTGTTGGCAAAATAAAAAAGCTGTTGACAAAATAAGCGTTTTAAGGTATAATAAAAGGGAATCCTTTGGGCTTCCCTTTTTAGGCTTTACGGAAAGGAAAAAGAATGAAGAAGATCAACCAAAGGATATCCAATCCCTTTCCTTTTACCGATACCAATAAGCGCTACCATACCTACGACTATTATTTACGCAAGACCTTCGGTGGCAAATGCGCCAAGATCCCCTTGGACGGGGGCTTTACCTGTCCCAACGTGGACGGAACGTGCGGCGTGGGCGGTTGTATCTATTGCTCGGGGCGGGGAAGCGGAGATTTTGCGCAGAGCCCTACGCTTTCGGTTCGAGAGCAGTACCGCCGTGTCCGAGAAACTCTTGGCTCCAAGTGGAGCGTGGAGCGGTGTATTCCTTATTTTCAAGCCCGTACCAATACCTATGCGCCCTTGGCGCGTTTGCGGGAGCTTTTTGAGGAGGCTCTTTCCTTGGAGGGAGCGGTGGGCTTGAATATTGCCACCCGCGGGGACTGCTTGCCTCCCGACGTAGTGGCGTATCTTTCCGACCTGTCCGAGCGAACGGTTTTGACGGTGGAGCTGGGATTACAGACGGTTCACGATCAAACGGCGAAGAAGATCAATCGGGGACATACCTACGAGGATTTTTTGGACGGTTACCGACGGTTGCGGGAAGCATCGGACAAGATCCATCTTTGCGTGCATCTCATTTTCGGCTTGCCCGATGAGGATCGGGATATGATGCTGGAATCGGTTCGGCAGGTGGCGGCGCTTCGTCCCGATCAGGTGAAGATCCATCTGCTGCACGTTTTGCGGAATACCGCCTTGGCAACCCTTTACGAGGAGGGGAGATATACTCCCTTGGAGAAGGAGGAGTACGTGGAGCTTGTGGTCGATGCCTTGGAGCTTCTTCCCCCCGAGACGGTCATTGCCCGCGTGACGGGAGACGGCATGGGAGAGGAGCTTCTCGCTCCCGATTGGAGCCGCAAAAAGGTGTCGGTGATCAACGATATCGATAAGCTTCTTTTTGAAAGAGGAAGCTATCAGGGATACAAAGCGTAAAACCACCGAACGGTTTTTGTTCGGTACGATCATTCATGTGATGCTTGATGAATAAAATGGAGGCGAAAAATGAAAGGGACACTAAAATATCTTGTTTTTGTTTTGATTTTTTCTATGATGCTGATCGGTTGCGCTCCCGAGGGAGATTTGATTCCCGACGGTGACGGTTCCAACAATGTGACGGATCCGACAGAACACCTGCAAGACAGTGAAAGCGATACGGAGAGCGAGAGCGAAACCGAAAGCGATACCGAGAGCGGGGGCGGAACCGAAAGCGAATTTGAATCCGAGGAAGAGGAGGAGATTTTTGTGGATCACTGGAATTATTCCATGAAGAAGGGTGTCAAGGTCCGTGAGGTTGTGATCGATACGGGAAAGGGAGGAGATCCCATTGATATTATTCAATTAACCGATATCCATATCAACTACTGTAATGAAGAGGACTTGAAGGATCCCGTTCTCAAAAGCACGTATGACAATCGAAAATGGCTGAAGAATTTTCAGGTGCAGAGCAATCTTGAACGATGCTTGGCATTCGCGGAGGATGCGGATCAACTGGTAATTACCGGTGACCTTTACGATTATCTATCCATGGGCGCGATTGAAAAAGCACAGGAGTACGTGTTCGATCCTTATCCAAACGTGTTAGCCACGCTTGGCAATCACGAGTCGGTGAGACAGATGCAGGGAACGGTTCCCGAAAATACCACGTTAGAAGAGAGAATGGAGATTCTTGAGGAGACATGGTGTCATGATATCTATTACGAGTCTCGCGTTCTCGGGGAAAAGGTGATGCTGATTGCGATGGACAATGCATCGGCAGGTGGTATCGGCGCCTTCCATGATTCTCAGGTTCCCCTCCTGGAGGCGGATCTGGCGCTTGCCAGAGAGAACGGCTATGCGGTCCTTTTGTTCTACCATATTCCGATTTCTACGGGAAATCCCGCAGACACTGAGGTGTATGCGGATTATGTAGGTGATATAACAGCTACCCAGAGAAATTTTTATAGCTACAGCGCGTGCATTGGAATAAACTCTTCCGGCGCCAGCGGCAGGATTTATAACATGATCGTATCGAATGCCGATATCATTAAGGGCGCGTTCTGCGGTCATCATCACAGTGATTTTTATACGGAGATCGTGGGAAGTGGCGCGGATGGCTCCTTGCTGACCATTCCTCAATATTCGGTTACCGGTGTTTCGTATGGAAACGGTCAAGTGATGAAAATTACGGTGAAATAAGCAGAAAGACGGACGGATTTAAAATCCGTCCGTCTTTCTATTGTTTTTTTATCATTTCTCCTCGGGATTCAGCGCCACGTCGGACTGGATCTCGGGGGTGCGGATATGGCTTGCTTTGACGTAAGGGGTGAAGCCCTCGGCGGGGGTGATGCGGTTGTTTCGGAAGATAAATTCTTCGGTGTTATTGAGCTGAGCAATACCGTCGCTATACATGACGAAATCATTGTTTTCAATTACGACGCGGCGGTGGAAATAGGAATCCTCCTTGATCGCCTTGCGCTTCTGCGCCTCGATGACTGCCTTGCCCCATTTACCGTGGAGACAGCGGTCAAAGGTGCAGCCGCGGATGATCAGCTCGCCCACGCCGCCCGACTCGAACCAGTATTCGCCGTCGCACTCCAGCTTTACGGAGGACCCCGAGGTATGGAAGTAGCAATCCTCGATGAGGGAGGAGCCGATATTGGCGATCAGCATACCCCGCGCGCGGTTGTTGTGAACCACGTTCTTGCGGAAGACCAGATTTGCCGAGGCGCTGATATTCTCAACGTCGTCGCCTACGGAGATGCCCTCTGCCGATTCCTCAAGCGTCAGACGGCAGATGCGGTCATTGATATAGTCCACCGATTCCACGGTATATTCTCCGTAAGGAATCAGGGTATCGGTGGGCAGGGCGCGGATCCGATCTCCCTTGTGGAAAATGCGGATTCCCGTTGCCTCGATATGCATTTGTCGGAGCAGGATCTCCTTGCCCTTTACGTCAAGCACGCGGGTGTAGATGCCGTGAATGTTCAAGGCGTCGTCCAGCTGACCTTCAAAGGAGCAGTTTTCTACCAGAATGTCACCCGAGCAGTTGACGAAGTGGGTGGCGTCCGCGTTGGAGGTCAGATAGCGTCCCTCGGCGCGCTTGGTATGGAAGTCGGAAAGGGTCAGATTTTTGGATAGCTGCGCAATATACGCCATGCCGTAGCAGGCGTACACGATGGTGTCGGAGACGGTGACACCGTCACAGTCTTCAAGGAAGAAGCCCGAGCCGACTCGGCGAGAGCCCATAAAGACCATTACGTTGCCCACGGGGGGGCGGCGTTTCACGTCGTGACAACGAATATTGCCGTTTTTCAGCTGCTCGAAATTCGTTTCAAAGGGCTTCTGTCCCAAGGTGTTATCGCCCGTTTCATATTCGATTTCGCCCGTGTCGCCGCGATATTCCACTTGAAGGTGGTTGGGCTGGAGATCCCGAGGATACGCCGCGTGGTTGCAGATCAGAAGACCGCGGAGAATCACGAATCCCTCCATGCCACGAATGGGCTCTAAATCTACCGAGCCGTCCTCGTTGTGGGCAACCACACGCGCCTCCAGCATTTGGGTGAAATCGCTATCAAGATGAACGCCCTTGATGCGGATATTTTTGGAGCGGAGCAGGGCAAAGGGAGTCAGGATTCCGTGACACATCAAAAGAGAACCGCAGAAATCAATCTCAAAATCCTCCATATCCTCGATGAGGAAGGCGATGCGCTTGGGACCGTTATGCCCGTGATTGGATACCGCCAGGTAGGCTTGGGCGCAGTAGTCCGCCTCGATCAGATAGGTGCCGTTGGGGACAACCAAGCGGCGGATCCTCTCTGCGCGGCAACGGCGCATGATTCGTTCAAAATCCAGAGCGGGATGCTCGGAAAAATCATCTTTTGTCAAGATCCATTCGGTCATGGTGCTTTCTCCTTTTCTACATTATTTATATTAGGGAAAAAGGGGAGTCGAAAGGTAACGGTCGCCCGTGTCGGGAAGGAGGCAGACGATGGTCTTGCCCTCGTTTTCAGGTCGTCTTGCCAGCAGGCAGGCGGCGTGGAGAGAGGCTCCCGACGTGATTCCGCAAAGGATCCCCTCGGTGCTTGCCAAGGCTCTTCCCGCGGCATAGGCTTGCTCCTCCGTAACGGGAAGGATCTCGTCCACTACGCGGGGGTCAAAATTTTCGGGGACGAAATTAGCGCCGATGCCCTGCAGACCGTGAGGTCCCGATCTTCCCTCGGAAAGCAGAGGAGAGGCGGCAGGCTCTACGGCAACGATGCGAATGCTCGGATTTTTCTTCTTCAAATATCTTCCCACTCCCGAAAGGGTTCCGCCCGTGCCTACGCCCGCGACGAAGAAGTCAACCTTTCCGTCGGTATCCTCCCAGATCTCGGGAGCGGTGGTTGCCTCGTGGGCGCTTGGATTGGAGGGGTTTTCAAACTGGGAGGGAATCCACGCCAGGGGAAGCGTCCGGGCGATCTCCTCGGCTTTTTCAATTGAGCCCTTCATTCCCAGCGCGCCGTCGGTGAGGACGATTTGCGCGCCGTACATGGAAAGCAGACGGCGACGCTCTACGCTCATCGTGTCGGGCATGGTCAGAATGACCCGATAGCCCCGCGATGCGGCGATGGCGGCAAGCCCGATTCCCGTGTTTCCGCTGGTCGGCTCTACGATGACCGAGCCCTCGCGCAGGATCCCGCGCGCCTCCGCGTCGGCGATCATGGCGGCGGCAACTCGGTCCTTCGCGCTTCCCGCGGGATTGAAGCATTCCAGCTTACAAAGAATCCTTGCCCGCAGGTCCTCTTTTTTTATGAATGCTTCGGGGCAGAAGAGGGGCGTGTGTCCCACAAGCTCCGTAATATTTTTGTAGATCATGGTACTCCTTTTTACGTAAATAGTAAAATAACCGTACATAGCGGTGAGAACTATGCACGGTTATCATTACATATTGTTGAGTGCTTTGGTAAACTGGCTCTTCTTGTGAGCGGCAGCATTCTTATGAATGATTCCGCGTGCAGCAGCCTGATCGATCTTCTTGACAGCAGCCTTGTAGGTCTCCTGAGCAAGAGCGGCATCGCCTGCAGCCAGAGCAGCCTGGTATTTCTTGATGTCGGTCTTCAGCTGAGAACGGAACATTTTGTTCTGCATGGTCTTAGCTTCGGTAACCAGAACACGCTTCTTTGCGCTTTTGATATTCGGCATTGATTTTCACCTCCGTAAAGAATTGTAAAATCTGTCTGAGCGGTGCGTATGAGAGGGTACGCCCGTCTTCGTCCATACATTTACATATCATACCACAAACCATTTCAAATTGCAATAGTTTTTTGAAAAAAAGTAAAAATATTTTTTTCGGGCGGGGAAGAAGAGAAATTCTCGGAAGGATTTTTCTAGAAAGGAAAATTTATGAAAAAATCGAAACTTTTTTGAAAAAATAACTTGACAAAGGTTGACAAGCGTGCTATAATAGTAAACTGCAATATAATTGCTCACTATGCCCAAATGAGGAAAAAAGGATACGGAATCCGGGAACTTTTCGTATTTTTATTTTATACGTGCGGGCGTGGGCGGCAAAGATCCGCCAAGGGGAGATTCCCCGCGGTATTACATTGGAATGGAGCGATGTATCAATGGTGAATGTAAAAGAACAAAAGCTTGGTCAAAACACGAGAATGAGCTTTGCGAAGTCCAAATTCACGTATGAGCTTCCCAACCTTGTGGAGGTTCAGACAAAGTCCTTTAAGTGGTTTTTGGAGGAGGGACTGATGGAGGTCCTTCGCGACGTATCTCCCATTACCGACCACTCGGACAATCTTGTCATTGAGTTTGTTTCCTACTCGATCGACCAGAAGCCGAAGTACACGGTAGAGGAGTGCAAGGAGAGGGATGCGAACTACGCCGCGCCCCTGAAGGTCAACGTACGCTTGACCAACAAGGCGACGGGAGAGGTAAAGCAGACCGATATCTTCATGGGCGATTTCCCCATCATGACCGAGACGGGTACCTTCGTGATCAACGGAGCGGAGCGCGTGATCGTTTCTCAGATCATCCGTTCTCCCGGTATGTACTATGCCGATGCCATCGATAAGGCAGGCAAGGAGACGTACAGCACGACCATTATCCCTTATCGCGGAGCATGGCTGGAGTATGAGGTGGATGCCAACGGCGTTCTCTACGTGAGAATCGATAAGACCCGTAAGCTGCCTTTGACGATGTTCGTTCGCGCATTGGGCATTGAGACTCGTGAGGATATTTACGGCTTGTTTGGCGACGAGGAGATGCTGACCGCTACCTTCGATAAGGATGAGAGCGAGCTTTTGGCGTCTCAGAACAGCTCTACCCCCGGTATTGAAGCGCTCAAGGAGATCTACAAGAAGCTCCGTCCCGGAGAGCCTCCCTTGGTAGAGCCTGCACAGCAGCTGATCAGAAATTATTTCTTCGACGCAAAGCGGTATGATATCGCTTCGGTCGGTCGATACAAATTTGATAAAAAGATGGCGATCCACTCCCGTATCCGCGGTCACGTGCTGGCCGAGGATGCCGTCAGCCCTCTGACGGGAGAGGTGATCTTCTCCGCGGATACCCTTTTGGACAACGAGAAGGCGCACGCGATCGAAAACGCGGGCATCAATTCCGTGATGCTGAAGCTGGACGGCGGACAGGTTATCAAGGTGTTCTCCAACAACACCATCCGTCCCGAGTGTGTGCTGGGCTACGATCTGACCGATTGCGGCATTACCGAAAAGGTAAAGCTTCCCGTTCTTCTTGAGATCCTTGAGCAGAGCGAGGGAGACGTGGACGCGCTGAAGGCTTTGGTGAAGGAGAGAATGGCAGAGCTTTGCCCCAAGCATATCACCAAGGACGACATCTTCGCATCTATTAACTATCTTTTGAACCTGATGCACGGTGTGGGCAAGGTGGACGATATCGACCATCTTGGCAACCGCCGTATCCGTTCGGTGGGCGAGCAGCTGCAGAATCAGCTCCGCATCGGCTTTACCAGAATGGATAAGATCATCAAGGAGAGAATGACCATTCAGGATAACGAGAAGCTGACTCCCGGTGCGTTGATCAATATCAAGCCTGTTACCACGGTCATTCGCGAGTTCTTCGGATCCTCTCAGCTTTCTCAGTTCATGGACCAGAACAACCCTCTGGCAGAGCTGACCCATAAGAGACGTCTCTCGGCGCTCGGACCCGGCGGTCTGTCCCGTGAGCGCGCTTCCTTCGACGTCCGTGACGTGCACTACACCCACTACGGCCGTATGTGCCCCATCGAGACCCCCGAAGGCCCGAACATCGGTCTGATCTCCTACCTCACTACCTACGCCCGCATCAGCGAGTACGGCTTCATCGAGGCTCCCTACCGCAAGGTGGTTCACGAGACCGATGAGAACGGCAACCCCGTACACCGCGTCACCGACGAGGTGGTGTACATGACCGCCGACATGGAAGACGGCTACATCGTCGCTCAGGCAAACGAGCCTCTGGACGAGAACGGCTGCTTCGTCAATAAGAGAGTTACCGCCCGCGAGACCACCGAGATCGCCTCCATGGATGCCTCCCGCATCGACTTCATGGACGTTGCGCCTAAGATGGTGGTATCCGTGGCAACCGCTATGATCCCCTTCCTGGGGAACGACGGTAACTCCCGGGCTCTGATGGGTGCAAACATGCAGAAGCAGGCTGTGCCCCTGATGATCACCGACTCCCCCATCGTCGGTACCGGTATGGAGTATAAGGCTGCCGTGGATTCCGGCGTCGTGGTGGTTGCCCGTCACGCCGGCCGCGTAGAGAGCGTGGAGGCAGACAAGATCGTCGTCGTCACCGACGAGGGCATCAAGGACACCTACCAGCTCCGCAAGTTCAAGCGGACCAACCAGGGTACCTGCTTCAACCAGAGACCCGTGGTCAAGTTCGGCCAGCTGGTCAAGGAGGGACAGGTTATCGCCGACGGTCCCGCTACCTCCAAGGGTGAGGTGGCTCTGGGTAAGAACGCCCTCATCGGCTTCATGACCTGGGAAGGCTACAACTACGAGGACGCCGTCCTGCTGAACGAGCGACTGGTCCGCGAGGACGTTTATACCTCTCTGCACATCGAGGAGTACACCCACGAGGCCCGCGACACCAAGCTGGGCCCGGAGGAGATCACCCGTGAGATCCCCAACGTGGGCGAGGATGTGCTCAAGGATCTGAATAATGAAGGTATCGTCAAGAAGGGTACCGAGGTTCATGCCGGCGATATTCTGGTCGGTAAGATCACCCCCAAGGGCGAGACCGAGCTGACCGCCGAGGAGAGACTGCTCCGTGCCATCTTCGGTGAGAAGGCAAGAGAGGTGCGCGATACCTCCCTCCGTCTGCCTCACGGTGAGTCCGGCGTGGTCGTGGACGTCCGCGTGTTCTCCCGCGAGCAGGGCGACGATCTGCCCGCCAGCGTCAACCGTGTGGTCAAGGTCTACATCGCACAGAAGAGAAAGATCTCCGTGGGCGATAAGATGGCAGGCCGCCACGGTAACAAGGGTGTCGTT
>JAZOQX010000135.1:0-64174 GCA_045656325.1 Eubacteriales bacterium
GGGGTTGGTGATCTCGATCCACTGATAAGGAGTTGCGCTTTGCTTTGCAGCATCCATGCCGCCGTTGGTCATAACCTCGGAGATGTTCAGGGCGCCTGTGTACTCCGCGATCTTGATATCATCAACCGTTACGTCCATACCGGGCTTTACTACCACACCGATGGTATCGGTGATGAAGCGATCCCAGCCGTTGTTACGGTAGTTGAGCACATTGACATCGGGATCCATAACCTCAACGAGAATGCCGTCCACGAAAACGCTCTGACGGAGTGCCAGAGGCTCGACGATGATCTTAACCGTATACTCTCTGTTCAAGTATTCGGAAATATTCATCTGCTGTCCGACGGGCTTTGCGCCGCCGATGGCTCTGACGCTGCTGGCGCCGATGAAGTAATCATTCTGCTTCCAAGAATCGTAGTACTCCAGCGTTGCGGTGTCACCCTTGGCAAGATACTGCAATCTCTTCATGGTCGTGGTCTTCCACCATACTGCGTTGCTGGTGGTGGAGTCGGGACCCTTGATGACGTTTTCATGACCGTTTCCAGCCATGTTGAAGCGGAAGAGCATATTATCGGTACCGATATCGGAACCTGCGTCATCACCCTCAGCTCTCATGGGTCCGTTCAGGTAGGTGAAGGCAAATGCCTGATAGCCACCCTGACCGTCTGCCTTGATAGACTTGGGTTTTCCGTTTGCGTCCGTGACCTCGATGGCCGCGGAGCCTGCGGGTCTTCTGTTATAAGTAAACTTGTACTCTACGACGATAGAGTTCTTGGCAATATCCTCGTCCTGTACGACGGTGGGGGCCCATCCCGCGTAGCTCATCGTGGCTTCGGGAGGATATACACCCTGCTGAGAATACTGAGAAACGAGACGGAGCTTACCGTCCTGGGTCATCAGCGCGGTCGCGTACTTGTTAGGAGCGGACCAGCCGATGGCATCGGTCAGCGCAGCGTCCTCAAGACCCTGCAGAGCGGGATCGTTGAAGTCGTTCTCGTAGTAAACTCTGCCGTAGGAGCCTGTAGGAGCGGTATCGTTGCCGAGAGTAGAGTTGTAACCCCAGATCTTGATATTGTCAACGAGAGCGTCAAGACCGGGCTTGTTCTCTACTCCAATGTATCCGAAATCGTTGGTCTTTGCCCAAGCGACCAGCGCAGCGTTCAGTGCGTCGGTGGACTTGAGAACCAGGGTATCGTTTACCCACAGCTCAACGTCACCGTTAACGACGTCGATAACCTGCTTGATATGCATCTTCTGATCCATAACGGTAGAGGTTATGTTCTGAACACCGGAAACCTGATTGTTAAACTCGATGGTGGTGCTTCCATTAGAGGGAACGGGATTTACCTGAGTAAATCCACCACCACCCCAACCAACAGTTCCAATTGCCTGGTTGGCACTGGGGTTTAGATCGCCCGATACGTTGACACGCTGGTGGAGATAACCGCTCTTATTACCTCTGAAGGAGAGAGAGAGGAACTGCCAGCCTGCCTGACCGTCGGCCTTGATGGTCTTGTCGTACTCTTTCTTGTTGGTGGCATCGTAACCCTTAACGGTAACGGACTCGCCGCCCATCGCACGTCTTTGATAGGTCAAATCATACTCGATGACGGTGGTAGAATGCATCATTCTCTCATCGTTTCCGAAAATGGTGCCGGGACCGGTTATACTGGCGTAGCTACCGTTGGCACCATTCGCCGAAAGATGGTTGAGGATACGGAGCTGACCGTCTCCAGTGATCATGAAGGTGTTGTTAGCACCGGGTCTGGTCCAGCCCATTGCGTCTGCCAGCTTGTAGTCCTCAAGACCCTTCAGGCTATTCCCGTTAAAGTCCTGCTCATAATAGATCCAAGAGTCCTGCGTGTTCTCTTGAACTACGTTTGCAGCAGAAGCGGTAGGTATCAGCATGGCGGCGACAGGCAACATCATCACCAATGCCAATACGATGGAAATTACTTTTTTCATAAGCTTTTTCCTGTTCATGCTTGTGCATGATTCCTTTCTAAAAATTTTTAAATTTTAGAGTTTCGTACCTGTTTTTGACCGATACAGATACGGATTCGTACCATTATTATATCACTTCTGTCAAGTCGTGACAATTCATTATTAGCCCAAAATTTAGAAATTTAGTTCGATATCCGCTCAATTTTGGCAAAGTGATGAAAATGGAAAAAAGATTGTAAATTTTTTGTTTATTTTGACAAATTTCGCGGGTGCGGGGGCAAGCGGGGCGTCGAGGACGTCGCCCCCTACGATTTGAGATAAAATTTTGCGGCTTTGTTCCGTACATACGGTTACGAAGTACGCGCCGCAGGAATTGTAATCGTAATTCTCCAAACGGGTTTTCTTTCTTTTCTTCCATTCGGTCATTCCATCACCCCCCGTTTTATTGTACCGCGGTTTCGGCGTATTGTAAAGAAAATCCCCCCTCGAGAGGGGGGATTTGGGTTTGTCTTAGTTGCAAACGGCTCCGCCGCTTGCGAAAATGGTCTGTCCCGATACCCAGCTGGAATCATCGGTGGACAGGAAGACCGCGATGGACGCGATCTCTTCGGGATCACCCAGTCTCTGGGCGGGAAGTCCCTTAATCATTCTTCCGAGGATCTCCTCGCCGACGGCGCGCATCATGTCGGTGTCAATGTAACCGGGGGCGATGCAGTTCATGCGGACGTTCTTTCTGGCAAGCTCCTTTGCCATGGTTCTGGTAAAGCCCTGCAACGCTGCCTTGGTTGCCGCGTAGTTTGCCTGACCGGGGTTGCCCATCAGGGACGTGGAGGACAGGTTGACGATGGAGCCGCTCTCCTGCTCACGCATCAGCGGAACTACGTACTTGCAAAGATTGTAAACACCGTTGAGGTTTACGTTGACAACGGCATACCAATCATCGTCGGTCATCTTGTGGAAGATCTTGTCTCTGGTGATGCCTGCGTTATTGATCAGAACGTCTACGCGTCCGAAGGTAGCCACTACCTCGTCCACTGCCGTCTTGACCATGTCGCCGTCCGCAATGTTGCAACGGACAGCCAAAACTCTCTTGCCCGTGGGATCCAGCTCCTCGGCGGTTGCCTTTGCCAGCTCATAGTCGTATTCAAGAATGGCAACGCCTGCCGCTTCCTCTTCCAAAAATTTCTTGGCAATCGCTTTACCGATTCCCTTGCCTGCGCCCGTTACGATGCAATATTTTCCTGCTAAGTTTCTCATAATTCGTCTCCTATATTTTTATTTACGAAGATTTTCGATCAGTGTGGTAACGCCCTGTCCGCCGCCGCAGCAGGAGGAGAACAGACCGTATCTGCCGCCTCTGCGAGCCAGCTCCTTCATACAGAAGATACCGATTCTCGCGCCCGACGCGCCGTTGGGGTGTCCGAATGCGATGGCTCCGCCGTTGGGGTTCCACTTCTCTTGGTCGATCTTCTTGCCGGAGAGATTCTCCATCTCCTTGATAACACCCAGGTTCTGTGCGGCAAATGCCTCGTTACACTCGAATACGTCGATGACATCCATGGTCAGTCCTGCACGCTCGATTGCCATGAGGTTGGAGTATGCGGGGCCGATGCCCATGAGTCTGGGCTCTACGCCAATATCGGTTCCTACGACCCAACGGGCAAAGGGCTCATAGCCCAGCTCCTTCGCCTTGTCTGCCGTCATCATCATGACGAACGCCGCGCCGTCGTTCAATCCCGACGCGTTTCCTGCGGTGGTTACGGCGTTGGGCGCGTTTCTTACGAGACGCAGTCCTGCCAGCGCTTCCATGGTGGTGGTGGGACGGAGATGCTCGTCCTTATCAAACACGATCTCGGGAGTCTTCTTGGTGGCGGGGATCACTACGGGAACAATCTCCTCCTTGAAATATCCCTTTTCCACAGCGGCTGCCGCGCGCATCTGGCTGCGGTACGCAAACGCGTCGCAATCCTCGCGGGTGATGCCCCACTTTTCTGCCATGATGTCAGCGATCTCGATCATGGAAGCGCGCTGTACGGGGTCTGCATGGATAATGGGAATGAGGACCTGAGGTCCGATGCCCTTGTAGGGCTCAACGGTGGTGGAGAATCTTACCACACCGTTGCTGTGAGACTCCATACCGCCGGCGATGACAACGTCAGCCGCGCCTGCAAGGATCTTCCATGCGGCATGGTTGATGGAATCGATTGCCGAGCCGCACTGCTTCTCTACGAAGGAGGTGCTGGTCTCGAAGGGCAGACCTGCTGCCATGGAAATGTAACGGGCAGGGCTCCAGCTCTTAGAGGAAACGGCTGCCGCGCCGCACATGACCGAGTCAACCTTGCCGCCGCGCTCGAGAATTCCCGTCTTTTCAACCAAAGCCTTTACCGTCAGAGCCGCCAGATCATCAGCGGCGAAGGTCTTGATGGTACCGCCCATCTTTCCGATGGCTGTACGCATTCCGTCTACAAATACTACTTCACGCATTGTTTTGTTCTCCTTTAATGTTTATTTGATAAAAATTTTTATTTTGCCGTGTGGATTGCGCCACTCTCCTCGAGGCGCTCGATCTCCCGATCGGTATAGCCGAGCCGACGAAGCACCTCGGCGGTGTCCGCACCGCAGGGGGGCGCGGGACGGGTTTTGACCTTCCCTACCGATCCCATTTGAATGGGGCTGGCGGGAACGGTGTCCTCGTGTCCGTTGGGGAAGGTAACACGCTCTAAATATCCGTTTTCCCATGCCTGAGGATCCTCGGAAACCTCCTTGAAGTGGGCTACGCGCACCAAGGGTACGTCATATTCGTCGCCAAGGCGGAGCCATTCATCCACGGGCTTTTCTAAAAATGCATCCCGAAAATATCCGTATAATTCATATCGGTATTCCCAGCGATTTGCGGGCGTGAAACGGGGATCATCCACCAGCTCGGGGTGTCCGACCAGCCTCATCAGCCTTGGCAGGTTGACCGTGGGATCGCCCAGCGCGAAATATACCCATTCTCCGTCGGCGCATTGGTAGCTTCCCTCGGGCGCGCCGTGATCTACCCGATTGTAGGGGTAGCATCTGCCAAAGGGGGGCTGCGCCATGGTGATCATGGTGCCCATGCAGAAGATGGCGTTTTGATAGAGTCCCGAGCTGACGTTGTCGCCAACGCCCGTTTGCTCTCTGCGATAGAGAGCCGCGTTGATCTCCGCCGCCAAAAGAAACGCCGTGGCGGTATCACCCACACCGATGGGGGAGAGGACGGGCTCATAGTCTTCCTTCATTGCCGACATATCCCGAATAAAGCCGCTTCTTGCCCAAAAGGCGGTGGTATCGAAGGCGGGCTTATGGGCATCGGGTCCCTTTTCTCCGTAGCCGACCACCGAGGCGTAGATCAGTCGGGGGTGGGTCTTTTTCAGGTCCTCATAGGAGAGTCCCAGCTTCTTGAGAGACGCGGCGCGAACGTTGGTGATCAGTACGTCCGCTTCCGACAAAAGCCTTCGAAAGACCTCCATTCCCTCGGGGGTCTTCAGGTTCAGCGATACGTGCTTTTTTCCCGAATTGCATAGGTCGAAAATGGGGTTTTCCTTTTCCTCAAAGCGGTACGGCAGGAAGCTGACGCCTGATTTTCGCCAGCTGTCACCCGTCAGCGATTCTACCTTGACCACGTCGGCTCCCATATCCGAGAGCAGACGGGCGACGGTGGGACCGCATACGAAGGTGGAAAGCTCCAAGATCTTGATTCCCGACAGGGGAGCTTGACTGTTCATAAAACACTCCTTTATTTCGCGACGATTGCCGCACCCGCTTCGATCATGGCATTGATCTGCTCCTCGGTATAGCCGAGGGTTCGAAGGATCTCTACGGTATGCGCGCCAACGGGGGGAGCGGGCTTGGTGGGAGGCGGTGTGAAGGACTCCATTTCAATGGGGCTGGCGGGCATGATATCCACGTTGCCGTTACGAAATTCCACGTGCTCCAGATATCCGTTCTCCCATGCCTGCGGATCCTTGGAAACGTCCTTGAAATGCGCCATGTGGGCAATGGGCAGACCGTGCTCGCGTCCGTAATTCACCCAATATTCGTGGGGATGCTTGAGAACGCCCTCGCGGAAATAATTATATAATGCCTCGCGGTTCTCCCATCGTTTCGCGGGTACGAAGCGAGGATCATCGATCAGCTCGGGGTGACCGATCATGGCGAGATATTCGGGATAGTCCTTGGGCATTCCCGCAGGAAAATAGATCCATTCGCCATCGGAGCACTCAAAGCTTCCGTAAATCCCGTGATCGGTTCGCTTGGAGGGGTAGGATCTTCCAAACGGCTCTTGGGTCATGATGATCATGGTACCCATGCAGAATACGCCGTTGTGGAACAGGGTGGAGGTGACGTAGTCGCCCTCGCCCGTTACCGTGCGGCGGTAGAGCGCGGCGCAGATCTCACCCATCAGGAGATAGCCCGTAGCCGTGTCACCCACGCTGGAGGGGGCGGTGACGGGAAAATAGGTGCCGTCCGATAGCGTTGTCATATCACGCAGAAATCCGCTTCTTGGCCAGAACGCCGTGGTATCGTAGGCGGGCATATCGGCATCGGGACCCGTTTTTCCGAAGCCAAGAACAGCCGCGTAAATAAGAGAAGGAAACCGCTCCTTCAGATCCTCGTAGGCAAGCCCCAGTCGCTTTAGCGCCGCGGGGCGAAGGTTGGTAACGAATACGTCGGCATCCTCCAGAAGCTTCATAAAGGCTTCCTTTCCCTCGGGTGTTTTGAGGTTCAGGGAAACGTGCTTCTTTCCCGTATTATAAATATCGAAAATGGGGTTTTCGTCCTTGCTGAAGCGGGGGAGATAGCCTATGCCCGCGCCTCGCCAGCCGTCACCCGTGGGTGCTTCGACCTTAATGACCTCCGCACCCATGTCCGCCAAAATTCTCGCGCAGACGGGAGCGGCAACGTAGACCGACATTTCAACTACCTTTACTCCCGACAATGGTCCTTGATTCATGTATGTTCTCCTTTTTGCCGTTACTCTTTATTCGTAGTCGTAGAAGCCATGTCCCGACTTTCTGCCGAGTCTGCCTTCCTTGACCATCTGCTCGTAATAATCGAGCATATCGGGCTTCTTGCCTGTCTTCTCGTAGATTCCCTTGAGAATGGTATAGGTCAGGTCAACACCCGTCAAATCACCCGTACGGAATACGCCCATCTTATGACCGAATCCCTTTTCCAGAGCAATGTCTACCTCCTGAGGGGTGCAGTAGCCGTTTTCGACCAAATATCTTGCTCTCTCGCTCAGTCCGCTGAACAGGTAGTTACCCGCAAAGCCGGGGATTTCCTTCTTCTGCCAGATGGGACTCTTTCCGATCGCCTTACAGAAGTTGTATGCCGCAGCGGCAGTCTCCTCGCTTGTGTGAGGACCTTGAACCACCTCCACGAACTCCATCACGAGGGCGGGGTTGAAGAAGTGCATATTGCAAAGACGAGAGGGATTCTTGACACAGTCGGCAAAGAGAGAGGAAACCATGTAGCTGGAGTTGGTACAAAGGATGACGTCCTCGCCTACCAGATCGGAGAGCTGACGGAAAAGATTTGCTTTTACGTCCTGAATCTCAACGATACACTCGATCACGCAGTCCACGCCCTCTACAGCCTTTTCCAAGGAGGATGCCAGATGGAAACGCTCGCGGGTTGCGGCGACCTGCTCCTCGGTCATACGGCCCTTCTTGATACGGCCTGCCAGATATTCGTCCTCCCAAGCCGCAATGTTTTCCAAAACCTCGGGCTTCAGATCATACACGGTAGCGTCAAAGCCGTGGATCGAAGCGCACAGAGCGATCTGACGACCCATCAGTCCGCCACCCACAACACAAATTCTTTTAATTTCCATTTTCTTCTCCTTATTTCTTGCTTTATTTTTGTTGAACTACAAAGGGGCATTTGTCTTCAAGGTCATTATATCGTACAAAAAAGTCAAAATCATGTCAAAAAAACAAAAATATGTGACGGATTTATACCTCTTTGCTCCAAAATGTTTCGCATAGGGCAAATAAAAAAGAAGGACGGACCGTTTTGTCCGTCCTTCCCTTGAAATCAGTCCTCCAAAGGGCTTACCTGTATGCAATCAACCGCAATATTTTTTTCCTCGGGACAAGCCCACCTGACCGCGTTTCTGAGAATCGTTTGGATATTTTCGTTGCAGAAGGTGGGGTAATCCTCATGACCCGGCTGGAAATAAAAGATTTTTCCATGTCCGCGCCGCCACGTGCATCCGCTTCGGAAAACCTCGCCTCCCTTAAACCACCCGAGAAAGATCAGCTCCTCCGGCGCGGGAATATCAAACCTCTCACCATACATTTCCTCGGGATCGAGAGAGAAGCTTTCGGGCACTCCCTTGGCGATGGGATGCTCGGGCATAACCGTCCAAACGCGCTCCCTGTCTTTTGCTCTCCATTTGAGCGTGCAGGAGGTACCCATGAGCCTTCTGAAAATTTTTGAGAAATGACCCGAATGAAGTACAATGAGTCCCATTCCCGCGATTACGTGCTTGTAAACCCGTTCCACGACCTCGTCGGGAACTAAGTGATGCTTTGCGTGTCCCCACCAGACCAACACGTCGGTTTGATCAAGCGTCTCATCGGTCAGACCGCATTCGGGATCATCCAGCGTGGCGGTGGAAACCTCAACGTCATCACATTCAAGGACGCTTTGGAGGTATCCGTGGATGCCGCCCGGATAAAATTCACAGATCTCGGGATGCCTTCTTTCATGATAGTACTCGTTCCAAACTATGACCTTCATTTTTTCCTCCCTTGCCGATTAAAGTCTGACTTCCATGCCCGTTTCCGCGGAGCGGTACATAGCTTCCAAAATTTTTATCATATTGACACCTTGCTCGGGGGTAAAATCGGGCTTGGCGTTCTTTTTCAGAACGTTCGCGAAGTGTTTAATGTTGTCACCGTGAATTTGGCTTGTATCCGTAAGCCTTGGGTGAATATCCTCAAGAACACCGTCGTTCTCGGTGAAAATCTTGAGAATGCCGTCCTTTAGCTCTGCCCCTGCCTTGTCTCCGCGCAGCTCAACGAAAATGGTTTCCTTTTCCACGTTGGATGCCCAAGAAAATTCGATTTGCAGGCAGGCTCCGTTGTCAAATCGGATGAAGCCCATGGCAAGATCCTCAACGTCAAAGATGCCGTCCTCCTTCTTATCCCCGAAGGAGGAGTTGACGGAGTCGGATACGTCGTTGTCTGCGAATTTCGTGTAGGCGCAGCCCGATACCGCGACGGGGGTAGGATTGCCCATCAGCCAAATGGAAAGGTCGATCATGTGTACGCCGAGGTCGATCAGGGGTCCGCCGCCCGACTGCTCCTTGGTCGTAAACCAGCCGCCCTTGCCGGGGATTCCGCGGCGTCGCTGCCAACCGCATCTGCCGCAATAAATATCGCCCATTTTCCCTTCCTCTATGTATTTTTTGAGATACTGAGCGGTGTGGCGATAGCGATTGTTTCTCATGACCATCAGATGCCTGTCGTTTTTCTCGGCTGCCGCCTTCATTTTGAGTGCCTCCTGCACGGAAACGGCATCGGGCTTTTCACAAAAAACGTGAAGCCCGCGGTTCAACGCGTCCACGGCAATGACAGAGTGGAGATAATTGGGGGTGCAGATATCCACGTAGTCAAGATCCTCAACGCAAAGAAGCTCCTTATAATCGGTAAAGGAAGGGACGCTTTCCATATCAAAAGCCTTTTTAAAAGCCTCAAGCTTTTCGGGGAGAATATCGCAGATTGCGGCAATTTCAATAATGTCCTCCATTCTCTTGTACCCCTTCATGTGAGCGTTTGTCATAATTCCGCCCAGACCGATCAGACCTACTCTCAGTTTTTTACTCATGTTAATTTCCTCCGATTTAAAAATTTGAAATTTAACAATAAAAGTATAGCATTTACTTGGAGAATGTGCTATAATTCATTTATTGAAAAATATCGTTTTTTTACGGTGGGAGGGTTTTTTATGAATTCCTATGCGGAGAGGCCGTTCAGGATCAATGGAGTGAAAAGCTGGATGCACTGCTTGGACTGCCAAGGCAAGCCATCCTCTGACGCGAGAGGGGAAAAGCGGTATCACTATCATGATTATATAGAATTTATTTATGCTTTGGATGCGGATATGGAGGTCTGGATGGCGGGTGTTCCCCATCAAATGGTAACGGGCGAGCTGCTGATTATCAATTCGGGCGAACCTCATACCTTTACTTTTCGCCGCGACTCTCGGTATATCTGCGTGAAGTTTTCCCCTCGGGTGCTGTATTTTGATGATAATACCCTGTTTGAATTTAAATACGTGATGCCCTTCGTGTCGGATGAAAGCCATAAAAGACTGTTTGGCAAGGAAGACCTTGAGGGTGTGGATGTTCACGCGCTTTGCGTGGAGATGCTAAATGAATGGAATGAGCGCCGTCCCGCATTTGAACTACTGATCAGAGCCAATATATTGAAAATATTTACGGGAATCTTCCGCTATTGGGAGAGAGAACATCTGTTTTACACCGAAACGATCATTCCCGAGCCGATCAAGCGCGCGCTGCGGTATATTTTAGAGCATTTTGATACGGTGACGGAAAGGGAGGTATCTGCGGTGTGCGGCTTGAGCTACCATCATTTTTCCGCAGCCTTTAAGAAATCCGTAGGAAGAAACTTTTATGAATACGTTACGCTTCTGCGTCTGAACGAGGCGGAAAGGCTCATCATTTCCGACGACAGGAGTATAACCGAGATTGCGTATGCCTGCGGTTTTTCCTCCACCAGTCATTTTATTGCCCGATTCAAATCGCAAAAAGGAGTGACACCCGGTCAGCTCAGAAAAAGGGTGCGGTGAGGATTTCCAATAGGCAATAAAAAACAGGACAGACCAATTGGTCTGTCCTATTTTTTGGCGGAGAAGGAGAGATTTGAAGCGGCTTTGCCGCCCACTCGCGTCGCATAGTCGCCCTGTGTCGCTCGATACACTCGCTCCTTGGGCTTCTTGCTTTGGCTCCTTCGCTTCGCAAAAACGATATTTCATCGTTTTTGCTTGCTCGCCCTTGCCGATAACCGGCAAGGCGCAAATCTCTCTTCGTCGGAGCAAAAAATAAAACCACCCTGATGGGTGGTTTCATTTTTTGGCGGAGAAGGAGAGATTTGAACTCTCGCGCCGGTTAATCCCGACCTACACCCTTAGCAGGGGCGCCTCTTCGGCCAACTTGAGTACTTCTCCGTACGCGCAGATTCGCCGTTTCTCCAAATCTGCCCTACTATTATACCCCATTTCTTGGGGTTTGTCAATATCTTTTTTATCTTTTTTTCCGCTTATTTTGCTTTCCGTTTCGGATCCTTTCTTTTGATCCGAAATACGAAGATCTTACTAATAAAGTAATTGGTGAAAACAATGATCACCGACGAGATTACCTTTGCCCAAAGCCGCGCGTCCACGTCGAAGCCGTGAGAGAATACGTTCAGCGTAAAGGAGGGACAATTCAGGGACTCCAGCGCTTCAATCGCCCCCAGATTGATGACGACCTCTAAAAAGTAGGTGAGAAGCCGCGAGCTGATGAAGGCGGTAAACTGTCTGAGCGACACCCGCCAGCCCTTATCCGCCTCGGTGAACACCCAAAGCTTACTGGTAACAAAGGAAACCAAAACGCCCGACACCCATTGAGAGGTGCTTCCCAAAATGTCCAGAAACGGCGTAGGATCCCCGTTTTCATCTGCCCAGATCGCCACACCGTAGTGCAGCGTCAGATACCATGCCAGCAGGGAAACCACGGTCGTTACCAAGCCGAAAAGCAAATAGCAGATCAGCTGCTTTTCTTTTTTCAGAAATGCTTTCAGCTTCATTCCGTTTTTCCTCCCTTCGGTATCGGTACTTTCCCTTATTTTTTAATGCGCTCCGCATACTGGCGGGCGGCATCCTCGGTCTTGTTTTCTCCGTAGCGGTAATATTGCTTGTCCTTGAGGTCATCGGGCAGATAGGTCTGCTTCACGTAGTGGGCGGGGTAATCGTGGGGGTATTTATAGCCCTTGAAAAGGGGGCTTTGCAGATGCTTTGGAATATTTCTTCCGCTTCCCTTTTCCACGTCCTCCATGGCTTCATTGACCGCCATATATGCCGAATTGGACTTGGGCGCGGTTGCCAGCAGCATGGCGGCGTGCGCCAAGGGGATCCTTGCCTCGGGCATTCCCAGCTCCTTTGCCGATTCGCAGCAGGCTCTCGTCACCACTGCCGCCATGGGATACGCCAGTCCCACGTCCTCCGAGGCGATGACCTGCAGCCGTCGGCAGACCGAGATCAGCTCGCCCACCGACAAAAGCTTTGCCAGATAAAACGCCGTAGCGTCGGGATCCGACCCGCGAATCGATTTCTGCAAGCAGGACAGAAGGTCGTAATGGGTGTCCTCATCAAAGTTTCCCACGGGAACGTGGAAGCTATCCACGTCTTCCTTGGTAATCTTCTCCTCCGAGGCAAAATAGGCGTTTTCCATCAGCACAATGGCGTGGCGAACGTCTCCCGAGGTAGTACGGGCGATATAAAGAAGCACCTCGTCCTCCACGGTCTTGCTCTTCCCCATTTCTCCGTTCAGGTAGTCAAGGGCGCGCTTGAGGGCGATTTTCACGTCCTCGGGCGCCACGGGCTTAAACTCAAAGAGTGAGGAGCGGGAAAGAATGGCGTTATAGATATAAAAATGAGGGTTTTCGGTGGTTGACGCGATCAGGGTCACCCGACCGTCCTCGATATACTCGAGGAGTGCCTGCTGTTGCTTTTTGTTGAAATACTGGATCTCATCGATATACAAAAGGATCCCGCCCGTGGCGAACACGCTGTTGGTACCCGAGAGAATGTCCTTCACGTCCGACAGAGACGCCGTGGTGGCGTTCAGCCGATGGAACACCATGTTCGATTCTCTTGCGATGATTTCGGCGGCGGTGGTCTTTCCCGTGCCGGGAGGACCGTAGAAGATCATATTGGTGATTCGCCCGCTTGCCAGCATCTTGCGAATCACGCCCCGTTCGCCGAACAGGTGCTTTTGTCCTACGATTTGGTCAATGGTTTTCGGACGGAGCGCTTCGGCGGTCCGTATATTCATCATGCCTGACACGAAACGTCCAAGCCTCCCTTTCTTCGTTTATCGGATATTCGGTAGATCTGCTTCTCGTTCTTTACTGATTGAACATCTCCAAAAAATCGTTGAGCAGAGAGAGCAGAAACGGAAGAAATCCAAGGACCGTCAGCATCACGGCAAGGATGACGACGGCAAAAACGACGGCTCCGCCCAAGGTACTTCCCTTTCCCTCGAATTTGATATCCGCCATGTATTTCATATCCTCGGGAATATAGAAATGGTGATGATCGGGGTCCACGCGGAAGTCGGCTCTCGCCTTCTTTCCTTTTCCCTTTCTTCCCTTCTCCGCGTATGTTTGCCAATACGCTTCCTCCTCGGCGCAGCGAACCACGCGGCGCAGGGACAGGCTCTTCCGAACCGCCCTTCGGATCATAAGCTTGTCCGCGTAATTCAGCTCGGGCAGCGTTTTCCCGCTTTCGGGGGACAGACATTCCTCCGCAAGGAGGTGTCGGACGAATCTTCCGAGGATCTGCTTGTTGTAGACCGCCACGAAGCCGCCCAGCGCCAATCCCAAAAAGATTCCGATGATGATCAGACGCAGGGAGAGGGCTCCCATGACGCTCAGGTTGATATTGGAATATTCGGGAAGATCCCCGAAAAATGTTTGATAAAGATTGTCCCAGATGCCCTCAGAGGAGGAAGGCACCTCTGCCGATGCGGTCAAGGCGTATATCCATCTACCCTTCATGGGCTCCTCCGATTTTTATTTTTTAATGATCTCCGCGCCTACGTACTTGCGGAGAACCTCGGGGACGACCACAGAGCCGTCTGCCAACTGGTTCTGCTCCACGAGGGCAGGAAGAATGCGGCTGGTTGCCAGACCCGATCCGTTCAGGGTGTGGACAAATTCGGTCTTTCCGTCGGCTCTCTTGACGCGCATCATGCCGCGGCGCGCCTGATAATCGCGGGCGTTGGATACGGAGGATACCTCCTTGTATCCGTTCATGGAGGGAATATTGATCTCAATGTCGTAGGTCCGCGCCATGGATGCCGAGCAGTCCTCAGCCGCCAGCTTGACCGTGCGGAAGTGGAAGCCAAGTCCCTTGACGAGGTTCTCCGCATTGGCTACCAGCTCCTCAAACGCCTCGTCGCTCTTTTCGGGCAGAGTGTACTGAACCATTTCCACCTTGTTGAACTGGTGTCCTCTGACCATTCCTCGCTCGTCGGCGCGGTAGCTGCCCGCCTCGCGGCGGAAGCAGGGGGTGTAGCTGATATATTTACGGGGCAGATCTGCCTCGGTAAGGATCTCGTCTCTGTGCAGAGAAACCAAGGCGGTCTCCGCAGTGGGAAGCATAAAGCGGCGGCGCTCGTCCTCGGCGGTTTCCAGCCAATAAACGTCATCGGCAAATTTGGGGAACTGACCCGCAGTCAGACCGCACTCGTAGCCCAGCATATGGGGGACCAGCACCAGCTCGTAGCCGTTGCCGATGTGGGTATCCACAAAGTAATTCAGGAGCGCCCACTCAAGACGCGCGCCCATTCCGCGGTAGATCCAGAAGCCCGCGCCAGAAAGCTTGGTTCCTCTCTTGTAGTCGATCAGACCCAAATCGGTGCAAAGATCCACGTGGTTCTTAGGCTCGAAATCAAAGACCTTCGGCTCGCCGAAGAAGCGCAGAGGTTCGTTGTTTTCCTTTCCGCCGGGCAAAAGATCCTCATCGGGCAGATTGGGAAGACCCAGCATGACCGACTGGAACTGCGTTTCCACGGACTTGAGCTTCTCATCGATCTCCTTGGTTTTGGCGCTCATTTCCTTCATCTGAACGAAGATAGCGGAAACGTCCTTTCCCTCCTTCTTGTAGGCGGGGATCAGTTTGTTCATTTTGTTCTGCTCTGCCTTGATCGACTCGGTTTCGGCGATCAGGTTTCTTCTTTCGGCATCCAGCGACAAAATCTGCGCGATTTCTTCCTTGGCATCCTTGCCCTTCTTGGCAAGTCTGGCGATTACTTCCTCGGGTTTTTCCTTGATATATTTGATATCTAACATGACTTTTCTCCTAATTTCCAATTATTTCCAATTTTTAGTTTGCGGTTTCGTTAAAAATGTCGTTTCCGCAGAGCATCTGAAGCAGAGCCTCCAGATCCTCGTCGTTATCATAGCTCAGCTCAACCACTTTCTTTCTGGCGGAGCGAGAGATCCGTACCTTTCTTCCCAAGGTAGAGGTGGCGCGATGCTCCAGCTCCTTCATGTGTACCTTTACCTGTGTGGGAACCGTTTCCTCTTTTCCCTCGATGGATTGCAGATTCTTGATGCGGTTGACCAATGCCTCGACCTCTCGGACCGAAAGGTTTCTCTGCAGAATGCGCTGGGCGATCTCCAGCATACTTTCCTCGGTGGGAAGTCCGAGAAGGGCTCTTGCGTGTCCCGCGCTCAGATCTCCCGAACGGAGCATTTCCAATACCTCGGCGGGCAGGTCCAGAAGGCGAAGCATATTGGCAACGGCAGAACGGCTCTTCCCTACCTGCTTTGCCACCTCTTCCTGTGTCATACCGAATTTCTCAATCAGAGAGCCGTATCCCATGGCTTCCTCCACGGGGTTGAGGTCCTCTCGCTGAATATTTTCGATCAGAGCCACCTGAGCTGCCTTCAGCTCGTCCCCGTCAAATACTACCGCGGGGATCTCGGTAAGACCTGCCATCTTGGCAGCGCGCCAACGGCGCTCTCCCGCAATGATCTCGTAGAGTCCGGGAATGTCGCTGTTTTCCTTGACGATGATGGGCTGCAGCACGCCGTACTCGGCAATCGAGTCTGCCAGCGCCTCCAACGCCTCTTTTTCAAAGGTTTTTCTGGGCTGATCCCGTCTTGGTTCAATGTCGGACAGGCGGATGCTCTTGCCCGAGCCGCTTCCCAAGGAATTATCATCCAGAATATCGTAGAACTGTCTTCCAAGTCCTCTTTCTTCAATTTTTCTTGCCATAATTTTCCATTCCTGCTTCTTTACTTGAAATTTTTGAAGTTTGCGCGCACACTTCTGTTTTTGTGCTTGGTCTCATACAGGCTTTTGGTTTCCCGAGGGGGATTTGGATCGTTGGCGGAGGGGGCGATATGGATCGTCTCGTCACCCTGCCGCAGCGATGCGCTTCCCTTCCCGCTTCGGATCTGAGGTGTGTTGTCCTCCAACAGCTCGCCAAGGCTTCTGCCGAGTCCTGACGGTTTCTTTGCCATGGCTCTCCTCCTTATATTCTGGTTGCCAATTCCTTGGCGACCTCAAGATATTCCTTGGCTCCCTTGGAATTTTTATCGTGGTAATACGCGGGCTTTCCAAAGCCGGGCGCCTCGGTCAGCTTGACGTTTCTGGAGATCTTCGTCTCAAAGAGACGATCCGAATAATGCTTCTCCAATTCGGCAATGACCTGCATGGAAAGAAGAAGTCTGCCGTTATACATGGTGATGAGAATGCCGCTCAAGGTCAGGTCGGGATTATACAAGCGCTTGATGCGGTTGATCGTCACCATCAGCTGAGAAAGTCCCTCCAGCGCGTAAAATTCGCACTGCATCGGCACGATAACGCCATCGCTGGCGGCAAACGCGTTGATGGTCAGCATACCCAAGGATGGCGGGCAGTCGATCAAAATGTAATCGTAGGTATCCTTCACCTCTGCCAACGCGGTTTTCATGCGAAATTCGCTGTCCTCGAAGTCAAACAGATCAAATTCCGCTCCTGCTAATGCGGTATTGGTGGGAATCACCGACAGATTTTGATAGGGTGTTTCTACGGCAATCTCCGACGCGGGCTTTTCTCCTGTCAGCAGATCGCGGGTGGATGCCTTCAGCCCCTTCTTGGAAATTCCCACGCCGCTGGTGGTATTTCCCTGAGGATCGAGGTCAACGATCAATACTTTATGTCCCAGCAAACCGAGGGATGCGGCAATATTCACGCAGGAGGTGGTTTTTCCCACTCCGCCCTTTTGGTTTGCGAATGCGATAATCTTTCCCATAAGTGTCCTTTCTTTTGTGTTTTTCTATAATTTTGTAAATTGATTTCAGTTTTGCATTCTATATTATAGCATAGTCTCATCAATTTTGCAAGGGCTATCCACAATAAATTTTGAAAAATAACGGGAGAAACGCGGTTTTCCGCATTTCTCCCTGTTTGTTTCACGTGAAACGTTACTTATTCAACCGAATAACCACCTCTAAAGCCTTCGTTCCGTTTGCGACGTTCATGGATATGTCCTTGCCTTCTCTGCGCCAACTTTCCATTTTTCGGCGCAAATGGCGAAGAACCTCCATTGCCTCGTCCTCGGAGTCCGTAAATTCAAAGCCCGCGATCCGCATTGGCTCCTCGATTGAAATTGCGGAGCTTTCGGGGGTATTTAACAGTGCCTCTACGTACCGTTCGGTTTCCTGCACGTTCATTTTCTCGTCGGAAACCTTCTGTATCGCCGTTTTTCTTGCGTCAGCTGAACCAAGACGCAGCATGGCTCGGGCGTGCCGCTCTGACAAGCCCATTTCCAAAATCATGCATTGCTCCTCATAGGATAGCTTCAGGAGTCGCAATTTGTTGGCAACGGCGGACTGACTCATGGACATTCGCCTCGCAACCTCATCCTGCGTCAGCTTATGGCGGTCGATCAGCTTTTTGAAGCCGTATGCCTGCTCGAACATATTCAGATCTTCTCGCAGTAAATTTTCTATAATTGCTAATTCGGCGGAAATTTGCTCGGTTGCTTCCATTACAATGCACGGAACGGTCAGATATCCCAATAATTTGGACGCGCGCAATCGCCGTTCTCCCGCAATCAGCTCGTAAGAATAGCTGTCGTCCTCGTCCTCGGTGCGCCGAACGGTCAGAGGTTGGAGGATTCCGTATCGGCGGATGGAGTCGGCGAGTCGAATGATTGCGTTTTGATCAAATTCGGCACGGGGCTGCGCACGGTTGGGACGAATGTCGTCGGTTTTAATCTGCACGATCTGGGCGGATATCTCCTCGGGTAATTCCTGCTTTTGCCGTCGAAAATACTTTAAGTCGGTCATTTTTCGTTTTCCTTTCTGATTTTTCTTGTTTTCCCGTGTTTCACGTGAAACATATCTTGGCTCAAATGTATTATATCATGGACCAAACGAAAAAATTATCAAAAAACGTATGCAATATTTTGACGGAATTGGCGGATTGTTTGCCGTAAAAAATGGGATATAGGGTATCGTGTCAAAGGAAAGAAAGAAAAAACCGCTTTCAAAGCGGTTTTTTTGATATTTTGGAGAAATGTCTCGGATAAATTTTTGGAGTGGTTTTTTTCTTTTGGATAATAATTAATTTTCTTTCCTCGATATTTCCGTTCTGATCGATCAAGCTGCAAGGGATCCGATCGGCAACCTTTCCACCACATAGTGAAATACAGTTGGCGGCCTCGGTCAATTCTTCCTCGGCTTGCTGCGATTTCATGGAGATCATAGAGCCTCCGACCTTAACAAAGGGGAGGCAAAGCTCGCTAAGCATTCGCAGGTTGGCCACCGCTCGCGCGGTGGCTACGTCAAATTGCTCGCGAAATTCCTGTTTTGCGCCATATTCCTCAGCACGTCCCGCAATGGCGGTTACGTTGCCAAGCCCGAGCATAGAAGCGGTTTCTTCTACGTAGCGGATGCGCTTTGCCGTTCCGTCCAAAGCCACGATGCGAAGATCGGGGCGAAAGATTGCCAAAGGAAGGGAGGGGAAGCCCGCTCCGCAGCCGACGTCGATCACGGAGGCGTTTTGAGGGATAGATGCGGATATCATCAAGGAATCGACGTAATGCTTTAAAATAATTGCGTTTTCTTCGGTGATAGCCGTTAAATTCATAGATTGGTTGACGAAAAGCATTTTTTCGGTCAGCTTGTATAGCGATTGCGCCTGAGATTCATTACATTCCAAGCCGTTTTTGGAAAAGGTGTCTTGGCACGCTCTTGTAAATTCGGATAAGGTCATAGGATATCCTTTCTGTGTGTTTCACGTGAAACAATTATTTCATGCCCAGATAAATCAGTAAAACAGAAATATCCGCGGGATTTACTCCACTGATTCTCGATGCCTGCCCGATGGTGGCGGGGCGGATCTTGTCAAGCTTTTGCGCCGCCTCAATGCGAAGTCCTTTTATGGAGAGATAATCCAAATCCTCGGGAAGTCGTTTCGTTTCCAAGCGTTCGTGGCGTTCCACCTCTCGCAGCTGCCTTTTGATATATCCCTCGTATTTAATGGAAACCTCGGCTGTCTGTATAACGCGAAGGGGAAGGGAAGGGCGATGAGGATCTACCTCGGCGAGCATTTCGTAGGTGATATCGGGTCTGCGTAACAGATCGGCAAGGGATGCGCCGCTATTCAAGGGCTGCATTCCATATTTTTCCAAAAATGCCCGATAATATTCGGGGGAGCCATGGGTGGACTCCAAACGCTCGATCTCGGCTTTGATCTGCTCCTGCTTCTTCAAAAATTGTTGATAGCGCTCCTCCGAAATCAAGCCCGCAGCATATCCCTTGGGGGTCAGTCGGGCATCGGCGTTGTCCTGTCTGAGAAGAAGACGGTATTCCGAGCGGGAGGTCATCATGCGATACGGCTCGTTGGTTCCCTTGGTTACCAGATCGTCAATGAGGGTGCCGATATAGCTTTCCGAGCGGGAAAGGATCAAGGAGTCCCTGCCGTGAAGCTTTAAGGAGGCGTTCAGCCCCGCGATCAAGCCCTGCGCCGCCGCTTCCTCGTAGCCCGAGGTGCCGTTAAACTGTCCCGCGCCGTACAGTCCTTCCAAAAATTTACATTCCAAGGTGGGATAAAGCTGGGTGGGGTCCATGCAGTCGTATTCAATGGCATAAGCGTAGCGCATTACCTCTGCCTTTTCGAAGCCCTGCAGAGAGCGGAGCATCTTGTGCTGAACGTCCACGGGAAGGGAGGTGGAAAAGCCTTGAATATACATTTCCTCGGTGTCCGCTCCCACGGGCTCCACAAAGAGCTGGTGGCGTTCCTTGTCCGAAAAACGAACCAGCTTGTCCTCGATGGAGGGGCAGTATCGGGGACCTGTGCCGTGAATTTGTCCCGAATACATGGCAGAGCGCGTAATATTCTCCCGAATGATCCGATGGGTGTCGGCGTGGGTATACACCACGTGGCAGGGAATCTGCTCTTTTTCGTCAAAATCGGATTCCCTTGTCAGGGAGGAGTAGGGAATGATGGGCGCTTCGCCGTCCTGACGCTCCAATCCGTCAAAATCAATGGAACGTCGGTTGACGCGGGCGGGCGTTCCCGTTTTGAAGCGCATCAAGCGAATGCCGAGACGGGAAAGAGAATCCGAAAGTCCCTTGGCGGCAAGAAATCCGTCGGGACCGCTTTCATAGTTGACGTCTCCCACGAAAATGCGACTTTCCAAATAGGTTCCCGTACAAATGATGGCGGCGCGGCACTGCCAAACCTCCCCAAGGCGGGTGGTAACCGAGCATACCTTGCCGTTTTCGGTACCGATATCTACGATCTCTGCTTGAATCAAACGAAGATTGGAAATTTTTTCCAATCTTTCCTTCATCAAGCGGTGATATTCCTTTCGGTCGGCTTGAATACGCTTGGAGTGAACCGCCGCTCCCTTGCCGAGGTTCAGGGTTCGGGATTGGAGCGTGACCAGATCGGCGACCCGACCCATTTCACCGCCCAACGCGTCGATTTCATAAACCAGATGCCCCTTTCCCGTACCGCCGATGGAGGGATTACAGGGCATATTGGCGATGGATTCCAAGGACATGGTAAAAAGGACCGTATCCGAACCCGTTCTTGCTGCCGCCAGCGCGGCTTCGATTCCCGCGTGACCCGCGCCGATAACGGCGACCTCTGTAGTTGCTGACATTTTTATATTCCTTTCAAGCGAAGGGGATTTCGCTCCGCTGAGAATTATCAATCTTTCATATGTTTTTTTCGATTTTCCCTTGCCAAGGGCGTATGATTATGCTACAATAGAAGCAGAATCAAGAGAAGCGTCTCTCTACCTTCGGGGACCTTGATGCGCGCGCCTGCGAACCGATGGAAAAAAGATCCCAAGTTAGGGAGAGGCAACGGGAGAGATCGATTACTGCTATTATACCAAATTCTCTCTTGCTTTTCAAGAGGGAGAAGAAATTTTCGCGCGAAAATGATATGTAAAAAAGGAGATACGAAAATGCCATGTGTTGATATGAAGCTGATGTCTTCCTTGGAAAAATGCTTTTTGGACGAGGAATTGGAAGCGAAACCCGAAACAAATGACTTTGTGATCTTCCGAAACGAGCGGCTTTCCTTTCAGCTTGGCGTTCGCCACGAGGATCCGACGCAGGTCAGGCGGTTGCGTGTTCGGCTTTCGGGACCTTTAGCCGACTTCGTGACGGTCAAAAGAGTAGTCCATATCCCCTCGACCTTCCCCTACAACCCCAAATTGGCGGACGGGGATTATCTGAGATACACCCCCGGGGTATATCCGGATCTGATTGCCCCGTTGCATTATCGGGAAAGTCTGCTTTTGCCTTGCGGACAGCTTCAAACCCTTTGGTTCACGCTATCCTTGCCCGAGGATTATGCGGACGGGGACTATGATTTGGGAGTGACCTTGACCGCTGAGGGCCTGATTGAAAAGGGGACCGAAGAGGTAGGTACAAGGACCGTCCGTATTCGGGTATTGTCCGCCGCTCTTCCGCCCCAAAAGCTCATTCGTACCGAATGGTTTTACACCGATTGCCTTGCCAACTATTACGGTGTTTCCGCGTTTTCCGAGGAGCATTGGCGTATCATTGAGTCTTTTGTGAAGAAGGCGGCAGAGGGAGGGATCAATATGATCCTCACGCCTGTGTTTACGCCCGAGCTGGATACCTACGTGGGCGGTGAGCGCTTGACCACTCAGCTCGTGGAGATTTTCGTGAGGGAGGACGGATCCTATGCCTTTGATTTTGAAAGGCTGGATCGCTGGATCGACCTTTGCCGTGGGGCGGGGATTGAATATTTTGAGATCCCCCATTTCTTTACCCAATGGGGAGCGGCGCACGCCCCAAAATTCGTTGCGAAAACGGGCGGGAAGGAGGAGCGGATCTTCGGCTGGGATACCGATGCTATGGGAGAGGAGTACCGAGCGTTTCTCGGACGGTTTATTCCCGCCCTTTTAGATGCCCTTCGCAAAAAGGGAGTGGACAGAAAATGCTTCTTCCACGTGTCAGACGAGCCTCGCCTTGCCGATCTTGCCCATTATAAGGCGTGCAAGGAGCTGATCGGTCAGTATCTTAAGGGCTATCCGATCATCGACGCTCTGTCTGATTATGAATTCTACGCCACAGGAGCGCTGGAGAAGCCCGTGCCTGCTACCCAGAAAATCGAACCGTTTCTCGCCGAGCGCATTGACGGTCTTTGGGCGTACTATTGCGGCGCCAGCGGCGCGAAAGACGTGTCGAACCGATTTTTCTCTCTGTCTCAGGCGAGAGTGCGGATCATAGGCGTTCAGCTTTGGTACTACCGTATAGAGGGCTTCCTCCATTGGGGATATAATTTTTATAACAACCGCCATTCCTACGATGCGATCAATCCCTTTGCCGTTTCGGACGGAGAGGGCTTTGCTCCCTCGGGAGATACCTATTTGGTATATCCCGGCGAGGGAGGGGAGGCGTGGGAGTCCTTACGCTTTTGCGCCATGAAGGAGGCGATGGACGATATTCGGGCGTTGGAGCTTTGTGAATCGATCTATGGCAGGGAATTTACCGAACGCCTTTTGCTGGAGGATACAGATGGGATTCTGACCTTTGCCCATTATCCCAAAAACGCCGAATATTTGATCAATTTACGAAGGAAGCTTGCCCTCGCCATTGAGGAGGGAAAAACGAAGGAATGAATTTACCATATTTCAAAAGCTGCCCCTGCGCGTAAAAAACGAGAAGCTCCGTTCAAGCCTTGAACGGAGCTTCTCGTTTTATTCAAATTCAAAATGCTTTAGCGTGGCAAGCACTTTTTCCGCCATGTACATGAATCCAAGATCGTTGGGGTGGGTGCCGTCTACGGTACAAGCATCCTCCCACGTTCCGTGGAAGTAGCTTTCGCCGTCGATGTAATAGACGTTTTCGTCACCTTGAGCCCTTGCGTAGCGGAAGGTGTCAATGATTACGTCGCGGCGAGCAGCGCTGTCCTTGATTCTGCTCGGGTGGCCGATAAAATCGGGGCGGGACATCATAAGGTAGGGAATGGAGGGATGCTTTTCTCGGATCTTTTGATACATTTTGCAATGGCTTGCACGCAGGTGTTCTGCGTTGGGGGCGTTGTGATCGTAGTCCGAGATAAAGGCGGACATTTCAAGATCTGCCATGTAGTCCACGATAAGATCCTCCGCCTTTCCGCTTCCCGAGAAACCGAGATTGACGTAGTCCAGATTCAGACGGCGGCAAACGAGAGAAATGTAGTTGTTGCCAGGACGGGACGCGCAGCCGCCCTGTGTAATTGAGCTGCCGTAAAATACGAAGGGCTTCTTGTTGCGGTAGGGCAACCCTCTGCCTACCGATGCTGATTCCTGCAAGCCGATTTCCAGTCGATCTACGTTGCTGTACGTGGGGAAATTGATGGTCAGATGACGGAGCTGCTTGTCCCTTTTGAAATGGAAGATTGAAATATAACCGTTCGTCATGTGATAGGGAGGGCGGAAGGAGTTCGCATAGGTGCTTGTGCCTGTGACGGGATCGTCTATGTACAGGTCAAAGCCGGAGCCTCCCAAAAGGGACATATGGTTGTGGTGACCGATATGCGGCATATAGGCACGAAGCACGATGTAGTCAGAATCGGTGGAAAAGCGGACACGGCCGCCCGCCGTGTTCAGATAGAGCTGAGCCACGCCCTCATTGGTATGCAAGCCGATCTCGTCGGGCAAACGCTTGAAGACGTTTTCGTTTTTGTAATCGTAAAGCCCGTACACACGGAAGGGTTCGTCCTTTACGTCGTAAAATTTTACGTCAAGGCTGTCAAGGCTTACGTCCTCGTCGCACATTAGCTTGTCGGGTGTAAATTTTTCTTCACTCATGTTCCGTCCCTCTCTTTTGAAGTAATAAAAAGCGGAGAGCCCTTGCAGAAAAGGTCTCTCCGCAAAAGCTTACGCCTGTTTTGCGTTCATCTTCAGATATTCGTTGATAAAGCCGTCGATCTCGCCATCCATCACGGCGGAGATATTTCCGTCCTCAAAGCCCGTACGGGTGTCCTTCGCCAACGTGTAGGGCATGAATACGTAGGAGCAGATCTGCGCGCCCCACTCAATGTTGGTTTTGTTACCCTGAATATCCTCAATGGTATCCAACCGCTCACGGAGCTTGATCTCCATCAGCTTCGCCTTCAGCATCTTCATGGCAGTCTCCTTGTTCTGGAGCTGAGAACGCTCGGTCTGACAGCCTACCACGATGCCCGTGGGCTTGTGGAGAATACGGATGGCGGAGTCGGTCTTGTTGATATGCTGACCGCCCGCGCCGCTGGAGCGATGCGCCGTGACCTCGATATCCTCGTCACGGATCTCGACCTTGTCAATGTTGTCAAATTCGGGCATGACCTCAATGGAAGCAAAGGAGGTCTGCCGTCTGCCCGCCGCGTCAAAGGGAGAAACGCGGACCAGGCGGTGTACGCCGTTTTCCGCCTTCAGGTATCCGTAGGCATTGAGTCCCTCCACCATGATGGTGGCGCTCTTGATGCCTGCGGCATCTCCGTCCAGCCAGTCGAGAAGCTTATATTTGTAGCCCCTGCGCTCTGCCCAGCGGGTAATCATGCGGTAGAGCATCTGCGCCCAGTCCTGCGCCTCGGTTCCGCCCGCTCCGGGGTGGAAGGAAACGATGGCGTTATTCTTGTCATATTCGCCCGACAGAAGGATCTCGATGCGCTTCTCCTCCGCTTCCTTGGCGATGGCATCCAGCTCACCCTGAACCTCCTCTACGTAGCCCTCCTCGTTTTCCTCGATCGCCATTTCCGCCAAGGTAATGGCATCCTCCAGACGGCTTGCCAAAGCCTCGTAGCCCTCAATGGTATCCTTGGTCTGCTTCAGCTTCTGCAGGACCTTCGAGGAATTTTCCTGATTCCCCCAGAAATTGGGGTCCAGCGTCTCGGCATCCAGCTTTTCCGCCAGCTCCTTCAGCTCGGCGATTCGCAGAGCGGAGCCGAGGTCGGCAATATCCTCTCTCATGCCGATCAGCTTATATTTTGCGTCTTCTAATGCGATAATCAAAAAAACCTCCCGCAACATTCGTTGCTTCGTATCTAAAATTTGTCATATTCCATAATATTATACCACGGGAGAGGAAGGATTGTCAAGAGATTTTCCAACATGGATCTGGCGAAGTTCAAAAACATGATCATATTGACAAAAACAGAAAAATATGCTATAATATAAGCAAAGAGGTTGACGCGCACCACGTTCTAATGCCGATCTTTGTGAATAGTGCATACTAAAAAAAACGTGCGGCAACATTTCGTTGCCGCTTTTTGCTTCCTTGATTTTTGAACGGAGGAATAGCAATGAACAAATTTGATTAAGAAGGTTAATTTTTCTTTATTATATTCGTTCTATCCAAAAAAGAAAAGGAGAAATTTTATGAAAAAAAACTACGCAAAGCAATTCATATCTTTTATTTTGAGTATAGTTCTTATCATAGTTTTTGTTATTTCGTCGAGCGCAAGCGCGCCTCTTGATACATATTATGGAATAATAGAAATGGACAGCAATTCACCAAATAGAGATTTGTCGGGTATTGAGATAAAAGTATTTTCCGCTGAACCTATTTACGATGAAGAAAGTCACGAGCTTTTATATTATGGTGAAACCTATGCCTTTTCTGTGTTTACGGAAATGGATGGAAGCTTTTCCTTTATAAAACCTACAGCCTTTTGCTCAGTTACGATAGATCTTCAATCTCTTCCTGTCGGGTATGGCATCAATCGTCAAGTGCAGTTTATTGCCGATGGGGTCACGTCCCACACTTTTGTTCTTTCAGAAGTAGAGGACATTGACGTGTATATGGAATACGGCCAAATTATGGTGGATTTTTATGGGGATGATAATCAGTACCTCCATGTTGACTATCAAATTGAAGAAACGCCTTTGAGCATGGAGGGACTTTCCAGTCACGAAATAAAACAGTTGACCTCTTATGATGTAATCGGCAAAGTAATTACACCTCATGGAGAAACCCCGTACGCCATCCCGGTTAATCTCTCTGAATATTCTCTGCAAGAAAAAACCGATTATTTTTACTCAGAGGGATTGATTTCGGAGGAAAAGAAGATTGAGGTGTACTGTGATATTTTGTTGGACGAGACATTGGATATTCAACTGCAAAGCGGTACTACGATAATTAATGAAGTTCTCTCTTATAAGAAGAATGTTTTGGAATCAAGTGAGGACATTTCCGTAATTAAAAGGGCAGATAAATCTGTGGCTGTCAACGCCCCTTTCATTACAAAAGTCGAAAATATTTGGGAGATGGTAAACAGAAGCGATTCAAGTGATTCGGCATATTATCAGCGCACCATGGAGGATGGCTTTGTTTTTCGAATTCTCTACGATCCAAATGATTCAGATATAATACCGTACTATATCAATGAACTGGCCGACAATTTCGAAAATCATTACAATCAAATGGTAACAGGATTAGATTTCAATGCACCTATATCGCATATAGGAGGTTATTACGAGATAACGATGATAAATGATGGTACAGAATCGAGTAAAGGCTTTACAACATATGAATCTTTGCCTGGTTCTTCAAAAATTACAATTAATTTTGCGGAATATGAAGGCGAAAACCAGGTTTCCTTTACTGTGGCGCATGAATTACACCATGCAATTATGGTAACGTATGGATTTAACACATCCTCGTGCGATAAATGGGTGCGGGAAGGATTTGCAAATATGGCGGCAACAATCTGCACAACATCTCCACTTCCACCGCAAAACCCCATTATTATAGTGCGCTCTGCTCAAGGACAAATCAAAGAGTATTTGGAGAAAAGCTATCTTAGCATTTTTGATGAAGGTAATGGAGTATACGGAACTACACTCTATCCACTGTACATTTACGAAAATTTGGGTGGTTGGAACACCATAAAGGAAATTTATACTAATTTCAACACCACAAACGATATATACACGGCAATTTCAAGCGCTCGCCATATTACGTGTTATGATTACGCCTTTGTTGGAATGTTTTCAAATAACTACAAGCCACGTCTTTTTTATACAAGCTTAGCTTCGGCGAGTTCTGATTTAGATAATTCTGTTCCAATTCAGAATCTCGGCGTGGGGACATCTTCGTTACGTACCCTTCCTCCAATGTCGGGACATTATTTGCAGCTTTCAAGCACAAGCAATATAGGTACGATATATGTTACGTGTACTGTTACGAGTGGGAATGAAAATGGATTTTTTCTGTACAAAATAACGGAAACAAGCAGCGGGTTGCCACATATTGTAACCGAAAACTTTGATGTCACACAAATTACCTTTTCCCAGTCTAATTTTGGAGATACTGTTAAAAAGCTTACGTTGGTTCCTATGAATTCCAAGGCGACCAATGAGGAAATTTCTTATCGTGTCAGCGTAAGTAATTGATAGAAAGGAAATAAGCGTATGTTAAAACGAATAGCTTTTTTGTTAGTCCTGCTTCTTTTATTTCCGTTGCTTTTTGTCGGGTGCCGAGAGGCGGAAGAGAATATATCCAACTCGGATACAAAAGAAGATGAACCAAACTTGCAGGCGGTAGACAACTCTAATATCGAACCGATTCAATCGGACGCGGACGAAAAGAAGGAAGAAGATTGTGCCGATTACGATTATGTTTCTGCTGATGGTAATGTTTCAGACTTTACCCCAATAGTGGTTCGGTGGGGCAGTGTAGTCGAAAATATAGTGTATGGAGATAAAAAACTTGTCGTGGTAAATGTGGAAGTGCTTGACGTGGCAAAGTATGCATGGGACTACGATGATGTGTGTGCCTTGGATGCGATTTATCTGCCTGAGAATGCGCTAAAATATGTGGCGGAGGGAGAGGAATCTTTGGTGTTTGCCTTCTGCGAGTTTGGGAGAATCAATGAAGAGGGGGAGTACGTATACGTAGCATACATGGATACTATTCCTGATGAGGTGGATTGGCCCTATGCCATCTTTCGATTTGAGGACAACCGCATGATTATGGATGAGGTGCAAATGGAAGCACTGGAGACCGGTTATTGTGTAATATTCTTTAAAATTATGCACGCGATAAATAATTATAGGTTTGCGGAGTATGGAATAGACGAAAAATATCATTTCCGTAACGAAATGACCATAGAGGACTTAGAGGAGTTTTACGAAGTGGTTAAAAGTCTGCCTTGACCGAAGATTTTTCGTCCGCAGAAGCTATGAAATCTATGAAAAACAGACCGAATCTGCGTTATGCGGGTTCGATCTGTTTTTTTGTAGAGTATTATTTTTGTATTCCCAATTCCTCTGCAAACAGGGAAAAGGGGCTTGTCCGTGGGTCTGTGGCTTTTTCGCCGGGCAAATAGGAAAAACGCAGGGGTTGTCCGTTTCTTGGATGGGGAAAGGCGAGAAGGACCGAGCAAAGTCCCAAGGAAAACTCCGAGGCAGGCGCGCCGTAGCGGCGATCTCCGCAGAGGGGAAGTCCTCGGCTGCCGAATTGCACGCGGATCTGGTGGGTGCGTCCCGTATGAAGACGGATTCGAACAAGGGAATACCCCTCCCTCGATGCCAAGGTCTTGTAGTCCAGTATCGCTTCCTTGACCCCCTTTCGGCTTCGGGCCACCACAAAGGATTTGCTTCGCTGACGGTCATAGAAAAGAAGATCCCGAAGGGTCCCCTCGGTCTGCTCGGGCGTTCCGCAAACCACGGCAAGATACTCCTTTTTCATGGCTCCCTCGGCAATGGCGCGGGAAAGCGCCGCCGCCCCCTGCGGGGTGCGGGCGTAGACCATCAGTCCCTCGGTTTCTCTGTCCAGTCTATGTACGGGGAGGATGGTATTCTTTTCGCTTCGCTCTCCAAGAGCTTGGGCAAGCAGGGAAGGGAAGCAATCGGGTCCCTCTCCCTCGGAGAGAAGCCCTTGCGGCTTGACCGAGACCAAAAGATCTCGGTCAAGATAGTAAAAATCAGTCATATTGTCCTCGTTTCTGTCCGAGATCATACCCTGCGCGCAAGACGGCAAAGGGCGCGGACCAGCCCCCAAAACAGGAGGATCCCTCCAAGAAGCGCCACGATCTTCCAGATATGGTGTCGAGAATCCCCCGTAAAACGGTGGGTACATTCGGGCGTATCGGATTGCTCGTCGGGGTAGACCCAAAAGGACATATCGTACTTGTGACGGAGCTGAAGCCCGAATAGGGAGCGGCATTTTTCGGAGAGGGCGCGCCATAGGGTGGTATCGGAGAATTTCTTCATGTGTTTCCATCCTTTCGTGAAAGAACTGTGTAAGGGTAGTATGCACGTTCGGAAAGGATCCCATTCATTGTAACATAAAACGCTGATTTTTTCAAGAGGGGATGGGAGGAAAGCTTCCACCCGTTTGGAGGATGGTTCCCTTGACGGCTTTTCCGTTTTCCTCGTGCTCGCATTGATAGGCGGCGGGACAGTCAAAGCTGCCCGATCCACCCGCCAGAAGGATCATGCCGTGTGCCGAAAGAGCCGCCTCGGAGCAGACCGCCGTCAGCGCTCCGCCATATACGAAAATGCCGCCAAGGGAGGAGGACTCCCTTGTGGCGTATCCGAATTTTGCGGCGTTGATCGCTGCCGTTCCGCCCCGTATCTCTATCCGTTTTTCGGAAAGGAAGCCGTATTCCGAGGCGGTGGCGCGGAGAGTCCCGTCCTCCATGGCAAGCGTCCCCGACGCGCTGACGGCGGTTTCGGCACCGCTGAGAGAAAGGCTTCCCTTGCCGCAAAGGACAAGATTGGTGTCCGCCTCCATGACCGAGTGACTCTCGGAAAACAGAAGATTGACCGAATCGGCGGCGGTTTCTATGACGACTGCCGCGGCAGAGATCACCGAAAGCGCGGGACGCTTGGAGGAACGGATCGAGACTCCGTCAAGGATCAGACGTACCGTCTCTCCCCAGCCCACCTCCACCGCAAGACCGCCCTCCGTAAGCTCTCCCGTCAGTCGGTACGCGCCCGCCTCCTTGATGGTCAGCAGATCGTCCTTTGCCGTGATCGCTTCCTCGTCCCCCGTAAAGGAATACCGCCGTCCGTCCAAGGAAAGAAGAGGGAGGAGGGGAGCCTCCTCTCGGTCGGGAGAGGATTCCGCCCCATCCTCCTCCGTGTCAAACGGGTCAAAGGGCGGAACCGCGGGACTGCACCCCGCCAAGCATAAGACCGTCAAGAGAGCGCAAAAGGCAAAGCAAAGCCGTTTCATAAAATCTCCTTCCTTTTTCAAAAACCGCCGATTTCACGTATAAGTATAATAAAAGTATTGTAAAATCAGTAAAAATGTGGTACAATAAAGAGCAGTTGTTTTATTTTATGTATGGGATCATGCGATTAGACCGAACCCGCATGACCGTGGAAAGGAACACGTATGCTTTCGACCGTTTTCAGCGCAGGACTTTTTGGGATTGACGGGTATATCGTCACCGTGGAATGTAACGCCCAATCGAGGATTCCGAGCTTTGAGCTGGTAGGGCTTCCCGATCTTGCCGTAAAGGAGGCAAAGGAACGGGTCAGAACTGCCTGTGAAAACAGCGGATACCGCTTTCCGTCTCTGTCGCTGACGCTGAATCTGGCGCCCGCCGACCGCCGCAAGGAGGGATCGGGCTTTGATACCGCCATTCTTCTCGGGATCCTCCGCAACGGAGGGATCCTGCGGACCACGGTGGATTTTTCCGATAAATGCTTTGTGGGAGAGCTGTCGCTTTCGGGCAAGCTTCGTCCCGTGCATGGAATCCTTTGTATGTGCGTTGCCGCCAAGGAGGCGGGCTTTGCCGAGTTTTACGCTCCCGCCGAAAACGCCAAGGAGGCGGCTGCGGTGAAGGGGATCCGCGTGTATGCCGTGGATAACGTCCGTCAGCTTGTGTGCCACCTGAACGGAGAGGCGCCTATCCCTCCCGTGGAATTTGACCGAACGGCGTTTTCAAGAGAAATGGATCGCTCCTCTCTTGATTTTTCGGACGTGCGCGGACAGAAAATGGCAAAGAGAGCGATGGAGATTGCCGCGGCGGGCGGTCATAACGTGCTGCTCATCGGACCTCCCGGTACGGGAAAATCCATGCTTGCCAAGCGGATTCCCTCGATTCTTCCGCCCATGACCTTTGAGGAGGCGATCGAAGCTACCAAGGTCCACTCGGTGGCGGGAACCCTTCCCGAGGAGGTTTCTCTTTTGTCCCACCGTCCCTTCCGCTCTCCCCATCATACCATGAGCGCGGTCAGCTTGGTGGGAGGCGGGACCACGCCGAAGCCGGGAGAGGTGTCCTTGGCGCACAACGGCGTGTTGTTTCTTGACGAGCTTGCCGAATTTCCCAAGCAGGTCACCGATGCGCTCCGTCAGCCTTTGGAGGACCGTCGGGTTACCATCACCCGCGCGGCGGGACGGTTGACCTATCCCTGCTCCTTTATGCTGGTGGCGGCAATGAACCCCTGCCGTTGCGGAAATTTCGGGCATCCCACCAAGCCCTGCACCTGTAAGCCAAGGGACGTTAAAAATTATCTTGCAAAAATCAGCGGTCCCGTTTTGGACCGATTTGATATACAGATCGAGCTGCCCGCCCTCTCCTACGAGGAGCTGGCGACCCGAAGCGGGACCGAGGAGCCGTCCGCGGCGATCCGTCAACGCGTAACCGCCGCCAGAGAGCGGGCAGCCCTTCGAATGAAGGATGAGGAGGGCATCTATTGCAACGCCCAGTTGACCTCCGCCTCGCTTCGCGTCTACTGCCGTCTTGACCCCTCGGCGGATAAGCTGCTTCACGCCGCCTACGACCGCATGGGACTTTCGGCAAGAGGATACGACAGGATCCTTCGCGTGGCGAGGACCATTGCCGATCTGGACGGAGCCGAGGAGATCGGTGCTAAGCATATTGCCGAGGCGATCCAATATCGCTCTCTTGATAAAAAATATTGGGGCAACCAATAATTCTACATCAACCGTAAAGGAGAAAAAACGTGAACCGCGAGGATTTGAACGATTTGAAAAATACCATCGTTTCCCTTTGCTCGGTCATGTCGGTGTCGGGATACGAAACCCGTTATGCCGACGCTTTGCATAAAATGATCGCGCCCTTTTTCGATGAGAGCCGTACCGATGCGGTGGGCAATCATTTGTTTATCCGCCGATGCGGAAGGGAGAACGTTCCCCTCGTCATGATCGATACGCACTACGACGAGATCGGTATGCTGGTGACCGACGTGACCGAGGGCGGATTTTTGAAATTTACCTCGGTGGGAGGACTGTCTCCCTCTGTGCTTCAGGGCGCCGACGTGGTGATCTACGGAAAAAAGGTCATTCGCGGCGTGATTAGCTCTACGCCTCCCCACCTGAAAACGGGATCGGATGAATCTCTTTCCGACCCCGAGGAGCTTCTCATTGATACGGGATACGACAAGGATACGCTTGCAAAGCTTTGTCCCATCGGAACGCCCGTCGGCTTCTCCCCCTGCTACGGGGAGCTGAAAAACGATCGGCTGGTGGGAAAGAGCTTTGATAATAAGGCGTGCGCCGCGGTGGCGATCTGTGCCATTGCCGCCACACCAAGGGAGAAGATGGCGGCGGACGTGGCGCTCTGCCTTTCCTGCTATGAGGAGACCTCGGCGCTGGGGGGGATCGCTCCCGCTGTGTATGATCTTCGTCCCGATTATGCCATGGTGGTGGACGTGAATCTGGCAAGAGTCCCCGATACTCCAAAGCGGGAAACGGTTCCCCTCGGAGAGGGAGTTTCTCTGTCGGTCTCCGCGGCGACTGATCGCAGACTCACCGCCATGACCCAAGCCCTCTGCCGCGAGAGGGAGATCCCTCACTGCATGATTGCCGCGCCCTCGTCTACGGGAACCAACGCCGCTACGGTCCAGCTGATCGGAAAGGGTGTCCCCGTGGTGGACGTGGGCTTACCCCTTGCGTCGATGCACACCTACAACGAGGTCATCAGCCTTGCCGATGCGGAGTCGCTCCTTCGGTTGATTGGCGAATTTATCTCCTCGGACACCATTGCCGCCGCCTTTGCGGAATCCGACGTAATAGAAAAGGAGGAAGCGTGATGAAGCCGATTTTGTTTGAAAATCCCGCCCTGCCTGAGGGCTTTTCTCCTCTGCCGGAGGAGGAGCTGATCTACACCCTCTGCGGCGCGTTCGGTCCTACGGGCTGTGAAGCCCCTGTCCGAGAAACGATCCTGCCCCTTGTCCGCCCCTTTGCCGATTCGATCCTCAGGGATTCTATGGGGAATCTCATTTGCCTTTGTCGGTTCGGTGAGGGTGAGGATAGACAAAAGATTATGATCTCCGCGCATATGGACGAGGTGGGCATGATGGTTACCGAGATCACCGAGGACGGCTATTGCCGCTTCGATACGGTAGGTGGGATCATGCTTTCGGTCATGGAGGGAAGAAGGGTTACTCTCGGAGACGAGAACCGACAAATCTCGGGTGTGATCGCGTCTAAAGCCATCCACCACAAAAAGCCGAAGGACCGAAAGAAGCCGACGGATATCGAAAAGCTTTATATTGATATCGGCGCGAAAAATCGGGAGGAAGCCGAGGCGTTGGTTTCAGTGGGAACGCTTGCTACCTTTGATTCCGAGGCCTATCGCTTCGGAGAGGGAGGTATGCAGATCAAGGCGAAGGCGCTGGACGACCGTCTGGGCTGCGCCGTTATGATCCGCGCCATGGAGTCGCTTCGCAAACATCCCCCCGAAGGGGACGTGGATCTCTATTTCTGCTTCACCGTGCGGGAGGAGATCGGACGTTCGGGCGCCAAGGTGGTCGCCAATCGACTTGCCCCCGACGCGGCGCTGGTGCTGGAGTGTACCGCCGTTTCCGATCTTTCCGAGGTGCCCGAGCATCGCCGCGTGGCGATCCAGGGCAAGGGAGGCGCGATCTCGTTGATGGACCGCGCTACGGTCTATGACCGAGCCTTTGTGGACTTTGCGCTGGAAACCGCCCGACGGGATGGGATCCCCGTACAGGTCAAAAAATTTGTTTCGGGAGGAAACGACGCGGGCTCGATCCATAAATCGGGCGAGGGGGTCAAGACCCTTGCGCTGTCGGTTCCCACCCGCTATCTCCATTCTCCCGCCTCGGTGGCAAATCTCAACGATTTTCGCAGTGTGACGGCGCTTTGCGAGGCTCTACTTCGCCGTCTGTCCACGGAAAGGATCTAACCCTATGAAGAAAAGAAATTTATATGCTCTTTTATCCGAGCTTTGCGCGCCCGTTTCCGTGTCGGGCAGAGAGGACGGCGTTCGCTCTCTTTTGGCGGAAAAAATTCTCCCCTATGCCCATGAGGTACGGATCGACAGTCTGGGCAACCTGATTGCCAAGAAGAAGGGCGAGGGAAACGCTCCCTCGGTCATGCTTTGCGCCCATATGGATGAGATCGGCTTTCTCGTCACCTTTATCGAGGAAAACGGAATGCTTCGCATTGCGCCCGTGGGAGGAATCCATTTTTCTGCCTCTGCCTACTGCGAGGTCGTTTCCGAAAAGGGAATCGCGGGCGTGCTGGTTCCCGAGGCAAAGACCAAGCCCGAGGAATACGGCGCGTTGAAATTCTATATTGATATCGGAGCCAAGGACCGTAAGGATGCCGAACGGAAGGTATCGGTGGGAGACTGCTTCGTACAGAGAGGCGGTGTTCGCCGCCTGATGCACCGCCGTGTGGCGGGCAGACCCTTGGATGACCGCGTAGGCTGCGCGATTCTTCTTTCCTTGGCGGAGGAGCTTTGGGAGGAGAAGACGGCAGGGGACGTATATTACGTATTCTCGGTTCAGGAGGAGGTCGGATGCCGCGGGGCAATGACCGCCGCCTTTGGGCTTGCTCCCGACTACGGTCTTTGCTTTGACGTGACCCTGACGGGTGACGTTCCCAACGCCTCTCCCATGGCGTGCAAGCTGGGAGACGGCGCGGCAATCAAGATCAAGGATCGCTCCGTGATCTGCCACGAGGAGGTGGTGGCAACCCTTTGCCGCCTTGCCGAGGGGCAGAGGATCCCTCATCAGAGGGAGATCCTTCTGGCGGGAGGCACGGACACCTCGTCCATGCAGCTGGCGGGAAGCGGATGCCGCGTGGGCGCGCTGTCGGTTCCCAGCCGTTATATCCATTCGGGCGTTGAGACCTGCGACCTCGGAGACGCGGATGCCTGCGCCGAGCTTGCTCTTGCCTTTGTCAAGCAGCTTGCCGAATAAAAAAACAAGTAAGGAAGAAAGCAATGGAATTTTCCAAAAGAACGCTGGAGCTGGTCAAGGAGGCGGAGGAGGCTCTTTCCGAGCGCTTTGCCCATATCGATCGAGTCTCCTTTGAAAATACGAAAAAAATTATGAATGCCTTCCGCAACCATCGGGTCAGCGAGGCAATGTTCAATCCCACCAGCGGCTACGGCTATGACGACCGCGGCAGAGACACGCTGGACGCGATCTGGGCAGAGGTCATGGATGCCGAGGCGGCGTTTGTCCGCCATCAGATCGTCAACGGAACGCAAGCCCTTACCATCGGTCTTTTCGGGCTTTTGCGTCCCAACGATATTCTCTTTTCGGTAGCGGGAAAGCCCTACGATACTCTGGATGAGGTTATCGGAAATTCGGGGACCCCAGGCAACGGCTCCCTTAAGGATTTCGGCGTGGAGTACCGTCAGGCAGATCTTTTGCCCAACGGATGCTTTGACGAGGAGAAGATCCGCCGTGTGCTGACCGAGGAGGGAGCGCGTATTAAAGTGGTGTTTATCCAGCGCTCCAAGGGGTATCTGAACCGAAAGACGCTTAGCGTAGACGAGATCGGCGCCCTGATCCCCATGGTCAGAGAGCTGACACCCCACGCCTTCGTGGTAGTGGATAACTGCTACGGTGAGTTTGTGGAGACCCGTGAGCCGACCGCCGTGGGCGCGGACTTGATTATCGGCTCGCTTATTAAGAATCCCGGCGGCGGCATGGCAGAGACGGGAGGATACGTGGCGGGAACGGCGCGCGCCGTAGAGCTGGCATCCTACCGTCTGACCTCCGTGGGATGCGGCTTGGAGGTGGGAGCCTCCTTGGGACAGAACAAGAGCCTTTTCAAGGGACTCTTTTACGCGCCCCATACCACGGCGCAGGCACTCAAGACCGCGCACCTTGCGGCATATCTCTTTGGCGAGCGGGGACTTGGCTTTGAGGTGGAGCCAAAATGGGACGAGGAGCGGCACGATATCATTCAATCGGTCATTACCCGAAGCCCCGAGGGGCTGTGCGCCTTCTGTCGGGGGATTCAGGCAGGCTCGCCCATTGATTCCTTTGTAACGCCCGAGCCTTGGGAAATGCCGGGCTACGGCGATAAGGTCATTATGGCGGCGGGTGCCTTTACCCAAGGAGCATCCATCGAGCTGTCTGCGGACGGACCTCTCCGCGAGCCGTATACCGCCTTCTTTCAGGGCGGATTGACCTACGAAAGCGGCAAGATCGGAATTATGAGTGCCGCAGAGGAGGTACAGAGAGCGGGACTCGGGAAAAAATAAAAGAGGAGAAAACGGCTACATATCACCCGAAAGGATGCCAATATGCTGTTTTCTTCACTTGAATTTCTTTACGTGTTTCTCCCGTTGACCCTTTTTCTCTATTTTCTTTCTCCGAGACGACTAAAAAATCTGACTCTGCTTTTGTTCAGTCTTTTGTTTTACGCGTACGGAGAGCCGATCTACGTGTTTTTAATGATCGCCACCATTGCCGCGAACTACCTGTTTGGCAGGTTTCTTTGTCGGTGGAGCTGCCGACGGGCGCTTCTTTGCGCGGCGGTGGCGCTCAACGTGGGACTCCTCTTCTTTTTCAAGTATGCGGGGGTGCTTTTTCCCATTCTCGGAAGCATTCCTCTGCCCGTAGGGATTTCCTTTTATACCTTTCAAGCCCTTTCCTACGTGGCGGACGTATATCGGGGAGAGGTTGCCGCGTCCAAAAGCCCCGTGGCGTTTGGCGCGTATATTACCATGTTTCCCCAGCTTATCGCGGGTCCTATCGTCCGTTACAGCGACGTGGAGCGTCAATTAAGAGATAGAATCCATACGTCGGAGCGGATCGCCTCGGGGATCGCCACCTTTACGGCGGGACTTTCGAAAAAGGTTCTCCTTGCCAATCCCGCGGGAGCCCTTGCCGATTCGATCCAGGCAGAAGCCGATACGATCCTTTGCGTCGTTTTTTGGCTGCTTCTGTTTTCCTTTCAGATTTACTTTGATTTTTCTGGCTACTCGGATATGGCGGTGGGGCTTGGACGCATTCTCGGCTTCGACTTTCCCGAAAATTTCCGCTATCCCTATACTGCCAAAAGCATTACCGATTTCTGGCGCAGGTGGCATATCACCCTTTCCTCCTTTTTTCGGGAGTACGTGTATATTCCCTTGGGAGGGAACCGACGGGGGAAGGGAAGAACCTATCTCAATCTTCTGATTGTCTGGAGCCTGACGGGGCTTTGGCACGGGGCTTCCCTGAATTTCCTTTTGTGGGGACTTTACTTTTTTGTCATACTTTGCGCGGAAAAACGGTTTTTCAGTCACTTTTTTGATCGGATTCCTTCCTTTTTCCGTCATGTGTATGCCATCTCTCTGATCCTTTTCGGATGGCTTATTTTTGCCGCGGACGGAACGAGAGAAACGCTGTCTCTGCTGTCTCTGCTTGGCAAAGCCCCTCTCCTTGACGGTTGGATCCTATACGAGCTTCGAAGAAACGCGCTCTTTTTGGGTGTGTTGATCCTTGGCTGCACGCCGCTTCCCAAGCGCCTGTACGAGGAGGCGGAGCGCCGTATCCCCCGTGTTTTTTATCCCTTGCGTATCGCGCTGAGCCTTGGCTCGCTGATCCTTTGCACCGCATATCTTGCTTCCTCGGGATATAATCCCTTTCTATATTTCAGATTTTAATTTGGGAGAATCTTATGACTGCATTACTAATCAAGCTGTTTGTCAAAAACCCCTCCGACACGAAGGATCCTGCCGTCCGCCGGGCATACGGAACCATGTCGGGCATGGTGGGAATTGCCCTCAATCTGTTCCTTTCCGCCATCAAGCTCTTGGCGGGACTCCTTTCGGGGTCTATCGCTATCACGGCGGATGCGTTGAACAACCTGTCCGATGCGGGATCGCAGGTCATTACCCTCATCAGCTTTAAAATGGCATCCAAGCCCGCGGATCGCGACCATCCCTTCGGTCACGCGCGAATGGAGTATATCGCCTCCATGATCGTTTCCTTTTTGATCCTCATGGTAGGCGCGGAGCTGTTCCGCGAATCCCTGCGGGGGATTTTTAACCCCGATGCCGACGCGGTGTTCAGCGATCTGACGCTGGTCATTCTCGGTATCTCCATCGTTGCCAAACTCTGGCTCTTCTTTTTTAACCGATCGGTGGGAAAGAAGATTGATTCCTCGGTGATGATCGCCACCGCCACGGACAGTATTTCGGACGCGAGCGCGACGGCGGCAGTTCTTGTGTCCGCCCTCATCAGCCGCTTTTTCGGCATTCGTACCGACGCGTATATGGGTATCTTCGTATCCATCCTTATTTTCGTGGCGGGTATTCGGATTTTGAATGAAACCAAAAATTCGCTTCTCGGCTCTGCGCCAGACCCCGAGGTCGTGGGGAGTATCGAGGCGATCTGCGGGGAATATACCGAGATTCTCGGTATTCACGACATGGTGGTGCATAATTACGGACCGAGCAATACCGTCGCCTCCTTCCACGCCGAGGTGGACGGAAGCGCCAACGTCTTTGACACTCACGACGTGATCGATACCGTAGAGCGGCGGCTCTGGGAGGAGCTGAAGGTTCGGGCTACGGTACATATGGATCCCATCGTCACCGACGACGAACGGGTCAACGCCTTGCGGGCGGCGACTGCCGAGGCGGTGCGGGGGATCGACGAGAGACTGACCATTCATGACTTCCGCTTCGTGGAGGGACCCAGCCATACCAATTTGATCTTTGACGTGTGCGCTCCCTTTGAACTGGAACTGAGAGATTCCGAGCTGAAGGACCGTGTAGCCGATGCGGTCTCGGAGATTGACCCCAAATATTACGTCGTAATTACCATTGACAGACAGTGACACCCATAGGAGGTAATGCCATGTATAAAATTTCCGTACCGATCATCTACGATATCCTTGACCGTCAAGGAAGAGACGGAATCGTAAAAAAGCTGCGGGAGCTGGATGCCGAGCGAGTCTTTCTTGCCCTTGGCGTGCGCTCTACAGACAAGGAGAAAAACAATAAGGAATTTGAGATCCTGAAGAGAGAGACCGAATATTTCCATGGACTCGGTTACGAGGTGGGGGTTTGGCTCTGGACCTTTATGGTGGAGGGCGAGCACTCCTTTACCAACATGAGCGCGGTTACCGTGGAGGAGAACGTAATCAACGCGATGATTTGTCCCCTTGATCGGAGCTATGTGGAGGACACCGCCGCGTATATGGCGGGTGTGGCAGCCACGGGTGTGGATCTGATTATGTTTGACGATGACTTCCGCTTTGGGTGCATCGGAGACAATCAAGTGGGATGCCTCTGCGCTCACCACGTCGAAAATATCAACGAAAGGCTCGGAAGGAGTCTCAGCCGCGGAGCGCTTGCGGAAAAAATTCTGACGGGAAGCAAAAACAAATATCGCGACGCGTGGATCGAAGCCAACGGAGACGCGCTGCGCGGCTTTGCGAGAGCGGTCAGGGCGGCGGTGGATTCGGTGAATCCCAACATTCGAATGGGCGCCTGCGCCTGCCTGTCATCTTGGGATCTGGACGGGGTGGATGCCTACGAGCTGGCAACGATTCTCGCGGGAGATACCAAGCCCTTCGTCCGTTTGATCGGCGCGGCATACTGGCCCGCCAGAGCAAGCTGGGGAACCCGTATCGGAGACGTGATTGAGCAAGAGAGAATGGAGGAGGTCTGGACCCGCAAGGGAGAGATTGAGATATTTTCCGAGGGAGATGCCTTCCCGCGTCCGAGAACGGTTTGCCCTGCGGCATACCTGGAGGGACTGGATACCGCTCTTCGCGCGGACGGACGAACCGACGGGATGCTGAAATACGCCATCGACTATACCTCCTCGGCAGACTATGAAAACGGATACGTAGAGCGTCACGTGAGAAATAAGCCCCTTTACGAGGGGATCGAGAAAATGTTTTCGGGCAAGACGGCGGTGGGAGTACGCAACTATTCCGAGGGGCGGAAGATCTCCTATATGGAGCTTGGTGACGTGCCTAAGGACGGCACATATCTTTACTATTCCTACTTTTCCTCGGCGGCTCGCTCCTTTGCGGCGACCTCGATTCCCACCTGCTACGACGGAGAGGGAGTTGCGGGCGCGTGTTTTGGCGAGGCGGGCTGGGAACTTCCCCTTGAGGCGACGAAGAGGGGATTGATCCTCGATGCCGTTGCCGCAAAGGCGTTAAACGAGCGGGGCGTGGACGTGGGAATCCGTGCCTATGGCAAGGCGATATCCGTTGCTTCGGAAATATTCACGGTGGACAACGAGCAGATTGATACCTATAAGTCCCGTCCCTTCGATCATGTCTTCTCGGAGGCGATTCGGGTGGAAAGCTTTGGCGAGTACGAGGGGCGGAGAATACCCATGAGTTATACCTACGAAAACGCCGACGGCGATCGCTTCTTGGTGTTGAACGTCGATACCCGTATTACCGACAAGGGACTGTACGCTCCCACCACCCGCCACTACGTGCGCTCCCGACAGTATGCCGAGGCGGTCAAGTGGCTTTCGCGGGGAGAAAGGAGTCTGCCCGCGTATTCCTACGGCAATCCCGACCTTTATATTCTTTCCAAGAAGGACGAAAAGGGAGTAATGGCAGTAGGGCTTTGGAATTTCTGTATCGACTGGGTCTTTGCCCCCAAGATCGTGCTGGATCGGGAGTATAAGGAGATCACGTTTTTAAATTGCGAGGGAACCCTTTCGGGGAATACCGTCACCCTCTCCGACCTCTCTCCTTACGGCTTCTGCGCCTTTGAGGTGAAATAAAAAGAAAAAATCCATCGGAATGTCCCGATGGATTTTTTGTTTTTTTCTTATCTGTTGAGGATCAGCTTCGTGAGATCCACGGGAGCAACGATCTTACCGTCCTTGTAGACGCGCATATTGCCCGAGGCGATCTCGTCGATGAGGATGACCTCGCCGTTGTGATAGCCGAACTCAAACTTGATATCCCAAAGATCCAGACCGATGGACTTGAGGTCGTCGGCGACGATCTTGGTGATCTTCAGAGTCTGCTCCTTCATGGACTCAAAGAGAGCGGGGGACATAATGCCGAGAGCCGCAAGACCCTCGCCGGTAACCAGCGGGTCGCCCTTTTCGTCATTCTTAAAGGTGCACTCCACGTAACCGCCCTCCAGAACGGTTCCGTCCTTAATATATTCGCCGTAGCGGCGGATAAAGCTGCCCGTAGCGACCAAACGGCAAATAACCTCCAAGCCGTTTCCGCCCTGTGCCTTTCCAAAGTTCTCTGCGGGAAGAACCTCCATGGTTGCTTCCTCCACGTTTGCGCTGACGTAGTGGGTCTTGATGCCCGCCTTCTTCAGAAGCTCAAAATAGAGAACCGAGGTCTCCAGATTTGCGCGTCCGATTCCGTCAATGGTGAGACCTACCGAGTTCTCACCGGGATCAAACACGCCGTCCTTGCCCGTGCAGTCGTCCTTGAACTTCAACAGCACGTTGCCGTTATCGAGGGCGTAAACATCCTTGGTCTTACCGGTATAAAGCTTTTTCATAACCATACTCCTTTATGTTGAGAATCATATAACACAAATATTTTATCACTTTTTTCGGCATTTGTACAGTATTTTTTCAAAAAAATCGAAAAAATTCACATTTTTTATTTGACGAGGGTATATTCAAGCATTTCAAAATGCAAGAGAGCGCCGACGTCGGTGCCAAGGGGAAGAAGCGCCATGGCAATAAACAGGTCCTCTCCGCTGACCGTGTCGCGGAGCGTAGCATATTCTCCCTCGATTTTTATGACGGTATAATCCTTGGGTTCCATGTTTTATTTCGTGTCGGGGTGATGATCGTGACGGTGCAGACGCACGTGCTTCTGACGGGCGCTGGTTTTTTCGTGGGGAATGATCTCTCCCGCCTTGGTGAGCGCGATCTTGGTGAGCAGAGGTCCGACCAGCTCATAGACCAATACGGCAAAGAGGGTAATGTTGCTGACGATATTTCCGATGGCGGGGTCGATCAAGGCAAATTCCTCCTTGGTTTTGATCGCCATACCGAGTGCCACACCTGCTTGGGGGAGCAGGGTGATGCCGAGGAATTTTACGATTGTGGGGCAGCAATGGGTTGCCTTCGAGCTGATAAAAGCGCCCGACATCTTGCCCACCGAACGGGTCAGGATATAAACCAAGCCGATGATGACCACCGTCAGGCTGGTAAATACGCTCAGATCAAGCTCCGCGCCGCTGATAACGAAGAAGAGAATGAGAATGGGCGCTACCCAACGGTCCATGCGGTCCATCAGCTCCTCGGAGAAATCACAGATATTGCAGAAGATGGTTCCTAGCATCATGCAGGACAGAAGAGAGGAGAAGGCGATATGAACGCCGAGGATCTCAAATTTCAGCATGGAGACGGCGACCGTGAAGAAGATAAACGCCACCGACATAGCAAGACGCTTGGAGCGGGAATGGAAGAAGCGCTCGCAGAAGTTGAAGATCACGCCTACGACCGTACCCAGCGCAAGGGACAGAACGACCTCAAGAATGGGTTCTACGACCACCGAAAGGATACTGATCGCCGCGCCCGATGCCAGCGCCTTGGCAATGCCGAAGGATACCGAAAACAGAACCAGACCCACCGCATCGTCCAACGCGACCACGGGCAACAGGATATCGGTTACGGGACCCTTTGCCTTATACTGCTTGACGACCATCAGGGTCGCCGCGGGCGCGGTTGCCGATGCCACGGCACCGAGAAGAATGGCGGCGGGCAGAGGAAGCGCCTCGGGGAAGGCAAAATGCAGACCGATGAGAGCGGCGTCTACCAAGAGCGTCGCTACCACTGCCTGAAAGATTCCCACGATGGTTGCCTGCTTACCGATTTTCTTCAGCTGTGAAATGCGAAATTCGTTACCGATAGAGAATGCGATAAAGCCGAGAGCCACGTTGGAGATCAGAGAAAGACCCTCCAGACTCTCCTTTTGAAATCCGATTCCGCCCACGCCCAGCTTGCCGAGCAGAAAGGGACCCACCACGATACCCGCCACAAGATAGGCGGTAACGGCGGGGAGCTTGCAGATCTTTGCCAAACGGGAAAGCATCAGACCCGCAAACAACGCGATAGATAGGGAAAGTATAATTTCCATAACAGCCTCCGAGGAGTAACAATATAAATAGGTAGACTTGCAAAAACGCAAGCCTACCTATTATAGCACTAACCCCTTGGGTTGTCAAGGGAATTTTTGATTTTTTTTGAGGGAGACGCAAGGAATGCTCAGGTCCTTCCCGCAAGCTCCTTTTCCTTTGAGGATTCGGATTCGGGTGCGGCGGAATCCAAGGAAGATTTTCCCTTGCCGCCCACGCGGCGCGCGATGCCCCGTACGCCGTAGAAGGCGCAATAGACGAGGAAGCAGGTCCCGAATACGCAGAACACCACCACGGGAGGCATGATCTCGTCGGTCAGGAAGGGGAAGATGCTATACTCCACGAAGAACCAGTTCTGCGCGTCGTAAAGCGTATTTCCGAGGGTTGCCCAAACAAGAATGATCAGCACGGCGGCAAGCTCCATCCAGATCTTGCGGAAGCTGAGAACGGTCTTGCCCAGCGCCAGATGCAAAAAGCCCCAGGAAAAGAGAAGACCGTGGTAGATAAAGGTTTGGAAAATGATATAGCTGAACGGCGGCTGTCCTCCCAGTGCCGAGCCGGGATAGCACATCCACATCATGGAGGAGGCTATGGCAAGGGTAACGATCACCGAACGGATTTTTGCAAATTTCGGATTGAACTGTACGAAGGGGACGAAGACGCCCGCCAGCGTGCAGACGTGAAAGGGAAGCTTGTCAACGGAAATCCGATCGTAGCTGTCCGACAGGGGCACCAGGAAGAAATCGGCGATATAGAAGCCAATGACGAGATAGGCGTAGATCCTGAGTACCTTGTCCTTCGCTTCCGAGGATTTCTTTCGCATCAGCACCGCGACCAGAATCGCGCTGAAGAAAATCACGAACAGGTATAAAAAGTGCCAAACGTCAAACAGTCCGATTTGCAGAGAAGAAATTTCTTCGCCTAACAGGTATCTGACAAATTCTTTCATGAAAATTACCTCCTGATAAAGTCAAAGCTGAAAAAGTGTATTCTCAAAACAAATTTATTATAACACAATCCCTCCGAAAAAGCAACCTTTTTTATCATGGAAAATGTTACTTAAACTTGAAAACGGGGGCAAATAACTTGACAAAACGCGCAAAATCATGTATAATAAATTGTTAAATATAAAATTTGATTTTCGCGTGCGGGGGGATTTGAAAAAATCCTGCCGCAGATCATCTTTGGAAAGGTAGTTGGATTATGGCTTTTTCTCTTCACGGGGTTCACGTACCCCATCGAAAGAATACCCAAAACAAGGAAGCCGTTTTTATGGATCCTCCGAAAACGGTAACGATTCCCATGTCCATGCATATCGGCGCGCCCGCCCGTCCCATCGTGAAGGTGGGTGACGCGGTCCGTGTCGGTACCAAAATCGCGGAGGCGGGGGGAGCTGTTTCGGTTCCCATGCACGCGTCGGTTTCGGGAACGGTGAAAAAAATTACGGATTTCCCGCTTTCAAACGGCGGCATGACCTCTGCGGTGGTCATTGAGTCCGACGGGGAAATGACGCTCGACGAGTCTCTCGCTCCTCCCTCGGTGGAATCCAGAGAGGACCTCGTTCGCGCCATTCTGGAAAGCGGCGTGGTGGGACTTGGCGGAGCGGGCTTCCCGACTCATATTAAATTCAACGCGGATCCCGCCCGCATGGAGGTTCTGGTGGTCAACGGAGCGGAATGTGAGCCCTACATTACCAGCGATACATACACCATGAATACCAAGGGCGCGGAGATTGCCGCCGCCTTGCGCGCGCTGTCCGCTTACCTGGGAATCAAGAACGTGATTTTTGGCATTGAATCCAATAAAAAAACCGCCATTGCCGCGATGAAGCGGTTGGCGGAGGAGCTTCGTGAGGCTTGCTCGGTTCAGGTGAAGGTCCTTCCCGCCGTATACCCTCAGGGCGGCGAAAAGGTGCTGATTTATCACACCACGGGGCGGGTGGTTCCCGTAGGAAAGCTTCCCATTGATGCGGGATGCATCGTGGTCAACTGTACCACTTTGGCAGCCATCGGCGGATACCTGACCACGGGAAAGCCCTTGGTCAATAAGTGCGTGACGGTGGACGGCGGCGCGGTCAGGGAGCCGAAGAACGTGATCGTTCCCATCGGAAGTGCGTTCTCGGACGTGCTTGATTTTTGCGGCGGATTGTCGGAGGAGCCCGAGAGAGTGCTTTACGGCGGGCCGATGATGGGAATTTCGGTTCCCGACACGAGCGTTCCCGTTTTGAAGAATACCAACGCGATTTTGGCTCTTACCGCAGGGGAGACCCGCGAGCCGAAGCAAACGGCTTGTATTCGCTGCGGCACCTGCGCCAACGCCTGCCCCTTTGGGCTTTCCCCCGCGGAGATTGCGAGGGCGTATGAAAAGAAGGACGCAGAGGGACTTCGCAAGCTGTCCCTGAATGCCTGCATGGAGTGCGGCTGCTGCAGCTTCGGCTGCCCCGCGGCGCGTCCCTTGGTGCAGACCAATAAGCTGGCGAAAGCATTTTTGCGCGAAGAATCGGCAAAGGAGGAGAAAAAGGCATGAGTCGATTGACCCTTTCGGTGTCCCCGCATATTCATAGCGGACGCTCAACCGCGGCGATCATGGGCGACGTGCTGATCGCGCTGATTCCCGCCGTCATGGCGGGCGTGGCGATCTTCGGATGGCGGGCGCTTTTGGTGATTGCCGTTTGTCTTGCTTCCTCTGTGGGATTCGAGGCGTTGTTTAATTTGATCGTAAAAAAGGAACAGACCGTCGGCGATCTGAGCGCCGCCGTTACGGGACTGCTTTTGGCGCTTAATCTGCCTGCGGGGATTCCCCTCTGGCAGTGCGCTATCGGTTCGCTTTTTGCCATCGTCGTGGTAAAGGGACTGTTTGGCGGACTTGGCTGTAATCCCGTCAATCCCGCCATTACCGCCCGTGTCTTCATGCTGGTGGCGTTTGGCTCTATGACCGTACAATCTCTTCCCGTGATCGTGGACACGGTTTCGAGCGCGACTCCCTTAGCGGTGGAGAGCGTAGATCAAATGCCCTCCCTTTGGACGCTGTTTCGGGGAACCTACGGCGGTGCCATCGGTGAGACCTCGGCAGTCGCTCTGTTGATCGGATTTTTGTATTTGTTGGTTCGTCGGGTGATCAGCTGGCATATTCCCGTTGCCTTTGTGGGAACGGTTTACGTTGCCTCCTTCTTTATGGAGGGAATGGCACCCTTGACGGCACTTTCCATGATCCTTTCGGGCGGTCTGCTTCTCGGCGCCATCTTTATGGCGACCGATTACGTGACCTCCCCCACCACCCCTTGGGGCAAGGTGATTTTCGGTATCGGCGCGGGACTGATTACCTTCCTCATCCGCTATTTCGGATCCTATCCCGAGGGAGTGTCCTTCGCGATCCTCATTATGAACATTTTGACTCCCTACATTGACTCTTGGACTCGCCGCAGGGTGTTCGGAACAGGAGGCAAGCAGGCATGAAGAAATCGATGAAGAGTATCGTCGTGTTGGTGTCGATCTGCGGCGTAATCGCGCTGCTGCTGGCGCTGACCAATATGATCACGGCACCCTTGGTGGAGGAAAATCAAAGGATTGCCACCGAGAAGGCGCTCAAGGAGGTCATGCCCGAGGGAGAGGGCTTTGAAAAGGTGGAGAGCGAGCTGACTCTGCCCGAAACCGTGACCGAGGCTTATCGGGAGCAGGGCGGCGGCTACGTTATCAAGCTGAAGACGGCGGGCTACGGCTCGGATTTTGTGATTCTGTGCGGTGTCCGAGCCGACGGAACGGTGAGCGGTACGGTCTGCCTGTCCTCCAACGAGACCCTCGGATTTGAAAAGACCTACGGAGAGAATTTCACGAATCTCAATCAGACGGGTGTCCTTGGCGTGGATACCGTTTCGGGCGCAACCAAAACGACGGAGGCATATCGCTCTGCCGTAGCGGATGCGATCAATGCCGCGGAAGCGTTGAGAGCGGCGGAGAGGGGGACGAACGAATGAAGAAAAACGGAAACAACTCGGTTCTTCTTCGGGGAATTTTAAAGGAAAACCCCGTCTTTGTGCTGGTTCTCGGAACCTGTCCCACCTTGGCGGTCACCAACAATCTGGTGGGCGCGTTCGGAATGGGAATTGCGGCGCTGGTGGTGCTGCTTTGCTCCAACGTGTTGGTTTCTCTGCTTCGTCGGGTGATCCCCGATAGCGTGAGAATCCCTTGCTATATCGTCATCATTGCGGGCTTCGTTACCATCGTGCAGATGCTGGTGCAGGCATTTTTCCCTGCCCTCTACGAAATGCTCGGTGTCTATTTGGCGCTGATCACGGTCAACTGCATCATTCTCGGCCGCGCCGAAATGTTTGCGGGTAAGAATTCCGTAGGAAAATCTGCGCTGGACGGAATCGGAATGGGACTGGGCTTTACGCTGGCGCTTTGCGCCATGGCTTTGGTGAGAGAGGTGTTCGGAAACGCTTCCTTTGCGGGGATTCCGATCCCGTTCCTTGAGCCGTATAAGATTGCGTTTCTTGTGAAAGCGCCGGGAGGTATGCTGGTTTACGGACTTCTCATTGCGCTGGTTTACGTCATCACCCGCGGCCGCGCGCCTCGGAAAAGCTCGTTTTCCTGCGAGGGCTGTCCCTCGGCAGGTCATTGCCACGCAGGCGCGTGCGCTGAGAAAGGAGAGGAAGCTTAATGGATCTTTTTAAAACGCTTATCGTTATTCTCCTTTCCTCCGTGTTGGTCAATAACTACGTGCTTAGCCGATTCCTCGGCATATGTCCCTTCCTTGGCGTATCCAAAAAGCTGGATCAAGCGACGGGCATGGGCATTTCCGTAACGGCGGTCATGCTTTTGGCGACGGCGGTTACCTGGCCCATTCAGTATCTGCTTCTCGACCGAGTAGGACTCGGTTATATGCAGACCATTGTGTTTATTTTGGTCATTGCGGCTCTGGTGCAGATGTTAGAGCTGATTATCAAGCGCTTTTCTCCCTCCCTGCACAAGGGGCTGGGTGTGTATTTGCCCCTGATTACGACCAACTGCGCCGTGCTGGGCGTAGCCATCAACAACATTACCGACGGCTACGGATTTCTTGAGTCCATGGTAAGCTCCCTTGGATGTGGACTCGGCTTCCTTTTGGCAATGGTGCTGTTTTCGGGTCTGCGGTCCCGTATTGACGAGAGCCGCGTTCCCGCGCCCTTCCGTGGACTTGCCGTGACTCTGATCGCCGCTTCCTTTATTTCCCTTGCTTTTATGGGATTTGCGGGAATCGTGGATCGGCTCTTCGCATAAGGAGGAACCCATGAATATTTTACTTGCTTTTTTGGTGGTTGCCGCCGTCGGATTGGTGGCGGGAATCCTCTTGGCGCTGATCTCCCGCTTTTTCGGAGTAGAGGAGGACGAGCGTGTTAAGGCAGTCCGCGCCTGTCTTCCCGGTGCCAATTGCGGTGCTTGCGGATACAAGGGCTGCGATGATTACGCTTCGGCGCTTGCCGAGGGAAAAGCTGCCGCGAATCTGTGTATTCCCGGCTCGGACGCTACGGCGGCAGAGCTTGGAGCCGTCCTCGGAATCGAGGTCGAGCCTCCGAAGAACGCCACGGCGTTCGTGCATTGCAGAGGAAACTGTACGGTTACGGAAAAGAGAGCCGACTATGAGGGCGTGCAAAGCTGCCGCGCCGCGGCAATGCTTTTCGGCGGACCCGAGGCCTGCCGCTTCGGATGCTTGGGACTTGGCGATTGCGTCAAGGTGTGTCCCGCGGATGCCATTTGTCTGAAGGACGGGATCGCCCACGTCAATCCCTCGCTTTGCAAGGGATGCGGTCTGTGCGCCTCTGCCTGCCCCAAGGGGATCATTTCCGTGATTCCCAAGGAAGCGTCGGCGGTGGTTCTTTGCAGTAACAAGGATAAGGGTGCCGATGCCCGCAAGGCGTGCAAGAGCGCGTGTATCGGATGCAAAAAATGTGAAAAGCTGTGTCCCTCCGAGGCGATCAAGGTAGTGGATCAGCTGGCAAGAGTGGACTATGATAAGTGTACGGGCTGCGGCGCGTGCATAGAGGGATGCCCGATGGGGTGTCTGGACGCTCTTTCGTTTGCCAAATATGTCTGACCGATCGGCTGCAGGGTCCCCCAAAAGACTCCGCAACGACTTGATCTTGATTCTTCTTCTTTTGTCCGTGGCAATTGCCGCAGGTCTTTCCTTCTATCTTCTTCGCGAGGAGGGAGCAGAGGTGCGGGTCACGGTGGACGGAGAGACGTGGGGCAGCTATTCCCTCGCGGAGGATCGAGAGGTGGAGATCCGTACGGAGAAGGGAGTTAATCGCTTGGTCATTCGGGACGGCGAGGCCTACGTGGAATTTGCGGATTGCCCCGACGGCATCTGTGCCGACCATAAGCCGATCTCCCGTACGAAGGAAAGCATCGTGTGCTTGCCTCACGGCGTGGTCATTACGGTGCGCGGGGGAGAGAGCGAGGATGGTGTCGATCTCATCGCTTGATCCCGTTTTCGAAAAAGGAGAGAGGGTATGAAGGGAAAAACCGAAAAAACAGCCCTTTTGGGGCTTTGCGTGGCGCTTGCCATGCTCCTTTCCTACGTGGAGCTTTTGATCCCTCCTCTTTATGCGGCGGTTCCGGGGATCAAATTGGGACTTCCCAACGTGGTGATCCTTTTCGCCTTGTACCGTCTTGGGGCTGGGTCCGCGGCGGCGGTTTCCCTTTGCCGAATCGGAGCGGTGTCGCTGCTCTTCGGAAACGTGATGGCGCTGGCGTACAGTCTGGTCGGCGGAATCCTCAGCCTTCTTGCCATGTACCTGCTTCGGAAAAGCGGCCGCTTTTCCATCGTGGGGGTCAGCGCGGCGGGGGGCGTGCTTCATAACGTAGGGCAGATTCTTTGCGCCATATGGCTGTTGGGAACGGCGGAGATCGGATATTATCTTGCCGTTTTGGCGGTCACGGGAACCATATCGGGAGTTCTTGTGGGGCTTCTTGGCGGATTCGTTCTTCGTCGGATCTGCGCGGACGCGAAATAATACGAAAGGGGCGCTTTTCTGCGCCCCTTGCTTCGATTTACTTATGAGAAAAGGAGAGATGGTATGAAGAAACGGCTTTTGAGCGCGCTTGTGCTGCTCGGACTCGTGCTTTCCGTGGGGAGTGTCGTCTCCTGCGGCAGAGCGGGGGAGCTATATTCCGTCGAATCCTTTGAATCCTTTGACACCGTTACCACCGTGATGGGATATGCCGATTCCCGCGAGACGTTTGACGGGGTGGCGGAGGAAATCCTTCAAATGCTGGCAGAGTACCACCGCCTGTTTGATATTTATCACACCTACGAGGGCATGGAGAATCTCTGTACCCTGAACCGTGGGGCGGCCGCCTCTCCCGTTCGGGTGGATGGACGCGTCATGGAGCTTTTGCTCTACGGAAAAGAAATGTACGCTCTGACCGAGGGACAGGTAAATATTGCCATGGGAAGCGTTTTGTCTCTGTGGCACGACTGTCGGGAAAGGGCAGAGACAGATCCCGAGGGGGCGGCTCTTCCCGACGGGAAGGCGCTTGCCGATGCGGGAGGGCATACCGATATAGAGGATCTCCTTCTGGACGAGGAAAAGGGAACGGTGTTCTTTTCCGATCCTCTTCTCAAGCTGGACATAGGGGCAATCGCCAAGGGCTACGCCGTGGAGCGGGTCGCTCAGGCAATGGAGGCAAAGGGAATCACGGGCTACGTGATCAACGCGGGAGGAAACGTCCGTGTGATCGGACCCAAAGCCGACGGATCTCCTTGGACGGTAGGCGTGGATTATCCCGAATCGAAGGAGAGCTACCTTGCCCGTCTGTCTCTTTCGGAGGAATCCTTGGTGACCAGCGGATCCTATCAGCGGTACTATACGGTAGACGGAGAGAGATACCACCATATCATCGACCCCGACACGGGAATGCCCGCGGAGGGCTTTTCCTCGGTTTCGGTGGTCTGTCCCGACTCCGCCCTTGCCGATGCCCTTTCCACGGCGCTCTTCTGTATGAGCCTTGAGGAGGGACGGGATTTGATCGAATCGATTCCCGATGCCGAGGCAATGTGGCTTTGCGAGGACGGAACCATCGTCGTTTCCCTCGGCTTTGAGAAATATTCCCTGCCGTAAAAAAACTTTACAAAAGCCTTCAAACGTGGTATACTGTAAATGAGGATAGAACCATTAAGCAAAGCGAGGGAGGAAGGATATGAGGATTCAGTTTATCGGCGCGGCGCAGGAAGTGACGGGAAGCTGTACGCTCCTTTGTGTGGGTGAAAGATACTATCTGGTGGACTGCGGAATGGAGCAGGGGATCGACGTGTTTCAGAACGTCTCTCTGCCCGTCAGTCCCCGACAGATCGAGGCGGTCTTTCTGACCCATGCCCATATCGATCACTCGGGAATGCTTCCGAGACTGTATAAGGACGGCTTTCGGGGCATCATCTTTGCCACCGAGGCAACGGCGAAGCTGTGCGATATCATGCTTCGCGATAGCGCCCATATTCAAATGACCGAGGCGCTTTGGAAAAACAAACGGGCGGAGCGCGCGGGCGAGGAGCCCGAGGAGCCCACCTACGATATGGCGGATGCCGAGGGCGCGATTCGGCTCTTCCGAGGGCTTCCTTACGGAAAACGGATTCCCGTTTCGGCAGACGTAGAGCTTCGTTTTACCGATATCGGGCATTTGCTCGGCTCAGCCGCCGTGGAACTTTGGCTTCGGGAGGACGGCGAGGAGCGAAAGATCGTATTCAGCGGAGACGTGGGAAATCTGGATCAACCGATCATTAAAAACCCCCTTCCCATCGCGGAGACCGATTATCTGGTGTTGGAGTCTACCTACGGAAATCGGCTTCACGATACCCCCGAGGACGCGGTCGCCATGCTTGCCGAGGTGCTCGAGAAAACGCTGAAGAGAGGCGGAAACGTGATCATTCCCTCCTTTGCGGTGGGACGGACGCAGGAACTTTTGTATGCCATTCGCGAGATCAAGGAAAGAGGCTTGATGAGCGACGTGAACTTTCCCGTATACGTGGATAGCCCCTTGGCGGTGGAAGCGACGAGGATTTTTGGAAGATGCGATCCCTCCTGCTTTGACGAGGAGACCAACCGTCTGCTGGCAGCGGGGATCGATCCCCTGCAGTTCGAGGGGCTTCGTCTGTCGGTAACGGTGGAGGAGTCCAAAGCGATCAATGAAAATCCCGAGCCAAAGGTGATCCTGTCCGCCAGCGGAATGTGCGAGGCGGGACGGATCCGACACCATTTGAAGCATAACCTGTGGAAGAAGGAAAACCTGATCCTTTTCGTAGGCTATCAAGCCGAGGGGACACTGGGAAGAGCCCTTGTGGAGGGGGCGGATCACGTGCATCTCTTCGGAGAGGAGATCGCCGTTGCGGCAGAGATCAAATCCCTCAAGGGAACCAGCGGACACGCCGACCAAAAGGGTCTGATCCATTGGCTGTCCCGATTCAGGAAAAAGCCGAGGACCGTGTATCTGAATCATGGAAGCGAGGAAGCCATCGCCGAGCTTTCCCAACGGCTTCAGGATCGGGGATACGCGGTGGAAACACCGTATAGCGGAACCGAATACGACCTTGTAAGCGGTGCCATGACCGCCTACGCCGAGAAGAAGCGGGTAGACCGCAGCGCGGCGGCAAAGGCGCAGTCCAGAAAATCCTCGGTGTATCGGAATCTGGTGGCGGCGGCAGAGGCGCTTCTTTCCCTTGCCAAGCGGTCGGATTCGAGGACCAACAAGGATAACGCAAAATTGACTGCCCAGATCAGAGCCCTGATCGATAAATGGGAGAAATAAAAAAAGAACGGCAATGCCCAAGGCATTGCCGTTCTTTTTAGCTTTTGCGGTTCCATTGATCCATGAGAACCCGCATATAAAGTCCTCCTTGAACCGTTCGGTTCTGGAAGCCGACGATCCGTCCACTGACCACGTCGTACCAGTCGGTCATGGGGATGCGGGAGGGGGATTCGTTGTAGGCGTTCCAAAGAGGAGCGATATAGCTCATAAAGGATTTTTTGGAGGTTGCCAGAGAAGCGGTCCATACCATCCAGTCGGACTTCGTGTATTCCGCGCGGTTGTCCAAGGGCATACCGTATTTGGCGAAATGCTTGCGGTTGTGGGCGATCTCGGCATCCATGAATTTGCGGGAGAAGATTTTGGTTCCCCAAACCTTGTCCCAAATCATATTGTATTTCATGGAGTAGGTGTCGGGCTGATCGAAGGCGAGACGGGTGCTTCCGTCCTCGTTGAGGGCGGTACTCATCCAGGTCCTTGCCATCTTTCGAGCCTTTCGCATATAGCTTGCCGCTTGGGCGGTCTTTCCCATCATTTCGCAAAGAATCGACATACCCGCGATGCCCATAACCGCCTTCAAGGAGAGATTGCAGTTGTGCGCCAGATGGCCGGCAAAGTCGTCGGTGCAGAGCTGATTTTCGGGGTCGGTTCCGTACTTTAAGAGGTATTTGCACCAGCCCTCCAGAACGTCAAAATGGGCGGCAGCAAAGTCGGCAGAGCCCGTTACCATGGCGACGTTTGCCTCCATAATCAGCATATTGCCGCATTCCTCTACGGGCATCTGCTTCTCATAGGCAAGAGGACCGTCCTCATATTCGTTTGTTTGGGGATCGCGCTTCTTTCCGTAGACCTGACCGTTCAGGATCGGGTAGCGTCCTACGTCGTGGGGAGCGAAGTCGTATTTCAGGTCCTCCTTCCACTCCTTGGAATCGGCGTAGCGATAGATGGGGCGCATCATACCCTTGACCAGCTCGGGGTTGTAAAGGAGGAAGAGAGGAATGGAGGGGTAGCTTACGTCCACGGTGGCGGCGCATCCGTTGGAGAAGCATTCCTTGGAAATAAAGAGGATCTCCCCGTTTTCGTCCAATACCAGCTTGTGAGCGGCAACGACCTGACGGTATGCCAGAGAGAGAAGCTCCGCGTATTTCTCACCGCCCGCTTCCATAGCGTCGTCGTAAAGCTTCTTGGAAAAGGCATCGCAACGGGGCATCAGAGCCTCGTATTCTCTTGCCGCCTCGCAGATGGCTTGCTCTACGGTCTGTCCATCCTTGTTCCAGTAGGATTTCAGGTGCTTTCCGAAATATTCAATGCTCACCACGTCGTCGTAGGCAAAGAGCCAAAGCAGATTCTTTCCCTCCTCCATGGGGGCGGAGACGCGGATCATGGTTTGCCTGTGATCGTTCTTGATCATAGCGGAAGCCTCGGCGCTCTTTACGGTCAGATAGAAATATCCCCAGTCAATTCTGTGGTCGTCACCGCTTCGGTTCAGGGGATTCTGCACGGAGTTGCCCATTTTCATACCGCGCACGCAGGAGCAGGGAGCAACCTCCTCGGTGATCACGGGGCTTTGGAACTTTTTGTCCAGACAAAGCTCCTCCGTGGCAGTCACCGTGACGTTGACCGTGTGCGCCTGTCCGTCTACCGATTCATAGGAAAGAGCCATGTAGGAAACGGGACGGGTCAGAAGGCGGTAATCGTCGGGGAGCAGAGGGGTGGTAAAGGTTGCCGTCAAGCGGATTTTTTCGTTTTCAAAAACCGCCTTCGTGGTGAGCGCGTCTATATCCAGAGCGATCTGAGGAAGCTTGGGGAGATTCATGTTGAAGCCGAGGAAGGAGTACTCCTTGCCGTCTATGGCAATCCTGCCAAAGAGACGGTTGGGCTTTCCCGTCCAGTGCATGGTGTTGGCAAAGTTTAGCGTGGTGTCGGGGGACCATACCGAGAAAAAGGGATCCACCGTAATCAAGGGAACTGCGGGCGCTCTCAGTTTCATAAAAATTACCTCGTTTTTCTTTTTTCGTCCGATGGGAACTGTGACCTTATTATACTATGAATATAACAAATTTCAAGTGTTTTATGAAAAATTGAATGATTTATCCACTATTTTCGTTTCATTATACATGAAAATAAAAAAACCAAGTCTAAGTTTTTTACATAGACATGGCCTTTTTATAAAAACGAATACGCAATGGATTTACAATTCATCCGCCAGGGTTCTGCGTTTTTTCCAGATACCCGAAAGGAAATAGAGCATACTGGGAACGGCGTACCCGTAGGGTGCCAAGGCATAGCCGAGGACAAAGCCAAAGAAGCCCCAGCCAAAGACGATGCCAAAGAGCCAGCTAAGTCCGATGCGAAGCACCACTCCGTCAAGAAGCGCCAAAACCATGCAAAGCTTGGCGTTTCCGATGCCTTGAATAAAGGCGCCGCTTCCCCTCATGATCGCGAAGGCGGGGAACATCCAGAGAATGGCGGAAATAAAGGTGTCCGACATTTCGTGTACCGCAGGGTCATCGGAGAACAGACGGAAGAGGGGAAGCCCGAAGCATACGTAAAGCAAAAGGAAGAAAACGGTGAGGATGCTCGAGAAGATCACCGCGCTCCATACCACGTGCTTGGCGCGCTTCTGCTGACCCGCGCCGATATTTTGGCTGACCATCGGCATGGCGGCATACTGAATCCCCTGACAGATCTTGTTGATGATATCGTCAATGCGGCAGCCCACGCCAAAGGTAGCCGAGGCGACCACGCCCGCGCTGTTGATCATCGCGTTGACGAACAGCATGGAAATGTTGATAAAGCCCGATTGGATCGCCATGGGCGTTCCGAGGGAAACGATCATGCCCGTATATTTGCGGTTGGGCAGAAAGCTCTTCTTCTGAAAATCAAAGCCAAACTGCTCCCGACGGCGGAAGAGATAGAAAAGAGAGAAGAGGAAGGAAACCCCCTGACCGATAATGGTCGCCCATGCCGCTCCCGCAACGCCCCATCCGAAGATTCCCGTAAAGAGAATGTCGAGCACAAGATTGACCACCGAAGCGATGCCGATGAAGAGAAAGGGGCGCTTTGCGTCTCCCATACCTCGCAAAATTGCCGAGATCAGATTATAGCCCGCCGTAAAGATCAAGCCCGCTCCGCAGACGATCATGTAATCCTTTGCCATGTCGTAGGATTCGGCGGGTACCTGAATGACCGACAGGATCGGGTTGCAAAAGAGAAGAACCAAGGCGGTCAGCACCACCGAAAGAATAGCGATAAAGCTGAAGAGCGTGCCGATCACGTCGTTCATCTCTTTTCTTTTTCTTGCGCCCAATGCTTGGGAAATCAGGATCTGTCCGCCGTTGGAGAAGCCGAGACAGAGCATGGTGGCAAAGTTCATGATCTGACTGCTCTGTGCCACCGCCGAAAGTCCCGCCGTTCCCACGTACTTTCCAACGATCAGCATATCAATGGTACTGTAAAGAACCTGCAAGGCGTTGGATGCCATAAAGGGCAGGGAAAAGAGGATCAGCTGCCGCCATATATTTCCTTTTGTAAAATCCTTGGAAAGGCTCTTTTGACTCACGGTATATAACCTCGATTTGTAGAATATGGTATCATTATAGCACAAAATTCGCCCTTTTTCAAGGGCATCCATCAGAAAAGGGACTGAGAAATCTCAGTCCCTTTATTTGTGGAGTCGGAATAGGATTACGCGTCCTTTTCCTCGTCCTTCTTGCAGTTCTCCATCTTTTCGTCAACCTTATCCAGCGTCTTCTTCGCAAAATCCTTGCCGCCAAGACCAAATGCCAAAGCAAAGGAAACGGCAACGGCGGAGATGGTAACGATGAACGCGGTGTTGACGATGGTAGAAGCGATCTCCAGCTGAGAAAGGATCATGAAGCCGGCAACGGTGAAGATGCCAACCTTGACGATCTTCGCAAGACCTGCGGCCTTGGGATTCGCCTTGGTGATCACGTTCTCGAGGAGGTTTGCGCCGATGAAGGCAACCAAAAGCACCACGGCAGCCTTGATAACCAAGGGCAGGTAAGCAACCAAAGCGGTTACGATCATGGTCAGAACCGAGAGGTTCAGCGCCTCAACGCCCTGTGCGGCAACAAAGATGATGATGATGGTTCTTACGAGATTTACAACGATCTTGGTAGCGGAGATCTTCAGCTGAGGAATGACCTTCAGAACCACGTTGTCAAAGTTGGTGGCAACGAGAACGTTGTAGAGCAGTCCGCAAGCGAGGCTTGCAACGAAAATACCAACGGTAACCACAACCACAGCCAGAATAATGGAGGGGATTGCGCCGAAGATGGCGTTGACGATGCCTGCGGCGGGAGCGGAGATCGCCTCAATGCCAAGCACGCCGAGGGCGGCGGCAATGGTTACGAGGATGATCACACCCATGAGGATCTTTACCAGAATGTCGGAGAGAAGAACAACCTTCTTGTCCTCCGCATCGGTTCTCTTTACGAGATTGTCAATCTTGGTCTTCTTGAGAAGAACCAGAACGACCTGACCCAGAATCTGCGCGACCAAAATCCCTACGTAAACGAGGATCACAGCCGCAATAATATTGGGCAGGTAGTTGATGAAGGCGTTAACGAAGCCGTGGATCGGGGTGGATACCGAGGAAATTCCGATTGCCTCCAGCGCGTTGGGAAGGAACAACAGGAAAACGATCAGGTAAACGAGCTTTCCGACGAACTTCATGGACGTGCCGAGAGCGCCTTCGTTTACGCCCCACTTGTCCAGCTTCTTGTCCAGCTTGCAGAGCTTGAGCAGCTTGGTAACGAGCCAGCTTGCAAGAGCGGCAGCCACGAACGCGACGGCAAGGTACACGATGAAGCGAACCACGCCGATCGACCATACCTGATTGATGACGTCAAGAATTTTTTGCATAATAAAATCTCCTTTTCAGTATATTTTTGACATTGTTATTGTAGCATATTTTGAAGGCTACTGCAAGGAAAAAACATATTTGTTCACACTTTCTTTACAGCAATTTCCATATTACTTTCTATGGATTACACATATCGCTTGGGCGGGATAGGTTCCTCCCCCTCCAAGGGATCGTCGCTTCCGCTCAGAAAGATCTTTTCCATGACCTCCTTCATGATTCTCGCGTCACAGGCTTGCGTGGGAGCACCACCCAAAAAGCCGTCGGTGATGGCGCCGTGGTAGCGGAAGGGAAGCTCGTATTTAGGAAAACGCAGGGAAATGTCGTCGGTAAAATCGCAGCCCATAAATCGAATCGACCGTGGAATGACCTCGCCCGTTTTGCGCTTGACGGTCAGCGCTTTGATCTTGTCGGACATACGGTTGGGAATGGAAAGCATCTCGTCCACGCAATGCAGATAGGTGTTCCGATTGTGCGAGACGCCTGCCAGAAGGATGAAGCCGCCCATTTCGTAAATCTTGCCGTAGCAGCCGTTTGCGGGAGTGCAGGAGGTAACGAACTGCTCGTCTTTTACAAACTCCCGTACACGCTCCTCCTCGCCGAAAACTGCCATGGAATGGGTGGGATGCTCGGTGCGGACTCCGCGGGGATCGGCGGCGCACAGGTCCGAGAAGGCACCAAGACAGGTGGCGGGATCGGACAGATCCAGCGTGATCTCCTTCTTAAGATTGGTCCAGGTATGGGTGGGAACACAAAACAGCCCGCCCTTGGCAGTAAAGTATTCGATCAGATAATCAAGAAGCCCCTGCGCACCTCCCTCTACCGAGCCGATAAGGCGTAGAGAGGAGTGCATCAGTACCACGCGATCGCGGGGAATCCTCATGGCGTCCAGCTGGGCAAAAATGTCGGCTCTTGTGTAAATCTTCTGCATGAGTATGGTCACTTCCTTTTTGATTTATGCTTGAAACATGGTGGATTCGTCATTTGCGTGATTTTCCGCGTGTCCTATGATCTGTGCGTAGAGACTGTCGGCAAACAACTCGTGCATCTCGGGGACGGGATGATTGATGCGGTTGGCGAGCAGGGAAGTAATGTCCCGTGTTTTTGCCAGCTCCTTCCATTTTGCGTAGCAGTCGCAGACCGAAACGCCTTCCCGCATGGCGGTGGCAATGGCTGCGGCAACGTACGCGTCCATTCTGCCGCTGTTTTGCATATCGGCGGTCTTTTTCGCGTAGTCCAAATCCTTTTCGGGTGTGTCATCGGCAACGCGGGTATTCAGCATATTGGGGGTCATAAAGATGACCTCCGCGCCTGCTTCCCGACACCGACGGAAAATGATTTCCAAAGAGCCGACGTAGTCCTCCAAGGTCCCGTTGACGTCGTTCAGCCCAAAGCAGACGATCACCAAATCGGGCTCGTGCTTGAGCACCTGACGCTCCAAGCGGTCAAGCGAGCGCTTGGCGGTGGTTCCGCCGATGGAGGCGTTGATCATATTGACGGGCATATAATCCCGAAAGGCATTCAGCTTTTTCTTGAGCTGATTCCAGTAGACGTTTTCGTAGTCAATGTAGCCGACCACCGCTCCGTGGGAAACGCTGTCGCCGAATACGACGATATTGATGGGACCGTATTCCGTCAGTCCCTTTCTGTCCAATAGGATTTTTTCTCTGATTTTCATGGTAACACCGCCTTTCTGCGTTTATTATATCATACCTTTGCGAGGATGTAAAGGCTTTTCGCGGGGACAGATGCTCCTGCCCACCGAAAAAACGGCAAACAAAAACGGCGGGAGTAACCCCCCGCCTACGAGGAGAATTTTGCTTTTCTCTTTCATGCATCCAAAGACTTGACATAGTATCCAAGAGATGCTATAATGAAATAGTACAAAAGTTTATAAAAGGAGTTATGATGAAAAGACTTTTTTTTGCGGCGATTCTCTGTTTTTTGTTTTCCTTGACAGGATGCAAAACGGATTCCGCCCCACAGGATTCCGACGTAACGGTGACGGACCCCCTCCAAGGAAATGAGATCGAGACGGAGAACAACACGGAAAGCGGGACCAAGACGGAGAACGAATCTGAAGAAAGTACAGAACCGGAGGAAGAAATGAAGCGGATTGATCTGATGGATTATATCAATTGTCGTGCCGCATTGAGCCATACCTATAAAAAACTGACGGAAGACAAAGAACTGACCGTGGTTTATTTTGGCGGCTCGGTTACCGCAGGCCATGGATCTTCCAGCCCCGAGAAGTATTCCTGGCGCGCGCGGATCGGAAAGTGGATTGCCGAGAGCTTTCCCGATGCTAAGGTGACCAACATTAACCGCGCCCTTGGTGAGTCGGGAACCTATCTGGGTGCCTACCGTGTGCAGACCGATGTGATTTCGGCAGAGCCCGATCTGCTGTTTTTGGAGTATTCCATTAACGACTATTACTATAAGTCTACCTATGAGCAGGCGGCATCTCAGTATGAAACCATTATACGCGAAGTCAAAACCGCCCTGCCCGATACGGACATTGTGACGGTATTGGTTACCGATGAGACCCGTATGTGGAGCTACAACAAGGTGGGGATGCTTCATACGCAGGCTCAGGCTCATGAGGATATTGCCAAAGCATATAATATCCCCACGCTTCACGTGGGACGGTACCTTGTCGCGCAAATCGATTATTGGTCCTCCATGTGGTCAAACTACGCGATCGATGGGGTTCATCCTAACGATCAGGGCTATGAGGTGTACTACGAGTTGATCCGCGAATATCTGCGGATGAGCCTGTTCGAGACCGATTATACGAAGCCCTTGGAGAAATTCGTCATGGTGCCCGTGATCAGCGCGACCCTGTTTGACGGAGACCGTCAAGGAATTCTGCCTACGCAGAGTCTGGTGGAGCTCTCTGAGTCCATGGGGGGACGGGGGGTTACCTTTGCGGAGGAAAGTAGCTTTAATAACCCCGTGATCAGTGATGCCGTGGGGCAGCTGTTGTTCGATTGTACTGACGATGAGTTGGTGATCCGATTTACGGGAACAGAACTGTCGGCATATGTGGTGCAGAAGAATGTGTCCTGGCAGGTTTCAGTGGATGGTGGCGAGTACGTCCTTCTTGAGGGAAGCGCCCACAATCCTGTTATCTTTGCCAAGGATCTGCCTTCGGGCGAGCACGTCGTACGCGTGAGACTCCATAAGGATGCAAGCGTGAGCATGGGTATGCTCTTTGCGAGAGACGCCACCAAGGCAACCCCGAAGGGAAGCAATTGAACAAAGAGAGCCCAAATGGCTCAGGCGTGTGAAAAAAGGACAGAGAACGTAACATTCTCTGTCCTTTTTACCGTAGGGCGAACCTAATTTCGCTCCGCTTCGCTGGCAGCGCAAGCATTCGTTTTTTCTTTTCTGGCGGATTTTATTTTTTTGATGATCCATATAACAAGATCGATCCCCAAGGTTTTTGCCAAAAGTCCCAAAAACGAGCTGATCAAAATTGTAATTCCTCCCAGAGCGCTGCCAACGATCACGATGAGAATGTCGGTCAGCAAAAGCGCCCGTCCGATCTGTATGCCGGAAAATTTTTTCACTATCAGCGCAATAATATCGGTTCCGCCCGAGCTTGAATCAACGTAGAACATGATCCCGCTGGCAATAGCAATGATAGCCGCCCCCAAAAGCGCGGAAACGTAAATGCTGTCGATCAAAGGGGTATCAAAGGTAAGCGGCTTTTCAAGTACTCCTATAAACACCGTGGTCAAGACCGAACCGACCAGCGTTTTGATTGCCATACCCTTTCCAAGCACCACAAACGCTAAAACGATCAACGCAAAATTGATGATCATCAAAATAGCTCCGGGAGAAAATGGCAAAAAGGCGGTCAATATCACCGAAATGCCGCTTGTTCCGCCAAGCAAAAGCCCACTCGGAAAAATAAACAAAACCGTGCTGACGGCATATAACACGCTTCCCACAAAAATGAGGATGAAATTCAAAATAGTCCTTTTTATATTCATCGAAAAGCCCCCACCAAAAACGGTTTAAAAGTTGTAACGGTCTGCGTTCTGTCCTGCAGAGATTAGTATAGCATAAAATGGTGGGGATTGCAAGGCGTTTGCGGGAAATTGCGGGGCACTAGGGTACTCGCATTTGCTTCGCAAATACGAGAATTCTTCGCCGAGCCTCTCGTGAGCAAGCTCCCGTCTGCTTTCGGCTCGAATGCGAACCTAATTCCGCTACGGCTACGCCTTGCGGAGCAGGGCGCGAAGCGCCGATGCTCCGAGGCAAAAAGAAACACCACCCAACAGGGTGGTGTTTCTTTTTGTGATTGGTGACCGTTTTAGATGACATGGCTAAAACGTAGTGATTTCAAGGGGTTTCGGCGTTTTTTTCTGTTTTTACCCCTTTTTTATGATTATTTTTCTGTTTTTTCTTATTTTTTTGAAAATCCCAAATGACCGAAATAGATGACATAACTTTTTTGCTCAAAACCATACTTTTTTATCTTAGTTGATAAGTGCCTTTTCTCTAATCAATTCATAATATTTTGATATAATATATAACATCAAAATTAAAATTGAGAGGAAAATAAAAAATGAAATCTCTGGAATATGATCCAATAATTATTCAAGAATGCTGTTATAGCTATGCAAATGGAATTCCTGCAAAACAAATATGCGAAGAGAAAGGCATTTCCCGCAGTACGCTATATTACTGGCTAAAAAAGTACAGCCACATTGATTCCAAGGAAGATATTGAATTGACTTCTCCCGATTGTTATTTTGCTCGTTTGTTATAACATATTTTTCCTCGCTTGCAATAATGATTATTGATAATGTCGGGAAAATCGTACAGGATTTTTCGACAAAAAGCGGCAGGCTTTTCAGCCCACCGCTTTATCTTATCCTGCGGATATATCATCCATTATACTTTTCTCACCATCGAAATAAACGATGGCGGTCATTCCATAGTGAACGTTTCCGTAAATATCAATGACATACTGAATGTACTGGTAGTATCCCACGTCAACCTTTTTAATGGAAAATTCCACGTCCTCGCCCCATATTAGCGTTCCTTCCTCGTAGTAGAGTTGACCATCTTCGGGGACGGGATCTTCGTATATAACCGTAATTTCCGTTCCCTCGGTCAATTCGTGTACACGTGAGGTGAGGTCGCCCTCTATCACATATCCCTCAACCGTGATGGTTTGCGTTGGCTTGAAATAGGTGAATAGGAGTTGGCAAATTTCACCGTCTATTTTCACGATAGCCGAGAAAACTGCGTGTGATTCCTTCGCTTCATATATGTTCGTATGAAGAAGAATATCGTTCACGAAAATCCAATTTCCTTCAAAGTTAACGGTATAAACGCCGTTTTCGTAGGATATATCGTTATCCGTACCTACACAATAGAGCTTTTGCGTTTCCTCGCTGCCTGCAAAGCTATGTAGCTCGTAGCCAACCGATTGCACGTATTTTTGAGAAAACTCCGTCAGAGTAAAGGACAGACAACCGTTGTTATTGTATCCGCTATTATCAAACACAATCGGATCTAACGGTCTATAATTGAAGTAATCGACCAAGAACTGCATATAGAGTTCATTTTGGCAGATAGCGCGGTATTCCTCGATCAGCTTCTCTTGCTCGGTTGGGAAATAGAGGCTCATTCCCGTTGCATCCTCGTGAGCCGTGCCGTTGACGGTTGTAATAAAGCCGTCAAAATTGTACTCGATTTCAAAGGCTTCTGCCATTAAGCCGAGGTCAAAAAGGTTGCTACCGCTACCGCCTGTGCCTTTTGAGCCAAACTCCTTGCCCTCGGACAAGGCTTTACCAACGCATCCCACATTATAGTGTATTTGCTGTGTAATCACGGCAACCACGTCGTCCGCTTTTACCATCTTGGAAAGGTCAATAGCCGACAGCGTGTAGGTCGCCTTTGCGGACTGCTTTTCGGCGTAGGCGTTCAGCACGTCTGTGTAAAAGCTGTCTGCGCCCAAGCGCGATATGAGCGTTTTGTAATCCCATCCGCTTGACGGCTCTAATTCCTCGGAGGC